>NZ_CABVGP010000004.1:0-300000 GCF_902497555.1 Amycolatopsis camponoti | reverse complement strand
CGGGGACGCGGGCCCGCGCACCGCACTGTGGTCGAAGGCCGACCCGGTGACGCTTTTCGGGGCCTGGCTGCCGATCCGCACCGGCTGGGCGGACGTGGGCGACGCGTTCCGCCGGGTCGCCGCCCAGTTCTCCGACTCCCGCGAATACCGCTTCGAAGTCATCGCCGCGGGCGCGAGCGGCGACCTCGCCTACACCGTCGGCTTCGAGCACAACACCGTGTCGGTCAACGGCCGGCCGACGACCTACACCCTGCGCGTCACGCACGTGTACCGCCGCGAAGACGGCGAGTGGCGGATCGTCCACCGGCACGGCGACCGGCCACCGGACGAACCCGCGCCGGAGGATTCGCTCCACTCTCGGTAGGTCCGGTGACCGACCGGGCGACAAACCTTCGACACCGCATCGAGGCCCTGGTCAGGCACCCCGGCGGTTCGTAAGGTGGTTGCACCGCAGGACATCGTGTCAGCTGTCCCGCGGGCGGTGGTGACCCCGGATCCGACCTTTCCCCGAAGCCAAGTCCGGGGCACCACCGCGTCCCTCTCCCCTGCTCGACAGCCGGCCATCAACCCGTGCGGGGTTCATTTACATACATACACCACGTATGTACTCTCGTCTTCATGACGAAGCGAAGCGAATCCCTGGGCCGGGAGCACCGGGTCCGGCTGCCGGCCGGCGAGGTGCGGTACTTCGAGCGGGGCGTGGGCGCACCGGTGGTGTTCGTCCACGGCGTGCTGACGAACGCCGAGCTGTGGCGGAAAGTCACCCCCGAAGTCGCCGCCGCCGGGTTCCGGTGCCTGGCCCCGGATCTGCCACTGGGCTCGCACGACCTCCCGATGCGCGCGGACGCCGACCTGTCCCCCACCGGCAACGCCGACCTGATCGCGGACTTCCTCGACGCGCTCGACCTGCGGGACGTCACGCTCGTCGCGAACGACACCGGCGGCGCGCTCACGCAGATCCTGCTCAGCCGCCGCCCGGAGCGGGTCGCGCGGGTCGTGCTCACGCCGTCCGACTGCTTCGAGTACTTCTTCCCGCCGATCTTCAAAGCGCTGCCGCCCTTCGCGCGGATCCCCGGTTCGATGGCGGTGCTCGGGCAGCTGCTGCGGATCCGCGCGCTGTACCCGTTGCCGCTGCTCTTCGGCTGGGTGGTCAAGCGGCCGCTGCCGGACGCCGTCGCGCAGGCCTACCTCTCGCCGCTGCGGAAGTCCGCCGGGGTGCGCCGCGACCTGCGCAAGCTGCTGCGAGACGTGCACCCGCGGCACACGCTCGCCGCCGCCGAGGCGCTGCGGACCTTCGACCGGCCGGTGCTCCTCGCCTGGGCGCCGGAGGACAAGCTGTTCCCCCTCGCACTGGCCCACCGGCTTGCCGCGCTCCTGCCGGACGCGAAGGTCGTGGAGGTGCCCGACTCCTTCACGTTCGTCTCCGAAGACCAGCCCGCCGCACTGGCCGGGCACATCGTCGAGTTCGCGGGCGTCATGGCAGATTAGGCGGGTGCGACGTACCCAGCAGGACCGTTCCGCCGGCACGAAGGCCGCCCTGGTCGCCGCCGCGCGCGAACTGTTCGCCGCCCGCGGCTACCAGGCCGTCCCGGCGGACGAGATCACCCGCGCCGCCGGCGTCACCCGCGGCGCGCTGTACCACCACTACGCCGACAAGCAGGGCTTGTTCCGCGCCGTCGTCGAAGAGCTGGAACGCGAGCTGACCGAGGAGGTCCAGGCCGCGTTCGCCGGCGGCTCGGACCCGCTGACCGGGATGATGCACGGCCTCGGCGTCTTTCTCGACGCCTGCCTGCGCGAGGAGGTCCGCCGCATCTCGCTCACCGACGCGCCCGCCGTGCTGGGCTGGGACGTCTGGCGCGAGATCGAGGCGGAGTACGGCCTCGGCCTGATCGTCGCCGTGCTGGAGCGGGCCAGGGCGGACGGGCTGATCGTGGAGACACCCGTGCGCGCCCTGGCCCAGCTGGTGCTCAGCGCGGTGATGGAGGCGGCGCGGATGATCGCCGCGGCCGACGACCCGGCGCGAACGCGCGTCGAGGTCCAGCAGGTCCTCGGCGGCTGGCTCGCGAGCCTCCTGCGGACCTAGCGCGTCCGGTAGGTGCTGAGCACCGCGGGCCCGACCCGCGTGGTGGACACCAGCGAGAGGTCCGCAGGGGCTTCGAAGAGCCGCCGGCCCGCGCCGGCGACGCTCGGGAACACGAGCAGGCGGTACTCGTCGACCAGGCCGGCGCGGCCGAGCTCCTGCGCGATCCCGATGGACCCGATGACGATCACGTCGTGCTCGTGACGCCGAACTTCCTCGGCGAGATCTCCTCGCAGCAGCGCGGAGTTCCGCCATCCGGACACGTCGGCGAGCGTTCGCGAGGCCACCAGCTTCCGTGCCGCGTTGAGCCGGTCGGGGAACTCGCCCGTGCGGCCGGGCCACAGCTTCGCGAACAGCTCCCAGGTCGTCCGGCCGAGCAGCAGGGTTCCGGTGTCGAGCCGCTCGCCGAGCCGGAACTTGTCCCCCGCGACGGCCTCCGGGCCGTGCCGGAACGCCCAGCCGCCGATGGCCGTGCTCCCGGAACCGTCCGGGTCCTCGACGACACCGTCCAGGGTGAGGAACTCGACGACGATCACGCTCATGACTGCTCCCGGTGGGTTCGCCGCGCTCTGGTGGCACGGCCTCACCGGTACCTACCGGCGGCGGCCGCCGGATTCATCGGCCGCCGCCGGAAAATATTGGCTACGCCGTGACGAGCGACAGGCCGTAGGTCTGCAGGATCTCGTTCACCGGCTGGAACCACGTCTCGCCGCCGGAGCTGCAGTTGCCCCAGCCACCGGAGGTCACACCCTGGGCCTGGTCGCCGGTGATGAAGGAGCCGCCGGAGTCACCGGGTTCGGCGCAGACGTTGGTGCGCGTCATCTGGTAGACCGCGCCCTGGGAGTAGTTGACGGTCTCGTTGAGCCCCAGCACCGTGCCGCAGTGCCAGTGCGTGGTCGAGCCCGAGCGGCACACCGAGGTGCCGACCGGCGCGACCCACGAGCCGCGGACGAGCGCGTCGCTCACCGTACCCCAGCCGAGCACGACCGGTGCGGTCCACCAGCCGTTGCCGATGCGGATGAACGAATAGTCGTTGCCGGGGAAGGAAGAGCCGGCGAAGCTGCCCATCGCCGAGCCGTCCCAGCCGACCACCGAGCTGCCGGCACCACCGCAGTGACCGGCGCTGACGAAGCCGCCCTGCACCGAGAAGCCGATCGAGCACCGGGTGTTGCCGTTGATGTAGTACGGATCGCCACCGACGGTCCCGGCCGAGAAGGGCTCGGCGGCCGGCGCGGTCGCGACCGTCACCGGGCCCGCTTTCCGCGCTTTCGCGAGGAAGGAGTCGGCGTCGGCGCTGTGCGCGCCCGGCCGCAGGGTGACGACGACACTGCCGGTGCGCGGGTCGGTGCGCCAGCCGCTGACCGCCGCCGGAGCGGGATCCGCCTTGGCCACGGCGTCGATCGCGGCCTTGGTCGCGTCGAGCTTCGCGGCGCTGACCTTCGCCGGCGTGGTTTCGGCACCGGCCCGCCGGACGGCGTCGGCCGCGGCCGGGTCGGTCACGCCGACGACGAGCTTGCCGAGCGCGGGGTCGAACCAGGCGCCACCGAAGGCGGCTCCGGCGGCCTTTTCGGCGGCCGGCATCACCCGCGCGGCGGTGATTTCCTGGCCGAGGCGGGTTTCGGCCTGGGCGGCGGTCAGGCCGAAGTCCCGCTGCATGGCGGCGATCAACCCGGGCGAGGCCACGGCCGGGGTGAGCGACGCGGAAGCGAGGGAAGCGGTCAGGACGGCGGCACCGCCGAGGGCGAGGGCGATTCTTCGACGCATGAGATCTCCTTCGAGGCAGGGGGGAAAGAAACTCACCGTGCGCCGAGTGTGCGGGCGGATCGTGCGGGTGGTCCAGATTTGTCCGGTCTTCTGTCCGGAATTCGCGGAGGCGAACGTCTGTCCGATGTGGACTCAACAACGAGATGCGTTGCGCGGCAGGGTGTTTCCGGAACGCGAAGAACCGCGAACAGGTCTCACCTGTCCGCGTCGACGAAGGTCTGGACCAAGTACAGCACGGGGGCAAGGGCGGCGGCCGGAACCAGAGTCTGCGGGGCAGCAGACGTGCATGACCGTCCCCCTCAGCGGCACCCCGGCCGTTGACAGCGCTCCCCCGCGCGGCCAGAATCATATTTCCTATAGGATTCTGCGTCAGGGGGATCATTGACTGTCGTCACGCGCGCCGAGGCCTTTCTCGTCGACGTCGAGGTCGAGCGGGCCCGGACCGACGCCGTGCAGGCGTTCACCTCCCAGGAGACCGTCTTCGTCGAGCTGGCCACCGACGACGGCGGCCGCGGGCTCGGCTACTCCTACACGATCGGCACCGGGGGCAGCTCCGTCGTCGCGCTGCTGCGCGACCACCTGCTCCCCCGGCTCGTCGGACGGGACTCGCGGCTGGTCGAGGCACTGTGGCGGGACCTCTTCGCCGCGACCCGGGCGACGACCGTCGGCGCCATCACCGCACTCGCGCTCGCCGCCGTCGACACCGCGCTGTGGGACCTCAAGTGCCTGCGCGCCGGCGAACCCCTGTGGCGCGTCGCGGGCGGGTTCCGGTCGCGCGTCCCGCTCTACGACACCGAGGGCGGCTGGCTGCACCTGAGCACCGAGGAACTCGCGGCGGGAGCGAAAGCCGCCGCGGCCGCCGGGTGGGGCGGCGTCAAGGTGAAGATCGGCAAGCCGGACGCCGGCGAAGACCTCGAACGGCTCACCGCGGTCCGCGAGGCCGTCGGGCCGCGGTTCGACGTGATGGTGGACGCGAACCAGTCGATGACGGCCGCCGAGGCCGTCCGGCGGGCGGCGGCGTTCGGCCCGCTCGACCTGTTCTGGCTGGAGGAACCGCTGCCGGCCGACGACGTCTCCGGGCACGCCCGGCTCGCCGCCGCGACCGCCGTCCCGATCGCCGTCGGCGAGTCGCTCTACTCGGTGGCCCAGTTCCGCGACTACCTGCACCGCGGTGCCGCGTCGATCGTGCAGCCCGACGTGGCCCGGGTCGGCGGCATCACGCCGTGGCTCAAGGTCGCCCACCTCGCCGAAGCCTTCAACGTCGAGGTCTGCCCGCACTTCCTCATGGAACTGCACGTGAGCCTGACGGCGGCCGTGCCGAACGGCCGGTACGTCGAACACATCCCGCAGCTGCGGGCGATCACCCGCACCGAACTCACCGTCGAAAACGGCCATGCGGTGCCCCCGGAAAACCCCGGGCTCGGAATCGACTGGGACCGCGACGCCATGGACGACCGCCGCACCTCGTGAAAACTCCGGACACGACACTGTCCGGCCACCCGGAAATGGGTGGCCGGACAGTTCTGCCGGAAATCAGATTTCGTCGACCCGGTAGGTGACCACCCGCGCCGGCACCAGCAGCGCCCCGGAGCATTCCGCGACCGCCGGACCGAATCCGTACGGCACGAAATCACCGGCCACGAACCAGAACGCGCTGCCGTTGGCACAGTGGGCGATCACGCGGTACCCGTAGCCCTCGCCGGGGAAGCAGCT
Source organism: Amycolatopsis camponoti (assembly GCF_902497555.1). NCBI lineage: Bacteria > Bacillati > Actinomycetota > Actinomycetes > Pseudonocardiales > Pseudonocardiaceae > Amycolatopsis > Amycolatopsis camponoti. The sequence continues at coordinate 294,443 of NZ_CABVGP010000004.1, read as the reverse complement.
GACCGACACGCCCTGTCCGAAGAGCGTTCCGTAGCGCTCGCCGAAGCAACCGGGTGGCGCGAAGTCGCCGCCGGCCGCGGCCGCGGGCACGACCGACAATCCGAACAGCGAAAACACAGCGACCGCGAATACCGTCAATTTCCTTCGCATGACCACTCCTCAGCGCGGAGAACCCCGACGTTATGGAGCCTAGGAGAACGGAAGAATTACCGGCAATTCATCGGGCCAGTGAATGCGAGCGCAGCGCAAAGTCACCACGCTGCTCCATCCGGGCTAGCGCGGGTCCGAACGAGACGGTCAACGGGCGAACGCGGTCAGGAACCGGTCGCGGAAGGAGTCCATCTTCCACACCGGCGCCTGCGCGGCGGGGTGCAGGCCGTCGGTCCAGCCCCAGCCGGAGATCCGGTCCAGCACCTTCGGGTCCTTCGCCACGATCGTGATCGGCACGTCGTGCACCGCGCCCTGCGGCGTGACGACCGGCGGCTGGTGGTCGCCGAGGAAGACGAGCACCGTGTTCTCGTCGCCGTAGTGCTGCATGAACGAGATGAGCGTCTTCAGGGAGTAGTCGGTGGCGTCCCGGTAGGCGTCGCGGATCTTCGCGGGGTCCTTCCAGACCGACTCCGGCGCCTCCCCCGCACCCGGCTGCGGCGCGAAGATCGAGCCGTCGCCGACCTGGTTCCAGTCGACCAGCCAGGGCCGCGGCGACCACGGCGCGTGGCTGGAGACGAGGTCCACCTCGGCCATCACCGGCTTCTGCGCGCTCTTCGCGAGTTCGTTGCGCTGCAGCATGGAAAAGGTGTACTGGTCCGGCATCGTCGCGTAGGCGAACCCGGGACCCTTGTACCCGATGTTCCGGAAGTCGTAGTAGGCGTCCGGGTGGTAGAACCGCTGGCCTTCGGGCCAGTCCTTCGTGTGCGCGGGGACGTCCCAGACCGTCTTCCAGCCCGCCTTCTGGAACGCGCCGCCGAGGGTCAGCCGGTCGCTGTCGAGGAGGTTGTTGTAGCGCTGCTGGTTGTCGATCCACATGCCGGACTCGACGGTGGAGTGCGCGAGCCAGCTGCCGCCGCCGAAGGTCGACGACGAGAGGAACGCGCTCTTCGCACCGATGCCGGCCGCCTTCAGCTCCGCGGTGCCCGCGTCGAGGGTCGCGCCGATCTTCGGCGCGAACGCCGGGTCGTCGAGCGCGACGCGGCCGTAGCTCTCCACGAACGTCAGCACCACGTTCTTGCCGCGCAGCCCGTTCAGCAGCTGGTCGCCCGGGGTGTCCCGGAACGCGTCCGCGGCGGCCAGCTCGCCGAACGGCTGCTGTTCCCGCAGGTCCGTGCTCACCTGGCGCAGGTCGTCGTAGGCCAGTGCGGCGGCGCTCCGGGCCGCGACCGGCTGTCCCGGGGCGATCTCGACGCCGAACACCGAGCAGACGATCCAGATCACGCCGAGCACGGCCACCACGCGCGTCGCGCCGGTGCGCCGGCCGGCGGCGATCCGGCTCAGCCGCAGCATCGCGAGCACCATGAAGGCGACGATCGCGATCGCGAGCACCACGGCGCCCGCCAGGGCCGCGTAAGCACCCACGTCCCCGATTTCCCCCGCGAGGAACTCGATCCCGGCCTTGAAGAAGCTCCAGTCGTAGATCGGGTCGAACGGCTTCTCGAGCGTCGCGTAGAAGCCGGTGTCGAGCGCCTTCAGCACGGTGAGCAGGCCCAGCACCAGCCCGACCAGCACCGCGACGACACCGCGCGCCCGCGGCGGCAGGACCAGCACCAAGGCGGCCACGATCAGGCCTTCCACCGGAACGCGGACCAGCAATTCCGGTGAGAACGAGTTGAGGTCGGCGGGCGCGAGGAGCGCGAACAGCACGAGCAGCGCGGCGAGCACCGTCAGGACGACGCCGGCGACGGCGTGCCTCCGCGCGGTCCGGGGCAGCCCGAAGTCGGGCAGGGCGGCACCCGGGTCCGGGATGCGGCGTCTGGCGCGCCGCGGCAGCGGCAGACCGGTGGTTCCAACCATGACAGCCTCACGTCGTGTTCGCGGTAACGAGCGCCTGCCCTGCGGCGGGCCGGCGCTCCTCACCCCGATATACGGGCCACGGCGGCGCGTGGTTCACGCCGCCGCGCCCGGGTGCGGCCGGCTGCGGGGCTTTCCGGGACGATCCGGACGATCGGCCGCCGCGCGACCGGTTCCCGGCGGTCCGGCCATCGTCGCGCGAGAGAAAGATCCACCGCTACCCGAACTCGCCACCCTCAAACCCGCGGCACCCGCTTTCACCCGGGAAAGGGGCGGTAATACCCACGACAGGTGAGTGCATACGGCCATTCGGTTGCGGGCCGGCTGCGCCGGTGTTCTCCTCGGAAGGTCCGAAGATCGGATTCCGAACGGAAGGCCGGAAGCGATGAACCTGTTCGACAAGGCGAAAGAAGCGCTCGGGAACAACCCCGACAAGGCCGACCAGGGTGTCGACAAGGCCGCCGATGCCGCCAAGCAGCGCTTCGGCGACCACGCCGACAAGATCGACCAGGGCTCGGAGAAGGTGAAGGACTACCTGCACAAGCAGAACGGCGGCGGGCAGGACGCGCCGCCGCAGTAGGCCCGCGCCGGTGCGCGCCCAGCCGTCCGGGGGAAGCACGCTTCGCCACCCGCTCGGCTGGGTACCACCGGCTCCGTGGTCGCCACCTACCTCGTCCCCGTCCGGACAGCCCTCATCCTCTTCCCGTTCCTCGTGCTGGCCGTGATGCTCCCGGCCGCCTTCGTCAGCTACCGCCGGCGGGGCCGCGCCGGCGGATGGCCGACGTTCGTCTTCTACGCGTTCCTCTTCTACCTGCTGGCGATCGCCACGCAGACGGTGCTGCCGCTGCCCGCCGACCCCGCGTACTGCGCGGGTCACACGTACGCGAGTTCTCCGCAGTTGCGGCCTTTCTACTTCGTCGAGGTGGTTTCGCAGCGCGCCCGCGGGCACTGGAGCCCCGGCGCGCTGCTGCACAACCCGGCGGTCTGGACCACCGCGCTCAACGTCGTGATGCTGGCGCCGCTCGGGTTCTACGTCCGCTATGCGCAGCGCATGCGGCTCGTGCCCGCGGCGATGGTCGGCTTCGGCGTGTCGCTGTTCTTCGAGCTGACGCAGCTGACCGGCCTGTGGTTCGTCTACCCGTGCCCGTACCGGCTGTTCAGCGTCGACGACCTGATCCTCAACACCGCCGGTGTCGTCGTCGGCTGGCTGCTGGCCGGCCCGCTCGGCCGGCTGCTGCCCTCGCCGGAGCCCGAGCACGACCGGCGCCGCTACGCCGAGAAGGTCACGTTCACCCGGCGGCTGTTCGCGCTGGCCACCGACCTGCTCGGGTTCGCCGCGCTGCTCGGTTTCCTGTTCGGCCTGCTGACGCTGTTCGGCGAGGACCTCGAGCACCGCGACACGCCGGTCGTGATCCTCGCCCTCGTCTGGTTCGTGGTGCTGCCCGCGGTGACCGGCTCGACGCCGGGGAAGCGGGCGATGCTGCTGCGCGTGGCGCGCCGGGGCCGCCGCCGCGCCGGGCCGATCGCGCTGCTGGTGCGCAACGGCGTCCTGCTTTCGCCGCTGTGGCTCACGTGGATGCTGCTGGACCTGGACCACTGGGACCTCGGCGACCACCCCGAGCAGCTGCTCCTGCCCCTCGCGCTGGCCGCGTCGGTCTTCGTCGTGGGCGTCTGGACGCCCCTGGCGGTGCTGCTCGACGGCGAGCACCGCGCGCCCTACGAACGGCTGACCCGGACGGTCAACGTCGCCATCGTGCCCCCGGGCGCCCCGGCACCGGAACCGGCGGCCGAACCGGCCCGCCCCGAGAAGGTCCTCAAAGGACTGTGACGGGACACGCTGCCCACGATCGGGAGCGCTGGTAGATTGCGACCGGAGCAGGTTGAGCCGCCAGCCCGCGTCCCCGATCCCCATTTCTGGAGCTTGCATGACCACCGACGCACTGCGGCCCCGGCATCGGTTCCGCGGTGACGGCTGGTCCGTGGACGTCCGCGAAGACGGCGACCTGGACATCTACACCCTGCGCGGCGAGTTCGACTTCGCGGTCTCACCGAAGCTCGACGAGGTGTTCCCGGCCGATCCCGGCGCCCGTCGCGTCGTGCTGGACATGGACGAGGCCGAATACTGCGACTCCAGCTGCCTGCAGGTCCTGCTGCGGCTGGCCGGCAGGCTGCGCGAGGCGGGCGGCAAGCTGGCCGTCGTGACGACCGTGCCCGCCGTCCTGCGGCCGATCGAGCTCCTGTGCCTCGGCGACGTCATGCCGGTGCGCCCGAGCCTCGCCGAGACGCTCGCGTCCTGGGACGGAGAAGCATGACGGCCTCGGATACCCGTGTGGGCGGGCCCGGATCCGGGCATCAGGACGGGGAGGGCTTCTCCCCGGAGCCCGGTACGGAGGAAGCGGACGTGAACCTGCGAGCGATCCGGCACGAGCTCGGCATCACCGCCGAGCTCACCGAGCTGGCGAAAGTCCGCCACTGGGTCCGCACGGTCCTGCGGGGACTCCCCGCGAGTGTCGTCGGCACCGCCGTCATGGTGGTGGACGAGCTGACGTCCAACGCGCTGCGCCACGGCCGCGCGCCCTACCACGTGCGCCTGCTGACCGGCGCCGCGAAGCTGCGGATCGAGGTCGACGACGGCGGGGGCGATCCGGCCCGCCGCCGCGCGCCGTCCGACCAGGGCGGGCGCGGGCTCCTGCTGGTGGAACGCTGCGCGGCGGCCTGGGGCCAGCTGCGCCGGCCCAGCGGCAAGACGCTGTGGGCCGAGCTGGCCACCGACGACCCCGCGGGCGCCCGTGGCTGACCCGGTGCGCACCGCGCGCAGGACCGCCGGCACCGGCGACCGGGGCTGGTCCGCCGCGCCCACGGCCGCGATCTGCGCCGACTCCGGTGGCGTCGTCCTCGCGCTCAACGAAGCCGCCCGCACGCTCTTCCCCGCGGCCGCGCCCGGCCGCGCCCTCACCGGCACGGTGGCGGACTGGCTGGTCCGCGCGCACGACGCCCGCGACGGCGAAGTCGTCCGCGGCGAGGTCGGCGAGCGGGCCTTCGCGGCCCACCCGATCCCGCACGGCGAGGCCGTGACGTGGTGGCTGGTCGACGAAACCGACGCCCGCGCCGCCCAGGACGCCCTGGCCCGGGAGCAGGAGCGGACCGCGTTCCTCAGCGACGCCTCGGCCGCGCTGCTGGGCTCGCTCAACCTGGAGCGCTGCATGGAGGTCGCCGCCCGGCTCGCCGCGCAGCACCTCGCCGACGCCGCCCTGGTCCTGGCGCCCACCACGAGCGGGAACTACCCCGCCGTCTCCTGCGTGCGCGGCGAGGAGCCGGCGCGGTCCCGGCTGGAGATCAACCCGGACGAGCTGCCCGGGCTCGGCGAGGCGCTGCAGGGCTTCCCGCCGGTGCCTTCGCGCTGGCTCGACCCGGACGCGGCACCCGGCTGGGTGCTGCCGGCGGGGTTCGGCCCGGTCGGTTCGATCGTCGTCACTCCCCTGCCCGGTCACGGCGTCCCCGCCGGCGCCCTGGTGCTGCTCCGCCGCGGCGATCGCGCCTCTTTCACCGACCAGGAAGAGCTCTTCGCGCGGCTGTTCGCGGCGCGGGCCGGCGCGGCGATGTCGGCGGCGCGCGTGTTCGCGCTGCAGGCGTCGATCACCGACACGCTGATGCGCGAGCTGCTCCCCCCGACCCTCGAGCAGCTCGGCGGCGTCGAGTTCGCCGGCCGCTACCGTCCGGCCCGCGACGGCGAGCGGATCGGCGGCGACTTCTACGACGTGCACCCGGCGTCCCCCGGCGAGGGTGACGAGTCGCTGGCCGTGCTCGGCGACGTCTGCGGCAAGGGCCTCGAGGCGGCCGTGCTGACCGGCAAGATCCGCACCACGCTGCGCGCGCTGCTCCCGATGGCCGGCGACCACCACGGCCTGCTGAGCCTGCTGAACCGCACGCTCGCCGACCGGCGTGACGCCCGCTTCGTCACGCTCGTGCTGGCCTCGGCGCGCCGCGAGGGCGCGACCGTCCGGCTGCGGGTCACCTCCGCCGGCCATCCGCCGCCGCTGATCGTCCGGGCCGACGGCCGCGTCGAGGAAGCCGACACCCGCGGCAGCCTGATCGGCGTGCTGCCGGAGATCCGGTCGACCAGCGCGGACGTCACGCTCGACCCGGGCGAGACGTGCCTGCTCTACACCGACGGGATCATCGAGGCCCGGGGCGGCCCGCTCGGCGACGAGATGTTCGGCGAAGAGCGGCTCCGGCGGTCGCTCACCGAATGCGCGAACATGCCGGCCGACGCCGTGGTCGAGCGGATCCACATGCTCGCGTCGCAGTGGATCGGCCGCGGTGCGCACGACGACACGGCCGTGCTGGCGATCACCGCCCCGCGGGGGCAGCACCTGGCCGCGGTCGGCGGCCACGGCCGCGGGAGGTACACCGCATGAGCACCCCCACCCGCGCCCCCGGGGTGGCCGAGCGCGCCGAGCGGCTCTGGGACGCCGTCACGACCGGCGACGAGTACGCCGCGGGCGACGTCGTGGTCAAGGCGCTCGACGACGGCGCCGACCCGGAGACGCTGCTGCTCGACGTGATCGGCGCGGTCCAGCGCCGGGTCGGGCAGGAGTGGGCGGCCAACCGCCTCACGGTCGCGCAGGAGCACGCGGCGACCGCGATCAACGACCGCGTCATCGCGACCTTCGGTTACGTGCTCAAGCGGCCGGAGCCGCACCTCGGCCGCGTCACCGTCGCCTGCGTCGACGGCGAGTGGCACGCGATGCCCGCCCGGCTGCTGGCCGAGGTGCTGCGGCTGCGCGGCTTCCGGGTCGACTACCTGGGCGCGCAGGTGCCCGCCCCGCACCTGGTCGCCCACCTGCACCGCACCGGTCCGGACGCGGTCGCGCTGTCCGGGTCGATCGCCACCCGGCTACCGACGGCGCACGCCACGATCACCGCGTGCCAGGCAGCGGCGACACCGGTGATCGCCGGCGGCGCCGCTTTCGGTCCCGACGGCCGGTACGCCCGGCTGCTCGGCGCCGAAGCCTGGGCCCCGGACGCGCGGTCGGCGGCCGACCGGCTGGCCGAGCCGCTGCCCCGGCCGTACACCGGACACCAGCCGCTCGACGACCTCCCGCACCTTGCCGACCAGGAGTACACGCTGGTCACGCGCAGCTCCGGCCGGCTCGTCAAGTCGGTGCTGACCGGGCTCGAAGAGCGCATCCCGGCCATGCGGTCCTACACCGACCTGCAGCGCCAGCACACGGCGGAGGACCTCGCGCACATCGTCGAGTTCCTGGCGACCGCGCTGTACGTCGGCGATGGCGAGCTGTTCACCGGGTTCCTGACCTGGACCGCCGGGATCCTCACCGCGCGAGGCGTCCCGGCGGCGTCGCTGGTGCCGGCCCTCGACCTGCTCGAGGCGGAGCTGCGCGACTTCCCGCGTGCCACCGAACTGCTCGGCACCGCGCGCACGCACTTGGCGGAGCCGGGCGCCGGATCGGAGCGGACGGCTTGATCAGTGGCTTGACGTGCACGTGGACCGCACCGGACGAAGCGACGGCCCGCGTCGCGATCGTCGGCGAGCTCGAGTTCGCCACGGCCGGGGCGCTGCTGCAGCTGGTGACCGACCGGCTGGCCGATCACCCGGCCGTCCGTGACGTGCGGCTCGACTGCGGTGAGATCGCCTTCTGCGACTCCTCCGGCCTGTCGACCCTGCTGCTGATCCACCGAGCGGTCACCGGCGCGGGTTCCCGGCTGCACCTGGACAACCGGCCGCCGTCGCTCGAGCGACTGCTGTCCCTCACCGGCACGACGGAGTACCTGACCGGCGAGGCCGCCGACTCACGCGCCCGCCGCGACTCCTAGCCGGTCCAGCTCCCACGGGTCGTGGGCGCTGAAGAGCGTCACCTCGCCGCCGTGCCGCCTCGCCAGCTCGCGCAGCCGCGCCTGCGTGCCCAGGCGCAGGTCGTGGTGGCCTCCGAACGGGTCTGGACGACGTCCAGCACCGGGTGCGGCTCCGGGTCGGCCGTCAGCTCGCGGTGGTAGTAGTACGCGTCCCCGCAGTGCAGCAGCCAGCGCGTGCCGTCGTGCACCGCGACCCCCGCGTGGCCCGCCGTGTGCCCGCCGAGCGGGACGAGCCGGATGTCCGCCGCGACGCCCGTCAGCGGCACCGAAGCGAAGCCGAACCAGTCGTCGCCGGCGGGCGGCTCGTAGGTCTCCCACTTCGGCCCGTGCGCCCAGTGCGCCGGCCGGTACCGGAAGCTCGGGGCCTCGGCCAGCGCCGCGTCCAGCTCCGCCGCGAGGACGTGGACCCGCGCGGCCGGGAAGTCGGGCAGGCCGCCGCAGTGGTCGACGTCGAGGTGGGTGACGACGACGTGCCGGACGTCTTCGGGCGCGAACCCGAGCCGCGCGACCTGCCGGACGGCCGTCTCGGCTTCGGCGAGCAGCGGCTGCGCCATGGTGACCCAGTCGCCACCCAAGGTGGCTTCGGGGTCGCGGACGTCGTCGAGGCCGAGGCCGGTCTCGACGAGCACGAGGCCGTCGTGCTCGGTCTCGGCGAGCAGGCAGTGGTTGACCGCGTGCGCGGCCGGCAGTCCGGGGGCTTCGATCTGCCGCACGGACCCGCAGTTGAGGTGGTGGATCATCATGGCCGTCATCGTCCGACTTGAACTACGCTTCAAGTCAAGGAGGCGCCATGACCCTGCTCGACATCGCCGAAGTCGCCGAGAAGTCCGGCCTGGCGCCATCGGCGCTTCGGTTCTACGAGAAGCGCGGGCTCGTCGAACCGGCCGGGCGCAACGGCCTGCGCCGCACGTACCACCCGGACGTCCTGAGCCGCCTCGATCTCGTGGCCTGCGCGCGTGGCGCCGGGTTCACGATCGCGGAGATCGCCCGGTTCCTCGTGGCCACGCCGAGCGACGACGCGCTGCGCGAGCGGATGGCGGTCAAGGCGGCCGAGCTCGACGACGCCATCGACCGCCTCACCCGCATGCGCGACAGCCTCCGCCACGCGGCGACCTGCGACCACGTGCCGCTGGTCGAGTGCCCGGACTTCAAGCAGGCGATTTCGTAGCTTTCGCCAGCTTCGACGGCCACCAGATCCGGCGCCCGACGTCGACGGTCAGCGCGGGCACCAGCAGCGACCGCACCAGGAACGTGTCCAGCAGGACGCCGAACGCGACGATGAACGCGATCTGGGCGAGGAACAGGATCGGGATCACCGCGAGCGCGGAGAACGTCGCGGCGAGCACCACGCCGGCCGAGGTGATCACGCCGCCGGTCAGCGACAGCCCGCGCAGCGTGCCGTCGCGGGTGCCGCGGGTCAGCGCCTCCTCGCGGACCCGCGTCATCAGGAAGATGTTGTAGTCGATCCCCAGCGCCACCAGGAAGACGAACCCGAACAGCGGCACGACCGGGTCCGCGCCCGGGAAGTCCAGGATGTGGTTGAACACCACGGCCGACACGCCCATCGTCGCCGCGAACGAGAGCACCACCGTCGCGATCAGCAGCAGCGGTGCGAGCAGCGCGCGCAGCAGCAGGGCCAGCACGAGGAAGATGACCAGCAGCACGATCGGGATGATCAGCGCGCGGTCGTGCTCCGAGGTCTTCTGCGTGTCGAGCTGGATCGCCGTCGGGCCACCGACCTTCGCGTCCGCGCCCGGGATCGCGTGCACGGCGTCGCGCAGCTTGCCGACGGTCGCGACCGCCGTTTCGGAGTCCGCCGGATCGTTCAGCACGGACAGGATCTGCACGCGGCCGTGCACGACCTTCGGCTTGCCGTCCGGTCCCGGCAGCGGGAACGACTGCGCGATTCCGTCCATTGTGGACGCTTTGAGCACGGCGGGCAGCGCACCGGCGTCGGCGACCGTGATCGCGGGTGCGCCGAGCCCGCCCGGGAAGTGCCGGCCGAGGACGTCCTGCCCGGTCCCGGACTCGACCTGGGTGAGGAAGACGTCGGACTGCGCGGTGCCGGACGCCTTGAGCTGCGGCAGGAACGCGACGCCGACGCCGAGGACGAGCGCCGTCACCACCCAGACCGCGCGCGGGCGCCGGCCGACCAGACCGGCCACGCGACCCCAGATCCCCGAGGTCTCCGGGTGCGGCGAGCCGAGCGCCGGCTTGAACGGCCAGAACGCACCGCGGCCGCAGAGGGCCAGTACGGCGGGCAGGAACGTGGTGGACGCCAGCAGCGCGGCGCCGATGCCGATCGCGGCGACGGGACCCAGGCCCTTGTTGGAGTTCAGGTCGCTGAACAGCAGGCACAGCACGCCGAGGATGACGGTACCGGCCGAGGCGGCGATCGGTTCGAGCGTCGCGCGCCAGGCGAGTTTCAGCGCGTCGAACCGGCTCGGCGTGTCCCGCAGCTGTTCCCGGAACCGCGCGACGGTCAGCAACGCGTAGTCGGTCGCCGCGCCGAAGACGAGGATCGAGAGGATGCCCTGGCTCTGGCCGTTGAGCGCGAGGACGTCGTTCTTCGCCAGCAGGTAGACGACGAGGCTGGCGAGCCCGAGCGCGAACACCGCCGAGAGCAGCACCAGGAACGGCAGCAGCGGGCTGCGGTAGACCACGATGAGGATGAGCGCGACGACCCCGCCGGCGACGAGCAGCAGGATGCCGTCGATGCCGCCGAACGCCTTCACCAGGTCGGCGATCTGCCCGGCCGGCCCGGTGACCAGCACGGTGAGCCCGGCCGGGGCGCCTTCGAGGTGCGCGCGGACCTCCTTGACGACGTCGGCGGGGTTGCCGTCGGCGAGGATCGGGACGGCCAGCTGTACCGCCTGGTCGTCGCGCGGCGCGTTCTCGGGTTTGCCGAGCGGACCGACGACGCCGGGGATGCCGCCCAGCTCGTGGGCCTTGGCGTCGAGGAACCGGCGGTCCTCGGCGGTCAGGCCGGTGGTGCGCTCGGCGACGACGGTCGCGGGCAGCACCTGGCGCGGCGTGAAGGCCTTCTGCTCGTCGGAGACTGCGGTGGCTTCGGCCGAGCGCGGCAGGAAGGCGGCGTTGTCGTTCTTCGCGACTTCGCTGAGCTTCCCGGCGAACGGCCCGCCGAACCCGCCCAGCCCCAGCCAGGCGATCACCAGGAGGGCGGGGATCAGCCAGCGGAGCCGGCGCGGCTTCTCGTTCATGGTCGCTAAGGTCCTTTCGAGGGCGAACACGCCCAATTGTTCAGCAAGCTGAACATTCTGCACGACGACCCGGAGTGACGGTGAGCACAACCCCCGAACCCGACCTGAGCACCTGGCCGACCGGCCGGCTGCTGGCGGTGGCCGCGCGCCTGGTGGAACACCGCTGGGCGGCCGTGCTCGACGGCATGGGGCTCACCCACGCGGGACTGATCGCGCTGCACACGTTGCGCGACGGGCCACTCCCCCAGCGGACGCTGGCCCAGCGGTGCCAGGTGACCGACCAGACGATGAGCCGCACGCTCGACCGGCTGGCCAAGGCGGGGTTCGTCACCCGGACGCCGGACCCGGCCGACGCGCGACGTCACCTGACCCGGTTGACCACGAAAGGGCGGTCGGCGCACGAACGGGCGGTGCGGGCCGAGCCGGCGTTGCTCGGCGTACTGGGCGAAGACGATGCGTTCCGAGCGGGACTGCTGGACGTGATCACCCGGCTGTCCACGGAAGAGTGACGGCGGGAATCGCGCGACTTCGCCCGCCCGCCAACGGAATCCGCGTCGTGATCACCCGGTTGCCGCATCGCGTGGTTGAGTTCTCGCGCGCCTGGGTAGGTGTTCTGTCATGTGGATCGCGGTGAGCACCCCAGTCGCCCTCCTGATCGCCACCGTCCTGATGGAGCGGTTCGAGCGACGATGCACCCTGGTGCCCGCCGCGGAGCCGGATCGCCCGGAAGCCGTTGGCTGACGCTTCCCCACCCTGGGTCAAGCACCGGGCTCGCCTCGCGTGTGATCCACGTCTCACTTCTGCTCGTCGAGAACCTCGGGCCCGCCCCGCGGCGACTGACGAAGCAGATCCGGCAAATCCCGGATCCGGGGAGGAGACCACCATGACCGCGAACGATCAGCCGCCGCCGAAGGGGGCCAGGGCCACCGTGCAGGTGAGCCCGAACCCGACGACCCGGCGCGGCCAGGAAGTGACCATCACGGGCAGCTGCGGGGGCGGCACCGGGCTGAAGTCCGTGCTCGGCGGCTTCCCGGAGCACCCGGCACTGGAGAACATCCGGATCATCGACGCCGGACCGGACCACTTCGTCGCCGAGGCGACCGTGTCGCAGCACATCGGCAACGGCGTCGGCCCGGTCTTCGTCGACTGCGGCGGCGAAGCCGGTGTGACACTTCTGGTCACGCACGTCTGACCCGAATGGGCCCGCTCACCGGGGTTCCGGTGAGCGGGCCATCCGGGAAATTCCGCCGAATTCAGCAGTTCTTCCACGCGAAGTGGTAAATCGTGTCGACACTCGCGTGCTCGGAATCCATTTCGATGTAACTCGTTCCGGAGGAGGTGCCCGCGTCCGCTCGCAGTTCCGCATTGATGTTCAGGTTGCGGTCCTCGCCGCACGGGGCGAACACCAGCGCCGCGACGTCGGTGACGTCGCTCGCCCGCCACACGCCGTGGAACGGGCCCGGGAACGTGTGCCGGACCCGCGCGGTGGGTGACGTCCCGGCGAAGTAGTAGTTGGCCTGTTCGAGCGCGCTCGCTCCGCTCTCGATGTGCGCGTAGCCGCGGTACTCGGCTTCGGCGATCGCGTACGTGAACCCTTGGGGCACATGGACGAGCACGTTGATCTGGCAGTTCTTCCGGGCGTCGAGCGCGGACGCGCCACCGCCGGCCTTGGCGGTGAAGTTCGTGTAGTGCACCGTGAACGACGTGTTGTCGGACGCGACGTCGGCCGACGCCGTGGCGGTGCCGGCCGGGCAGCCGGACCCGTTGATGGTCTTGATGTCGAGCGTGATCTTTTCGGTCGGAGCCGATGCCGCCCCCGAATCGACGGGTGCGGCGAGGGCGGACAGAATCATTCCGGCTACGACCGACATACTGAGCATGACGCTCCTCCAAATGGGCCACGGTGCCTTTTGATCACGATGATCGCGCGCGGAACGGATCGTAGCGCGATCGCAACCTTTTCGACGGCCACTGAACGGAGTAACACGACAACCCGGAGTACGGGAAATCCATTTCCCGCTATTTCACCCGGCCGCGGTTGTGCATATCGAAGAATCGACGGTCAGTGCTGGTCCAGACCAGTATCGCGGCGGAGCGAGTACGGCGGGGTCGCGCCGGCGAGCAGGGCGTCGGCGTCGAGGGTCGAAGCCTGACTCCCCCGCTCCGCGAACCGCCGGGCCACCAGCGCACCCGGCTCGTCGACGCGGTCCGCACGTCCGGAGAGGAAGGCCCACTCGTGCTCGTCGGAGCCGAAGTACAGCACCGTCGGGAACACCTCGCGGAACCGCCGCCACGACGCGAGCAGCGTCTCGTTGCGCCACAGCGTCGGACAGCCCGCCTGACAGGTCACCACGCCGCCGGGGGCCAGGAGCCGGGCGCACCGGCCGAGGAAGTCCGTGCCGTACAAGCGGTTGTGCTGCGCGTCCGGGTCGGTGTTCTCGTCCGGCAGGTCGATCACGACGACGTCGTAGGTGTCGCCCCGCGCTTCGGCCGCGGCCAGGAACGCCCAGCCGTCCTCGAAGGACACGCGGATCGGCCCGCCCTCGCGCGCGAGGTCCGCGGTCGTGTAGCCGTAGGGCAGGTGCTCCGCGCAGGCCCGCACCGCCTGCTCGTCGATGTCGACGTGGTCGACGTGGGTGGCGCCCGCGGCCACCGCCAGTTCGGAGGCGACTCCCTCGCTCGACCCGATGATCAGGACCCGCCGGACCTGCTCGGCCAGCAGCAGCGCGGGCACCATCAACGCCTCGTGGTAGACGAGCTGGCTCGCTTCGGTGCTCTGGCGTTCGCCGTCGCAGAACAGCGAAGTCCCCTGTGCGGTCTTCCCGATCAGCACTTCCTGGAACGGCGTGCGCGCGCTGAACACGACGTCGTCGACCTGCCAGACGCGGGTGAGGCCGGCGCCGACCGGTTCGTGGATCGTGGGCATCAGCGTTCTCCCCGGTGCAGGACGGACAGGTGGACCGAAGCGGCGTCCAGCGACTTCGCCAGCAACCGCACCGCGTACTCGGGGTCGGCGCGCTCGCCGCAGGTGAACACGTCGGCGAACAGCGACCCGTGCTCGGGATACGTGTGGACGGACGCGTGCGACTCGGCGAGCAGCGCGATCACCGTGGCGCCCTGCGGCGCGAACCGCTTCGCCACGACGTCGACGACCGTCGCGCCCGCCTCCGTCACGGCTGCCCGCAGCAGCTCCCCGAGCCGCGGGGCGTCGTCGAGCAGGCCCGGGTCGATGCCGTGCAGCTCGGCCAGCACGTGGCGCCCGGCGAACCGGCCGACCTCAGACATCACCCCACCGCCCGACGCACCGGGTGCGCAGCGGCTCGATGCCGTTGAACCCGACCGACGCGTAGCTCGCGGTGTAGGCCCCGGTACCCGGGACGTCAAGGCGGTCGCCGCTGCGCAGGGCAAGGGGCAGCTCGTACGGCGTCCGCTGGTAGAGGACGTCGTCGCCGTCGCAGGTCGGCCCGGCCAGCACCACCGGCCCGGTGGGGCCGCCGAGCGGGCCGACCGGCTCGAACCGGTAGGCGATCGCCTCGTTCTCGGCTTCGGCGAGGCCGTTGTAGCGGCCGATGTCGAGGTAGACCCACCGGCGCTCGCCGCGCCGCGCGACCAGCACCACCTCGGTCCGCAGCAGGCCCGCGTCCGCGACGAGCACCCGGCCGGGCTCCAGCATCAGCTCGGGCCGGTCCTCGGGGAAGTACGTGTCGAGGGCCGAGGCGATCGTCGTCGCGTACGCGGCCAGCGAAGGAACCGCCGCGCGGTGCGTGGTCGCGAAGCCGCCGCCCAGGTTGAGCCGCGTCATCGCGACCCCCTGCGCCTCGGCCTCGGCGAAGAGCTTCGCCGCCGTGGCGATCCCGATCTCCCACGCGGCGACGTCCGGCTGCTGCGACCCGACGTGGAAGGCGATGCCGGGCCGCAGCCCGAGCGCCGCCGCGCGCAGCACCAGGTCCAGGGCCTCGGCGGGCTCGCAGCCGAACTTCCGGCCGAAGGGCGTCACCGAGTCCGGCGCGTCGAGCACGACGCGGATCGACACCGCCGAGCCCGGCGCGTACCGGCCCAGGTGGTCGACGTCGGCAGGCGCGTCGGACGTGAACTCCCGGACGCCGCGTTCGAAGGCGAAGGCGATGTCCCGGGGCTTCTTGATCGGGTTGCCGTAGGCGAGGTCGGCCGGGGCCGCGCCGCGCTCGAGGCACAGGGCGAGCTCGGCGGGCCCGGCGACGTCGAAGCCGATCCCGGCCGCCACCAGCGCGTCGAGCACCGGCGGCGCCGGGTTGGCCTTGACCGCGTACCGGATCAGCGCACCGGGGAACGCCGAACGGACCTCACGCGCCCGGTCGGCGACGACATCGGTGTCGACGACCAGGCACGGGGTCGGGGGGTTCCGCTCGTCGAGGAACCGGCGAAGCGAGTCGGCACGCACGTCGCCAGTGTCGCAAACGGAGTCAGACGAACCGCCACAGGTGGTCCGGTGACCCGTTGTCGACCCACTGGGTCACCTGCGCGCCGTCGGCGGTGGACTGCTGGTCGACCGCCATGACCTTGCCGCTGCGGACGTTGACGAGCTTCGACCAGCCACCGCCGGCGTCGACGATCCGCCAGTTGTGGTCGGGCGTGCCGTTGTCCTGGAACTGCTGCACGTGGGCGCCGTCGTCGAGGCTCTGGTCGTGGACCGCCAGGATCTTGCCGCTGTTGCGGTTGACGATCCGGACGGTGCCGTCGCCGTTGTCGACCACGGCCCAGAGGTGGTCGGCGGTGCCGTTGTCCGCCCACTGCGTGACCTCGGCGGTGTCGGCCAGCGACATGTTCGACACGGCCAGTACCTTGCCCGAGCGCTGGTTCTGGAGCTTGCGCCACACCGTTGCCGACGCCGCCGGGCGCGTCAGCAGGGCCAGGTAGCCCCCGGCGACCGGGCGGGCCTGGAAGCCGCGCTGGGTGGCGTCGGCGACGACGTACCAGTCGCTGAACGGCACCCGCTGCGGTGTCGTGGTCGCGTAGCTGTACACGCCTTCGACCAGGGTGTTCCGGATGTTCGGCTGGTCGGTGAGCCAGGCCGCGGTCCACAGCTCCCAGTCGGCCTTCGTGTAGTTGTTGCGCGGGTCGAGCAGGACGCCGTGGGCGCCGGCGCGGCCCTGATACCAGGCGGCCTCCTGCGCGGCGACGCCCAGCGGGACCAGGTCGAGGCCGAGCACGCGGTCGGCGAAGCCGTTGTACTTCAGGCTCCACGTGCCCGGCTGGTCGTAGGCGAGCTTGAGGTGCTGGTTCGACGAGTCCTGGGCGAGGGTCACCCACTGGCTGACGTAGCCGCGGGAGGTCGACCGGTAGCGCTGGGCGTCGGCGGTGTTGCCGACGGCCGCCGCGATGGCGCCCATCGCGCCGACGCCGATGATGCCCTTGAGCGCGAGGTTGGCGCTGTGCGCGATGAACCCGGTGAAGTCGTCGGTCTGGTTCTGGAAGCCGGGGTCGAGGGTGTTCCCGACCAGGTACTCGGCCCACTGCCGCAGGATCCGGTAGTGGGTGGTCGCGAAGGCGTTCGCCTCCGCCGACGGGAGCCGCTGCACGAGGGCGGCGGCCATGATCAGCATGTTGGCCGACTCCTCGACCGGCATGCTCTCCTCGTTGCCGTCGTTGTGGCCGGTCGCGTCCGGGTAGTGGGTGCCGAGGTCGTGCTCGGCGAACTGCATCGGCCAGCCGCCGCGCTCGGCGTAGTCGAGCAGCGGCTCCAGGATCAGCCGCAGGTAGGCCGGGGAAAGGTAGAGGTAGGCGGGGAACGCCGGGTAGGTGACGTCCACTGTGGACATATTGCCGTTGGAGGAGATCTCCTTGAGGAAGCCCCAGGGCGCGCCGCCGCGGTCGACGAGCTCGGTGGCGCCGAAAGCCTGGCGCAGGGCCAGCGCGCAGATCCCGGCGTAGTGCTCGCCGGTGGTCCCGCCGCCGGCCGCGGCGACGGCGTCGTCGCGCAGCCGCTGGTCGATCGCGGTCGCGGCGGACAGCGCGCTCGCGTAATCGTTGCCGAACCAGACCGCCATGTCCTGCCAGCTGCCCCAGTAGTGCGTCCACCAGGGGCGCAGCTCGGTGCCGAGGTAGCGGACGGCGGGCGTGCGGACGTGGCCGATCGAGAGCGTGAACGGCGCCGACGAGCCACCGGCCGGGATCGTGCCGAGGTTCTTGTTGAAGGCCAGCACCGGCCAGCGGTCGTTGATCGCGCGCGGCTGCGCGGTGTCGCTGGTGTTCGGCAGGGCACCCTGACCGGCCGACGCGGCGCGCACGACGGTGTCCTGCCCGATCTGCCAGCTGACGCCGGACGTCGGGGCCGCGACCACGAGCGAGCCCCAGCTCGCCTGGTCGCCGTTCTCCTGCAGCACACCGGGGCTCGCCGGGGTGCAGCTGAGGAGCGTGTAGCCGCCCGACTGCTGCTGGGTCCAGGTGACCGGGGTCGCGGTGTTGCCGTGCACCCACTCGGCGGAGGTGTCGAAGTGCAGGTCGACGGCGTGCGCGCGGCCGTCGGCGCTGGCGGCCTGGATGGTCACGTAGCCGAAGGGCACGCACTGGCGCTGCAGGTTGGCCGGGTCGACGGGCGAGAAGAACGTGACGGTCAGGTTCACGCCGCCGCCGGTGAGGACGTAGGTCGAGCGGGTGCCGGTGACCTGCAGGCTGACCTGCGTCATCGGGGTGAGAGCGGGCCCGGACGGCAGCCCGGGCGAGCCGGCGAAGACGTAGGCGGTTCCGTCGACGCGGGCGAGGCCGCACAGCGCGGTGACGTGCCCGGTCCAGAAGCTCGACCAGGTGCCGGGGAGGTTGTCGGCGGCCTGCCAGGTGGACAGGTACGGCGAACGGACGATCAGCGGGGTGGCGGGCGGCCGGATCGGGCTGAAGGTACCCGCGGCGGCGACCGCGCCGGGCAGCCAGAGCGCCGCGGCGACGGCGGCGGCCGAGCCCCCGGCGAGCCGGAGCAGGTCCCGGCGGGTCAGGTGAGCGCGTTCTCGGGAGGACATCGGTGGCCCCTTCCACGGCGTACGAGCCGGTGCGGGGATAACTTTTACATCGTTGGTACAACGTTGTAAATCCGCCGTTGGTCGGTGTGTGAATCTTTTGCGGACCACCGGAGACGCAGGTCCGGTGCGGATTCCGGCGCCGCACCGGCCGGGTCGCCGGCCCGCGATGTCCTGAATGCGTCGTTACCGATGCCGAGACTCATTCACGACAGCCCGAAACGTCCGCGCACCAGCCGACTCGGGCCCGCCGATGCGGGAAGATCGGTGTCATGCACGCCGACCTCGTCTTCACCCGCGGCCCCGTGCTCACCCCCGGCGGACGGGCCGGGTTCGCGGCCGTCCGCGGCGATCGGATCGTCGCCGTCGGCGATGATCCGGGGCCGCTGATCGGCCCGCGCACCGACGTCGTCGACCTGCGCGGCCGCCTGCTGCTGCCCGGCTTCCAGGACGCGCACGTGCACGCCGTCGGCGGCGGTGTCGAACTCGGCCGCTGCGACCTCACCGGCGCAAGCACCATCGTGAGCTGCCTCGACGCCGTCGCCGCGTACGCCAGGGCGAACCCGCGGCTCGCCTGGCTCACCGGCAGCGGCTGGTCGCTCGACATCTTCGCGGGCGGTCTCCCCCACCGCCGGCTGCTCGACGCCGTCGTGCCGGAAAGACCGGTCGTCCTGGTCAACCGCGACCACCACGGCGCCTGGCTGAACAGCGCCGCGCTCGCCCGCGCCGGAATCACCGCGGACACGCCCGACCCGCCCGACGGCCGCATCGAGCGCGATGCCGACGGTGCCACCGGCGTCCTGCAGGAAGGCGCGATGGACCTCGTCACGCGGCTGCTGCCGCCGGTCACCGAGACGGAGCAGCTCGCCGGGCTGCTGCGGGCGCAGCGGCTGCTGCACTCGCTCGGCGTCACCGCCTGGCAGGACGCGCTGCTCGGCGAGTACGGCGGCATGCCCGACCCGTCGCGCGCGTACGCCACCGCGTCGGAACGCGGCCTGCTGACCGCGCGGGTCACGGGCGCGCTCTGGTGGGACCGCACCCGCGGCGCCGACCAGCTCCCGGACCTCCTGGAGCGACGGGAGTCGTTGCGCGCCAGCGGTTTCCGCGCGAGCACCGTCAAGATCATGCTGGACGGCGTCGCCGAGAACCACACCGCGTCCCTGCTCGGCCCGTATCTGCGCACCGGCCACAGTGGACTGAGCTTCGTCGACCCCGTGGCGCTGCGCGAGTACGTCACGCTCCTCGACGCGCACGGCTTCCAGGTGCACTTCCACGCCCTCGGCGACCGCGCGGTGCGGGACGCGCTCGACGCCGTCGAGGCCGCGCGCGCCGCCAACGGCGCGACGGATCACCGGCACCACCTCGCGCACCTGCAGGTGGTGCACCCCGACGACGTCCCGCGGTTCGGCCGGCTCGGCGCGACCGCGACGATCCAGCCGCTGTGGGCCGTGCACGAACCGCAAATGGACGAGCTGACCATCCCCTTCCTCGGTGCCGAACGGGCGTCGTGGCAGTACCCGTTCGGTGCCCTGCTGCGGTCCGGGGCCACGCTGGCCGCCGGGAGCGACTGGCCGGTGAGCAGCCCCGACCCGCTGCAGGGCATCCACGTGGCGGTGAACCGGATCCCGTACGGCGAAGACGTGCCCGCGTTCCTACCCGGGCAGCGGATCGACCTCGCTGCGGCGATCACCGCGTACACGGCGGGCTCGGCCTACGTCAACCACCTCGACGACACGGGCGCGATCCGGCCCGGCCACCGCGCCGACCTCGTGGTGCTCGACCGCGACCCCTTCGCGGGCCCCGGCTCGGAAGCCGGGGCCGCGAAGGTCGCGATGACGTTCACCGGGGGCCGGTGCGTCCACGAGCCATGACAGCCGGCTCCGGCTCGACGCTCACCCGCGGGCGCAGGGGCAGGTTCTCCAGCCCCTCGACGTCCAGCACCAGGAACCAGTGCGCGTTGGCCGGGATGTGGATCTTGAACATCGGTGCGGTGGCCACCCCGCCGTGCATCCGGTAGTACTGCCGGCGCCGGTAGGCCTGGAGGTTGACTTCCGTCAGGAGCCTGACGTTCGCCATCGCCTCCAGCCGGATGGTGACCACCGCGTCTCTTCGCAGCTTTCCGAGATCGAACACAGTCGCTTCCATTTCGCCCCTATTCACGTGTGGATGGTGCTTGCTTCCGGTGGTCGCGGGCAGCGCTGATCGCGCCGCGAACGCGACGGGAGAAGGTGCGGGGCGGGCTCAGCCGGGGCCGGTACCCGGTTCGCAGGCCCGCCAGAGCGGGACGAAGACCCCGTGCGACGGCGTGAACGCGTGAGTGGCGCGAGGGCCGTGGCCGGGGGTCAGGAAGGCCGGCGGGACGGTGGGGGCGGTCCCGCAAGCAGCATCTTCGGGGGCCGGCGACCGGGGTGCCGGAACGTTCCCCGGGGCGTGGGCCGGCGGTGGTGAGGGGGTGGCGTGGAGTGTGGGGTGTTTGTGGTGCCGGAGCTTTGCCGCGGCGGGCCCGGCGGTCTCGGCGGCCGGGACGGGCCGGGTGCCGGTCCGGGCCGTCACGGTCAGCCGGGCGGCTTCAGGTACGTCGGCGGAGGTTTCCTGTTGCGGGGGCAGGGTTTTCGCTTGGCGGGCCGGCCGGACCGCCGGTTCGGCGGGGTTCGGAGTGGAAGGGTCGGCCGTGCCGGACGCCGGCGGGACGGTCGGCTGGACCCCGGGGGCCAGGGCATCGCCGACGGGCTCCGTCACGGGGCCGACGACGGGGTCGACCACGGATGTGGTGGCGTGGAAGATCGGTGCGAGAACAGGTTCGACGGAACGCACGACCGGCTCGGCAACCGGAGCGATGGGCTGAAGGAGCTGCGAGACCGGCTTGACGACGGGTGCGGCGGCGCGGACTACTTGCGATACCGGCTCGAGTATCGGAGCAGTTGCCCGCACGGCTCGCGAGACTGGTTCGAGCACCGGAGCGGCGGCCTGCATGACGGGTTCAACGACCGGCCCGACAGCGCGCACTACCTGCGAGACCGGCTCGAGCACCGGAGCAGCGGCCCGCACCACGGGCCCAACAACAGGTCCGACACCACGCACTACCCGCGAGACCGGCTCAACTACCGGGGCAGCCGCCCGCACCACGGACCCAACAACAGGCCCAGAAGCACCCGCGACTTGCGATACCGGCTCGAGTGCCGGGGCAGCCGCCCGCACAACCTGCGACACCGGCTCAACCACCGGAGCACCCACAACCCGCGCCACCGCAGGAGCCCCCTCCGGCCCCGCACCGGCCGCGACGCCCGGCGACGGCCCTCCGAGGACCCCCGCCACCACCTGGTCGATCGGGTTCACCTCGCGCGTCGCGGCCTGGGCGTCCCCCGATGCCCACCACGACAGCAGCCAAAGACCCGCCACCGCTCCGGCCAGCAGCAGCAAGCGCCGGGCGGCGGTTGTCACGACGCCCTTGTCGCTTGGCCTGGCCACGGTCGGCGAACCTCCAGAGTGCGAGAAGCAGGTCTATGACCTACCCTCCAACGCCCGTCCCCACACCCGCGCTACGCGCCGGCTGTCGCTACCACTCGACCGGCCTAGTTCTTTTGTGTCACCACTCCTGAGTACGCCGCCAGGTGGCGGAACCCCCTGGCCCGGTCGCTGAATCAGGGCTCCTGGGAACGTCGCTGGGACGACAACGCACCCAACGCCGACACCCCGTGCTGGAGCCCCTCGCGGAACGTCGCGCGCTGACCCGGGCTCAGGTCCGCGAGCAGCGCGTCCTCCACCTCCGCCACCGCCGGTGTGCAGTCGGCCAGCAGGCGGTGCCCGGTTTCGGTCAGGCCGGCCAGCAGGACGCGCCGGTTGTCCGGCTTGGGGGTCCGCGCGATCAGCCCGCGCTTCTCCAGCGCCAGCACCATCTCGTGCATCGTCTGCGGACGCAGGAACGAGCGCCGCGCCAGCTGGGCCGACGACAGCGCGCCACTGGCTTCGAGCACCGTCAGCGCGGTGTACTGCAGCGTCGTGAGACCGAGCGGCCGCAGCGCGTCGTCGAGCAGCGCCCTGATCACCAGCTCCAGCCGTTTGACCAGGTAGAGGGTCAACGGCGGGCCGGCGGGCTGCTGCTCCGCGGAGGTGCTCACGGGCTCAATCATGACACGCGCCCGCGGCTATGCTCCGATCATGGACCTCGGTCGGCAGACCCGCGTGCGGCAGGCGTTCGACACCTTCTTCGGCCCGCCCGAGCCACCGGAAGCGGACCACGTCCTCGACCTCTTCCGCCGCACCGCCGAGACCGTGCCCGCGTACCGGAAATTCCTCCACGACCACGGCATCGCGCCCGAGGACATCCGGACCCCGGCGGACTTCCGGACGCTCCCGCTGCTCGACAAGGCCGGCTACCACCGGAAATACCCGCTGCCCGAGCTGTGCCGCGGCGGGACGTTCGCCGGCAACGACATGATCGCCGTCTCGTCCGGCTCCAGTGGCCGGCCGACGATCTGGCCGCGCGCGCTCGAGGACGAGCTGCACGTCGCGCGCCGGTTCGAAACCGTGCTGGTGGACGCCTTCGAGGCCGACCGGCGCAGCACGCTCGCCGTCGTCTGCTTCCCGCTCGGCACCTGGGTCGGCGGCCTGTTCACCACGGCTTGCGTGCGTCACCTCGCGGCCAAGGGCTGCCCGATCACCGTCGTGGCCCCGGGCAACAACAAGGCGGAGATCCTGCGGGTGCTCCCCGAGCTCGCGCCGCACTTCGAACAGGTGGTGCTGCTGGGCTACCCGCCGTTCGTCAAGGACGTCGTCGACACCGGTCTGGCCGAAGGCGTCGACTGGGCCGCGTACGCGATCAAGCTCGTGCTGGCGGGCGAAGTCTTCAGCGAGCAGTGGCGCGAGCTGGTGGCGCGGCGCGCCGGGGTCACCGACCCGATCCGGCACATCGCGTCGCTGTACGGCACGGCCGACGCGGGTGTCCTCGGCACCGAAACCCCGCGGTCGGCGGGCATCCGGCGGTTCTTCGCCGACCACCCGGACCTCGCCCGCGAGGTCTTCGGCGACGCGCGCCTCCCGACGCTCGTGCAGTACGACCCGGCCAGCCGCTTCTTCGAAGAACACGAGGGCACGCTCGTCTTCAGCGGCGACGGCGGCATCCCGCTGATCCGCTACCACATCGCCGACGACGGCGGGCTCCTGCCGCACGCCCAGCTGCTGGACTTCTGCGCCCGGCACGGTTTCACGCCGCCGCCCGGGCCGGAGCTGCCGTTCGTGTACGTGTTCGGCCGTTCGTTGTTCACGGTGTCGTTCTTCGGCGCGAACGTCTACCCGGAAAACGTCACCGTCGGCCTGGAGCAGCCCGGCATCAGCGACACCGTAACCGGCAAGTTCGTCATCGAGTCGGTCGAGGACGCCGACCGCGACCGGCGGCTGCGGATCACGGTCGAGACCGCGCCGGGCGCGACCGCCGACGCCCACCGGATCGCCGAGTCGGTCCGCGACCACCTCCGCAGGCTCAACAGCGAGTTCGCGCACTACGTCCCGGCCGAGCGGCAGCTGCCGGACGTCGTCCTGCGCCCGGCCGGCGATCCCGAGTACTTCCCCGTCGGGGTGAAGCACCGCTACACGCGGCCGTCCTAAGGCCGGGCGAGCTTCCGGAACCGGTCGCGCCGCTCGACGGCGGACGAGCCGTCCGCGATGTCGTCGTCGAACCACGAGGACAGCGCCGTCCACAGCTCGGCGCAGCCCGCGAAGTCGTCGACCCTGGCGTGCTCCGCCAGGTCGGTGATGTCGGCGGCCAGCTGGTCGAGCCGCTGGTCGCACTGGCGGACGTACTCGCGGACCACGATGTTCGCGTCCAGGCCCGTCTTCACGCGCCGGCCGGCGGCACCACGCAGCTGGGCGTGCAGCCGTTCCTCGCAGTACAGCGGGAATCCCGTGATCGACCCCGGGTAGCCCGAGTCCGCCGACCACGCGCGGAACGCGCAGATCGCCTGGTAGCGCGTGTACCAGTCCTGCTTGCCGGTCGCCAGCTCGGACAGCTTGCGCCAGGCGTCGCGGTCGGCCGCGCGCCAGCGGTCCAGCGTCCGGGCGTCCGGGGGCGGGTCGAGGGCCCGGGCGCGCCAGAAGTGCGCGCGGCACGCGGCGATCTCCCCGACGAGCTGCCGGACGTAGCTGACCTGCTCCCAGACGTTGGCGCGCTGCGGGCGCAGCGGCGCGGCGCGGTCCGGGGAGAACGTGACCATCTCGAAGACGCGGAACAGCTCGTGGCCGCGCAGCGCGACGAGGTCGGGGTCCTCCCCCATCAGCCACGACCGCCGTTCCGGCAGCCGGCCGCTGTGGCTGATCGTCGCGGCGTGGTACAGCTCGCGGACCGCGCGGCGGGCCACTTCGTCGCGTGCTTCGCCCACGAGACGCGGGTTGCGCGCGCGATCGCGAAGGTCACGCTCCCCGCGCGGGCCGACTTCGAGCATCGCGATGGCGTACACGCTCGCCGCGTTGTAGCACTCCTCCCACGACCTGCGGGTGCCCGCGGCTTCGACGGTCTCGTCGATCGCCCGCGGGTCCGGCGGCCAGTGGCGGTCCGGGCAGACGTCGGCGAGCCGCACGCGGCTGCCCGGGTACGCGACCGCGGGCGCGGGGACCGCGCCGGTCTCCGGCTCGACGTCGGCCATCGCGCGCCGCACCACCGTCCAGACCAGGGACAGGTCGAGCGCGCGGTTCGTCAGCTGCTGCCAGCTGCCGCGCCAGCGCCGCCAGAACCGGCGGTAGTCCGCGACGAGCCGTTCGATCTCGTACTGCGACAGGGCGCAGAAGTACGACCGCATCTCGGCGGCGCGCTGGTTGTACTCGGCCAGCTGCGCCGGAGTCGCGTCTTGTACGACCAGTTCGTCGGCCGGGACCTTGAGCACGCGGCGGTGCAGTTCGAGCCGCTCCTCGCGCGGGATCGTGTGGGGCCGCACGCGCACGTCGAGCTCGACGTAACGGCGGAAACGCAGCTCCAGCGCCACTCTCAGCTCGGCGCGGCGCAGCGCCCTGGCGTCGCCGGGCACGCCCGCCGTCGTCCGCCGCACCCACCACGAGCCGGCCACGGAGTCGCCGTGGCCGAGAACGAGCGCGTGCCGGTAGCGGGCGATCAGCAGCGCGACGGCACGGCCGCGGCCCGCGTGCCGGGGCTGGCGCGCGAAGTCCGGGCCGATCCACCACCGCGCCAGCTTCGGGTTGCCCCGGCTGCAGACGGTGATCACGTCGTCGTACGTGGCGAGCGCGTCGAGGTGCAGGTCGAGCTGCTCCTGCAAGGCGGCGATCTCGAGTCTGATGTAGACGTTCGACGGGTCGAGGCTCACCGCGCGGTAGTACTCGGCGAGGGCTTCGTCGTAGCGGCGGTGCACGATGAAGTGGTTGGCGCGCTGGTAGGCGTCGAACAGCTCGTACGGGATCTTCGCGCCCCGCCAGGCCGCCCAGTGGATGTTCGTGCGGACGTAGGCGCTGCGCGGGATCACGAGCGCGGCGACGGCGTTGGCCGCGCGGTGCAGCACGCGCGGCCAGCTCTCGTCCTCGATCACCAGCGGGCTGGCGGCGAACCGCGGGACGCGCACCAGCTCCAGGATGAGCTGGTAACGGCCGGACGTGTTGCCGAGCCGGACCGTGCCGGTGACGGTGAACGCCGCCGGCGGCTGGGCGAGCCGGACCAGCTTGGTCGCGGCCTTCCACCAGCCGTCCGCGGAGTCGCCGGCGTGCTCGACGATCTGGATGAAGTCGTAGGAGCTCCCCGCGCCCGGTACCGGGGTCGGCGTGTAGAGCCGGGAGTCGTTGAGGATCCGCTTGAACGCGGCGGTCAGCTCGACGGCGGAGTCGATCTCGCGGTCGTGGCTGCCGTCCGGGCGCTCGTCGGCGAAGAGACGGATGTCGATCTGGTTGGCGCGGTAGGCGGCGCCCTCCAGGCGGGCCCGGCCGACGAAGTACAGCGTCAGCACCGCGGAGATGATCACGACGGACGTCTGCAGCACGGTCCAGGTGATGACGCTCGCGACCTTCGGGTCTCGGACGAAGGTCCAGCTCTGGAAGAACGGCAGGTAGGGCACGACGGCGAAGCCGGCCGCGACGAGCCCGGCCGTCACCGCCGCGAGCCACCATCTGATCCGGTGAGCCGCCGGAAGTTCAGCCTGATCGAAGCCGCCGTGACGTCGCGCGGGCACCGTCGATCACCCCCTCGTGTCGCCAGGTTACTCGCGGAGGGGGTGTGTTTCGTTACCGCCCGTGATCCGCGAGCTCGGCGATCACCTGGGCGTGGCACAGTTCGGGGACGCACCAGCACCCGAGCCGCTTCCCCCGCAGCTCCGGCAAGAGCGCGAGCAGGTCCGGCCGGGAAAGCAGGTGCTCGCGGTACTTCGTGACGACGTCCTCGCGGGAGCCGTCCTTCCCCGGCTTGAACGGGCTGGCGAGCTTCGACCCGGCGAGGTGCCAGCCGCCCCGGTGCATGGCCCGCCCGACGTAGACGACGTCGGCGTAGTCCGGGTCGTCGCGGTGACCTTTGAGGTTGACGACGGTGGTGGGCATCGGCGCTCCTTCCTCGCCGCCCGGCCTGGCGGCCCCGGCGCGGGGCCGCCAGGCGGGAGGCGTCACGGCAGCTTGACCGCCAGCAGGTCGGTTTCGCGGATCTCCGGCGGCGCGCTGAGCATCGTCGCCGCCGCTTCGGTCAACGCGGCCGCGATGCGGCCTTCGAGGTGGGCGCGGCGGCCCTGCTCGTCGGCGAAGGTGTCGAACACCCCGAACGTCGTGGCGTCCAGCCGGAACGCGAACCACGCCAGGGTGTGCTGTTCGGCCTTCGCGAGCTCGACCGCGTCGCGCAGCATCGCCTCGACCTTGTCGGCGTACTCGGGCTTGGCCTCGATCCGGGCCAGCAAACCGATCTTCATCTTCGCTCCTCGTCTCGTTCGGACCCCACCGAAACTAGGGCCGCCGACGGGGCCCGCGTCAGTGGCAGAAACGACATTTTTGCTACCGTTTCCGACATGAAGGTCGCGGTGCTGGCGTACGACGGGGTGTTCGACTCGGGACTGGCGGCGGTGCACGACGTCCTCGACACGGCGAACGCCATGCGCGGCATGCTGGACCGGCCGCCGCCCGCCTGGGACGTCACCACGATCGGCGCGAAGCGGCGGGTGCGGACCGGAGCCGGGCACGTCGTCGCCACCGAACCCCTGCGGCACGTGGCGGACGCCGAGCTGCTGGTCGTGCCCGCGCTCGCCGAGCGGCGGCCCGACGAGCTGATCGCGTACGTGTCGGGGCCGGGTTCGGAGCCGGGACGACGGACGGTCGCCCGGGCGTGCGCGGCCGGGACGCCGATCGCGTCCGCGTGCACCGGCACGTTCCTGCTCGCCGAGGCCGGTGTGCTCGACGGGCACCGCGCGACCACCAGCTGGTGGCTGGCCCCGGTCTTCCGGGCGCGCTACCCGGACGTCGAGCTCGACCAGACGCGGATGGTGGTCGGCTCGGCCGGGGTGACCACCGCCGGAGCGGCGTTCGGGCACGTCGACCTGGCGCTTTCGATCGTCCGGCACCGCAGCCCCGCGCTCGCCGAGCTCGTCGCGCGGTACCTGGTGGTGGACGAGCGCCCGTCGCAGTCGGCTTACACGATCGCGAGCGCGCTGGCCGGGCACGACCCGACGGTCGCGGCGTTCGAGAGCTGGGTCCGGGCGCGCCTGGCGGAGCCGATCAGCCTCCCGGCGGCGGCGCACGACCTCGGCGTCAGCGAACGCACGCTGCAACGCGCGGTCCGGCGCACGCTCGGGACGTCGCCAGTGCGGTTCGTGCAGGACCTGCGCGTCGAGCAGGCGGCGCACCTGCTGCGCACGACGGGCCTGTCGCTGGAGTCGATCGCCCGCAAGGTCGGCTACGAGCACCCCGGCACGCTGCGGGAGCTCTTGCGCGACCGGACGGGCAAGCCGGTGGCCTCACTGCGCGGATGAGGGGGTCCGGCGGAGTGCGTCGGTGGTCGACCTAGTGCACATGCACTATGCTGGTGGTTCACGGTTGAGCCGTCAGCCGCTGCCGGACGTTCCGCGCCCGGGCGGTGAGCTGCGTTCCGCCCTTCGTCCGGCCCGCCTCCGCTGCTCGACGAAAGGGTGTGCCGCGATGGTTCCCGAACCTCGCTCGGCCGACCACGACAACTCCACCGCCCGCATCGACGTCGGCGGCCACCTGTCCCTGCGCGTGTCGCACCCCACCCCGCGCACCGTGCTGATCCAGGTGTCCGGAGAGGTCGACCTGAGCACCGCGCGCAAGCTCGACGAGGTCCTGCGCTCGCGGATCCGCGGCCCGGTCGGCACGGTCGTGATCGACCTCGACGGCGTCACGTTCTTTTCCGTCGCCGGGCTGAACTCGCTGCTGCGCGCCCAGCTCCTCGCCGACGCCGCCGGAGCGCACCTGACGGTGGACCCCGGCGGGTCGCGGGCCGTGGCGCGGCTGTTCACGTTGCTGCCGATGGACTTCTACGGCGTGATGAGCCCCCGCGCGGTCGGCTGACCGCTCACGACGGCGGCCGCCCCAGCCGCCGGACGGCCTCGACGATCT
Organism: Amycolatopsis camponoti; assembly: GCF_902497555.1. Taxonomy (NCBI): domain Bacteria; kingdom Bacillati; phylum Actinomycetota; class Actinomycetes; order Pseudonocardiales; family Pseudonocardiaceae; genus Amycolatopsis; species Amycolatopsis camponoti. The sequence continues at coordinate 265,816 of NZ_CABVGP010000004.1, read as the reverse complement.
CCACGTTCGCCACGCCCTTCACCAGGTATTCGGTGACGCCGGCCGCGGCGAGCGCGGCCATCGACGCCCGGTCGGCGTAGGCCGAGAAGGCCAGGATCGCGGTGTCCGGGCTGCACCGGGCGATCTCGCGCGCCGCCCGGGCGCCCCCGCCGCCCGGCATCCGGACGTCGAGGACCGCGACCGCGGGCCGGTGGTGCCCGGCGAGCCGGATCGCTTCGTCGGCGTCGCCGGCGACCGCGACGACGGCGATGTCGGGCTCCTCGTCGAGGACCTCCTTGAGGACGGCGCGGATCATCTCGTCGTCGTCGGAGATCAGCACCCGCACCTCGGTCACGGTTCGAGCCCCATCACATCGGGCAGCATCGGCAGCCAGAACTCGACGGACGTGCCGCGGCCGGGCACGCTCGTCACCGACAGCCAGCCGTTCGCCGCTTCGGCTCGTTCGTGCATCTCGACCAGGCCGAAGTGGCCCGAGCCGGCGTCCTCCCCCGCCGTGCCGGCGCCGTCGTCGGAGATCCGCACGAGCGTTCCGTTGTCCGTGGTGGACAAGTGGAGGTCGACCCGGGTGGCACGGGCGTGCTTGTGGATGTTGCTGAGCGCTTCCTGGCAGATCCGGTACGCGGTGATCGCGGCGGCGGCCGACGGCTCGGCGGTGAGCTCGTCCCGCACCGCGTGCGCCAGCCCCCAGCGGCCCGCCACCTCTTCGACGTAGGCGGAGACGGCCTCCACCAGGCCGTGCTGGTCGAGCTCCGGCGGCCGCAGCCGGGACACCAGGCCCCGCAGCCTGCCGATGGCGGCCTGCACCGCGTCGTCGAGCCCCGCCACGGCGCTCGCGTGCGGCTCGGGCAGCCGGGAAGCGAGCAGCTGCAGGCGCATGCCGACGGCGACCATGGACTGGATGGACTCGTCGTGGACGTCCCAGGCGATCCGGCGCCGTTCGACCTCCTGCGCCTCGACGAGGTGGCCGACCAGCCGGCGGCGTTCGCGCAGCGCCTGCTCGGCGTTGCGGCGTTCGGTCATGTCGCGGGTGACCTTCCCGAAGCCGTGGAGCCGGTGCGCTTCGTCGTACAGCGCCGTGATCACGACGTTCGCCCAGAACCGGGTGCCGTCCTTACGGATCCGCCAGCCTTCGTCTTCCAGCCTGCCCTCGGCGACCGCGACCTCCAGCTCCCGCGCCGGCTTGCCCGCCGCCACGTCCTCCGCCGGGTAGAACATCGAGAAGTGCCGTCCGATGGCCTCCCGCGCCGACCAGCCCTTGATGCGCTGCGCGCCGGCGTTCCAGCTCGAGATGTTCCCGATGCGGTCCAGCATGAAGATCCCGTAGTCCTGCACGCTCTGCACCAAGAGCCGGAACCCCTGCTCGCTCTCGCGCAGCGCCTCCTCGGCGGCGCGGCGCTCGCCGGACGACGGCTCCGCTTCCACGGGGTCGGGCACGGAAAGCCGCCGCCCGAGGACCTCCCGCGCCGGCCGTCCGGTGACCCGCTCGGCCTCCGCGCTCCAGCTCGCGACGCGTCCCTGTGCGTCCAGCCCCACGCTCACGTGGTCCGCACCCGGCCGAAGCTCGTCGTCCATGCCGTCACTGTGCCGGATGGCCGCGCGGCCGGCACTTCGCGTCAGCCGGCCAGCTCGGCCGACGGTGCGGACAGCGCGCACCAGACCACCTTTCCCAGGCCGTGCCGCGCGGTCCCCCAGTCCAGGGACAGCCGCTCGACCAGGACGAGACCCCAGCCGCCGTCGGCGCCGGGCGGCCGCCGCACGGGCGGCGCCGGGTCGTCGTCGAAGACCTCGATGCGGACGTGCCCGGCCCCGACGCTCAACCGGAGGACCGGCCGGCCGGTGCCGTGCCGCAGGGCGTTGGTCGCGAGCTCGGTGACGATCAGCAGCGCGTCGTCGACAACGGTGGCGCAGGCCCAGGCGGTGAGGGTGACCCGGGCGAACCGGCGCGCGACGGCCAAGCCGCCCGCCGGATCGGTCAGGCCGCACTCCGCGACGAGCGGCGCCGGGATGTCCACGGCGTCCAGCCTGCCGGGCGGCGCCCCGGCGCACGAGATGCAAACCGGGACCCTCGGCTGATGCAGGTGCATCAGCCGAGGAGGCCCTCCCGGCGGGCCACGGCGACCGCTTCGAGCTTCGACCGCGCGCCGAGCTTCTCCAGCACCCGCTGGACGTGGTTGCGCGTGGTGTTGCGGGAGACGCCGAGCCGAGCCCCGATCTCCTCGGTGGTGGCGCCCTCCGCGAGCAGGTCGAGGGTCTCGCGCTCCCGCGCGGTGAGTTCCGAGCCGCGGGCCGCCAGCCGGCCGGTGAGCCGGTCGAAGATCTCGGGCAGCAGCTCCTGGTCGAAGACCACGCCACCCGCGGCGACGTCCCGCACCGCGGACTCCAGCACGCCGAGCTGCGACGACTTGAGCAGCAGCCCGGACCCACCGGCCTTCGCGACCTGCACGGCGACCGACGGGGTCGCGTCCCCGGTCAGCACCAGCACGCGCGCGCCGCTCTCGCCGAGCTCCGCGATGACGCCGAGGGCGTCGCCGTCGGCGAGCCGCCGGTCCAGCACCACGACGTCCGGGCCGTGCTCGCGCGCGTCGGCGACGGCTCCGCTGCGGGAGCGGGCGCGGCCGACCACGGTGATCCCGTCGGCGCGGTCGAGGGCCTGCTGCAGCGCCTCGGCCACCATGTCGTGGTCCTCCACGAGGAGGACACGGACGGGTTTCGGTTCCTCGGCGCTGCTCACGGGGTTCCCTCGCTGGACGGTCGCTGCCCGCCCATCCTAGGCGCCCCGCGGCGCTTCACCACGGCGGCGAGCTCGCCCTCAGCAGTCCTTCGGGCCCGGTGACCGGCAGCAGGCCGACGAGGTCCTCGTGCCGGCCGGGCGCCCGGAAGACGGGCGGGCGGGACGAGCCGACGGCCGGCAGCCGGGCGGCGAACCGCGCGACCGCGTGCGGTGGCGGCACGACATCGGTCCCGCCGAGGTAGGCGAGCACCTGCGGCACGCCGTCCGCGGGCTCGGCCACCGCCGACCAGCCGTGCACCTCGTGCCAGATCAGCGCGAGGTCCCGCCCCGGCCCTTCGAGCGCCACATAGCCGGACGCGGGGACGTGGGGGTCGAGCGAACACGATTCGAACCCGACACCGACGGCCCGGGCGACCCGCCCCACGTAGGCCCGCAGGCCACGCGCGAAGTGGTATTCGGTGTCCCGGCCGAACCCGATGAGGATGTCCTCGATCTCGCCTTCCACACCGCCGCGGGTACCCCGTCCGGCGGAACATCACACTTTCGGGTCACTCCTCGATCGCCCCGCCGACGGCCCGCAGGTGCGCGCGGAACGTCAGGCCCGGATCCGTTTCGCGCGCGGCGAGGAACTCGGCGAAACGGACCTGGTCGCGCAACGGCTCGCCGGCCCGGATCCGCTCCGCTTGGCGGCGTTCGGTGTCGCGGATGCCCTCGGCCAGGGTGAACAGCTCGTCCGCGCGGTCCTGCGGGAGGAAGACGACGCCGTCGTCGTCGCCGGCGACGAGGTCCGCCGGGCCGATCCGCCAGGGACCGACGATCGCTTCGGCGAGCCCGCCGTCGATGCGCGGGCCCAGGGCGAGCGGGCCGGTGGGGATCGAGCCGAGGCTGAACACCGGCAGCCCGATCGCGCGGATGTCGGCGGTGTCGCGGTGCAGGCCCCAGATCACGACCCCGGCGAGCCCGGCCGCGCGCGCTTCGAGGACGACGAGGTCGCCGACGCAGCTTTCGTCGAGCCGGCCGCCGTTGTCGACCACCAGCACCCCGCCCGCCGGGGCGTGCTCGAAGGCTTCCAGGAAGACGTCGACGCTGCCGACGTGCCGGGCCGGGACCGCCGGCCCCAGCAGCCGGGTGCCGGAGACGACGGCGCGCGTCGCCGCGGGGGCGCAGCGCACCGGGAGACCGGCGCGGATGCACGCGTCGGCGAGGTGGGCGGTGGTGAGGGAGGCGAAGCGGGTGCTGAGGTCCATGCCTCGAAGCTAACCACCGTTCCCGGTTTCGGTGGTCACCCAGGTCAGGTAGTCCGCGCTGCCGCCTTCGATCGGCGTCGCGATCACCTCGGGCAGGTCGTAGCCGTGCAGCTGCTTGATGCGCTCGGTGAGCGCGGGCACCCGGGCGGCGGTGGTCTTGATCTCGACGCGCCACTCCCGGTCGGTCCGCACCGCGCCCTCCCAGCGGTAGACGCTGGTCACCGGCCCGACGATCTGCGCGCAGGCCCCGAGCCGCTCTTCGACGAGCTTCACGGCCAGCTCCCCGGCCGCCGTCTCGGAGTCGGTCGTGGACGTCACGATCACGTGCTCTGCCGCCATGCCGCGAGGCTACCGGCGGCGCGGTCGCGGCGAGCCGCGGCCGAGCGGGCCGGCTCCCACCCCCTCGGTGGGAGCCGGCCCTGGATCCGGCGACCGGGCCGGCCCCCGAACCGCACGCGCCGGCCCGGCCCCTCACCCGGCGGGCGGTACCCCTTCCGCCGGGAACTTCTCCCCCGTCAGCTCACGGCGTCGGCTTCGTGCTCGTCGTGGTCGTCGGCGTGGTGGTCGTCGTCGGGGTGGTCGTCTTCGTCGGCGTGGTCGTTCTCGGCGGGGTCTTGCGCCGGGTCGTCGCGGGTGGGTTCGTGTGCGGGGCCGCCACCGTCGCGTGCGTCGTCTCCGGGGCCTCCGGGGAGGGCACCGTCACCAGCGTCGGCGTGTCGGTCGCCGCGGTCGTCGCCGGTGGGGTGCCGCCCGAGGGGCTTCCGCCCGAGCTCGCCACCGCCACCGCCACGCCGCCGATCGCCACCACCGCCACCGCGCACAGCCCCACCACGACCCCGCGGCGCGAGGCCCGCCGTCCCGGGCTCGCCTCGGCCTTCGCGCGGCCCAGCGACGGCGGCGGTGCACCCGCGCCGAACCCGGGCGTCGCCATCGTCTTCGTCTCCTCGCGCGGGGGCGGCACGCGGGGAACGGCCGGGACCGGCGGCGGGGGCACCGGCCGGATCGACGGCTGCGAGCGCGTCGCCTGGACCAGGCCGGACCGGCCGGACGCCAGCGCCGCGGCGCCGAGCGCGACCCCGTACTTCGGGTGGATGTCGACCGCCGTCGGGCGGCCCAGCTCGGCCGACACCAGCTGGGACACCAGCGGGATCCGCGACGAGCCGCCGACCAGCAGCACCGCCCCGAGGTCGGCCGGCCGGAGGTTCGCCGAGCGCAGCGCCCGGTGCAGCGAACCGATCGTCGCGGTGATCGACGGCCGGATCATCTCCTCGAACTCGCCGCGGGTCAGGCGCACCTCCGTCTGCACCGACGGCAGCAGCACCGGAACGGCCGTCTCGGTGTCGGCCGACAGGGCTTCCTTCGCCAGCACGCACTCCTGGCGCAGCCGCACGACCGCCGCCACCGCGCCGGCGTCGTCCGGGTCGATCTGCGACAGCTTCCCGTCGAGCGCCCGGTCGACGTGCCCGAACACCGCTTCGTCGAAGTCGACGCCGCCGAGGCCCTCGATGCCCTCCGGGCTGCCGAGGATCTCGAAGCCGTTGCCGCGCTTGCGGAGCACGGTCGCGTCGAACGTGCCGCCGCCGAGGTCGTACACCGCGACGACGGCGCCGTCCTCCAGCCGTTCCTGGGACGCGTAGTGCGCGGCCGCCGCTTCAGGCTCGGTGATCAGGCCGACGCGGTCGATCCCGGTCAGCCGCGGCACCTGCTCGAACAGCTCCCGCTTGTACGGCCCCCAGTTCGCCGGGTGCGTGAGCGTGATCCGGTCCGGCCGGCCGCCCTGCTGCCCGGCTACCGTCCGCACCACGTACCCGAGCAGGTGCGCCATCAGCGACGCCACCGAATGCGGCGCGCCGCCGAGCAGCACCGGCGTCGGGTCGCCGAGGCGCCGCTTGAACTCCCGCGCCACGCGGTCGGGCTCGACGGCCGCGCGCCGGCTCGCGGCGTCGCCGACCAGCACGCTGCCGTCGGCCCGCAGCAGCACCACCGACGGGATGGCCGCCGTCCGGTCGCCGAGCGACACCATCTCGACGTGGCCGGCGCTGTCGACGGCGGCGGCCGTGAAGGTCGTGCCGAGGTCGATGCCCAGTCCGTAGCCCATGTCAGCCTCCGCCGGCGGTGTGCGCGTGATCGAAAGTCGGGTGCTCGTCCGGAACCCGCCCGGGTTCCTCGAGGTGGTCTTCGTGCGACGGCGGGCCGGGTGGCTCCACCGGGGGCAGGTCGTGCGGCTCCGGCGGTGGATCGTCCGGCGGGTGATCCGCGTCCGGTGCGTGGTCCGGCTCCGGCCGGTGGTCGGGCTCCGGCTCGTGGTGGCGCGGCGGCTCGAACGGGTGCTCCTTCTCCGCGGGGTGCGGCCGGGTGCCCGTGACCTCACCGGCGTCGTGGTGCTTCGGCTCGGGGTCGGTGGCGAAACTGTGCTTCGCCACCGGGTGCTCGGCCAGCTGCGACGACGCCGCCGCGAACGTCGTCGTCGTCTCGACCGCGACCGGCGGCGGCGCCGGTGTGTCCACTGTGGACGGCTGACGGCTGAACGTCACGACCGGCGCCGACGGCGTCCCGGGCAGCGACGGCGACGGCGCGGTGACCTGCGCGGTCACCGTGGCACCGCGGCCCTTGTCGGCGATCACCTCGGTCTGGTGGATGGTCGGCCCGGCCGGCTCGCCGAACGGGTCGTCGGCACTGGCCTGCTGGTCCACGGTGACCCCGACGTCGATCCCGGGCGGCCCGGTCTCGGCCTCGTCGAGGACGACCGTCTCCTCCTGGAACACCTCGATGTCGCCGTGCCCCGGCGCGTCCGGGGTGAGCTCGTAGGTCAGCGAACCCTGGTGCTCCACGGTGATCGTGCCGTCCGGGTTCTCGTGGACGACGATGTCGGCGTCCTGGACGATGTCGATGTCCGTGTCGCCCGGCGTCCCGTCCCCGGGCACGACGATGTGCTGGTGGTCGGTGTACACCTCGTCGCGGCCGTTGTTGTGCACCACGAACCGCTCGGTCGCGTCGATGACGAAGTTGCCGAACTCGTCCTCGTGGACTTCGATCTGCTCGAACTCCTCGACGGTCGGCAGCTCCTTCAGCGGCAGGCCGTCGGTGGTCTCCGGGTGCCAGACCGTGCCGGTCTGCGCTTCCACGTGACCGTCTTCGCCGCGGGTGACGGTGCTGGTCTCGACCTCGGGCACGTACTCGTGGGCGGGGACGTCGTGCGGGGTCTCGGCGGCGGCCGGCTCCGGCTGGGGCGGTGGCGCCGACGCGGCGGGCGACCCCGGCGTGAGCGCGTTGCCCGCCACTTCGGACGCGACGGCGCCGGCGACGGCCGCGGCCGCCTTCTTGATCTTCTTCGGCAAGTCGGTCACGACAAGACCTCCGCCCGGGCTTCGCTGAGCAGGATTCCTTCGCAGGTGCGCACCAGCACGCGGGCCGCGTCGCGGACGTCGCGCGGGGACGCGGGGTGCTCGGCGCGCCGCTGCCACCTCAGCAGCTGCGCGCCGAGCGCCTGCCGGACCGCGGCGCGGCCCGCGTCCCCCGGCAGGTTCAGCCGGCTCGGCACGTCCACCCCGGCCGCGCCGAGCAGCCGTTCCGCGTCGCGGGCCTCGTCGGTGGTGAAGAGCACGACGCCGAGCCGGATCGAGTCGATCAGCTGGATCTCGGCGAACTCGTGCGCCCCCGCGACGATCCGCTCCCACTCGTGCAGCAGCCCGCCGGTGCGGTCCGGGTAGGCGCGCAGCACCAGTTCGGCCGCCTGCAGCGCGGAGCGCGCCTTGAGCACGTCGGCCCGCGCGGCGAACTGGGTGGTCAGCAGGGACCGCAGCCGGTGCAGGCCGCTGCGGGCCAGCAGCTCGCCGGACAGCGCCCGCGCGCCGGTCACCAGGCCACCGCGGGTCAGCTCGACCGCCACCCGGACGCCGAACAGTCCGTAGCGGGCCAGCAGCTCCGCGCGCTCGGCCGCCGGGACGTCCACTTCGGACTCCGCGCGGGCGAGCCGGTCGGCCGACGTCAGCAGCCTCGCGACCTCCGCCTCCGGCGCGGCGGCCAGCACGCGGAACGCGCGGTATTCGGACTCCTTGAGCGAGGCGGCGGAGCTGGCCAGCAGGCCGGCCACCGGGACCACGGTCTGGCACAGGCCCCGGACGCGGGAGTCGCGGGCGTAGCGGTCGGCGATCCTGGCCGCCGAGTCGAGCGCGTCGCCGCGGGCGTGCCCGACCTCGTCGGCCCGGGACAGCACGCCGATCGTGTTCACCGGGCGCCGCTGCGCCGGGTCGTCGTGGAAGGCGTCGAGGAACCGGACGTCGTCGCCGTGGACGTGGCGCATCAGGTACACCACGGCGTCCGCGGTGCCGACGCCGTCACCCTCGGGGACCAGCGCGACCTCGGTGCGTCCGGAGACCTCCGAGCGCGCCGAACCCAGCCCGGGCGTGTCGATCAGCGTCATCGCCCGCAGGGCCGGCGACGGCCAGTCGACGACGAGCCGGTCGACGTCGCCGGGCGCCATGCCGAGCTCGAGGCCGAGCGTGCCGGACAGCCGCCCGAACGGCAGCTGGCGCGGCATCCCGCGGACCGGGTGCAGCATGATCCGGTAGGTCGGGCCGTTGCGGTACCAGGTGACGACGCGGGTGCACTCCCCCGCGTCGGTCGCCGCCAGCTCCTGGCCGACGAGCGCGTTGAGCAGGGTGGACTTGCCGGCCTTGACGCGGCCGGCGATGGCGACGCGCAGCGGTTCGGCCAGCCGGCCGGCGATCTGCCGCAGCTGCGGCTCGGCCGGCGTGCCGGCGTACCCGGCGCACGCGCGGGCGACGAACCCGCGGACCTGGACGTAGAGCGGGGTCATCGCGTCACCGCCGGGACGGCTGCGGGCACGGCTTTGGGTGCACTGCGCAGGGTGAGCTCGTCGGCGCGCCGGCCGAGCACTTCGAGGGCTTCGATGTCGGCCTCCAGCCGCTTGAGCTCGCCCGTCTCGGCGTCGTCCTCGACGACCGCCTTCTTCGCGTTCGCCAGCGCTTCGGTGAGGGACCGCTGGAGCTCTTCGACGCGGGCGCTGTAGGCGTCGCGGAGTTCTCTTTGGACGGTCCGCATCGCGTCACGGGAGTCCTTGCCGACCTGGAGGTTGAACTCGTCGACGAACCGGCGCACGGCCGTCTTGGCCAGGCCGCGGCGCTTTTCCAGCTGCCGCTTGCGTTCGTCCATGAAGCCGGAGCGGCCCATCAGCAGGCCGGCCGCGACGCCGAACGGGGTGGGGATGGCCAGCGCGGCCATCTTCGTGAGCATCGAGAACATCAGGAAGCCGCTGTAGGCCTTCTGGAACGCGGCCATCCCGGTGGTGCCGCGGGTCTTGACGCCGGTGAACGACGAGTCGATGTCGATCTCCTCGACGACCTGGACCGGCGCCTGCACTTCGCGCGGCAGCACGGCCTGGGACTCGGCGAGCTCGAAGTGCTCGGCGACGCGGGCGGCGAGGCCGCGGGCCTGCTTGATGAAGGTCGCGTAGTTCTCGAGGGTCTCGTTCGCGAGCCGCTGGCGCAGCCATTTCTCGAACTCGGCCCAGTTCTTGGCGGGGTCGCCTTCTTCGATGGCCTCTTCGGCCTCGTGCAGCACACCGCGGGAGCGGGCGCGCAGGTCGTAGTCCACATCGGACGAAATGTCGGCGAAGCCGTCGAAGAGCAGCTGCTGCCACTTCGCGGACTGGCTGCGCAGCGCGTCGACGCGGTCGTTGACCCGGGTCAGCTCCGCGACGAGCGCGGCGGACTGCTCCGGGTGCGCGAGGGAGGTGCGGCGGGCGCGCAGGGCGGCGTGCAGCTGGCCGACCGCGGACCCGACGTGCAGGCCCACGGCGTTGAGCGCGGACCGTTCGGCGTCGCCGACCACGCCCTGCAGCCGCTTGACCAGCTGCGGGAAGCCGGATTCGACGTTCAGCTCCTGGTCGGCCGAGCGCGCCGCGACGGTGCGCAGCTCCGAGGAGACGGCGACGGTGTCGATGGCGATCCCGCACGCTTCGAGGTGGCCGGCGTTGAGCTCGAGGATCCGGCGCCACTGCGGGTAGAGGTCGATCTTGGTGAGGACGAAGAAGACGCTCGGGCAGAGTTCCTTGACGGTGCGGAGGAACCGCAGCTCGGCACCGGTGAGTTCCTGGGACGCGTCGGAGAGGAAGAGAACGGCGTGCGCTCGCGGCAGCGAGCTGACCGTGACGGCGTTGTGCAGCGAGCCGAGGCCGCCGACGCCGGGGGTGTCGACCAGCACCAGCCCACCGGAGAGCAGCTGGCGGCTGATCGACGCCGTGACGGATTTGAGCTTGCGGACGTTGCCGGGGTTCCCGGCTTCGCTCACGTGGGTCGGAAGGTCGTCGAGGGAGATCCGCTCGGTCCACGGCGGCGACGACGGGTCGGCCGGTTCGTAGGTCGCCAGAGCCCCGGACTCCGGCGCGTACCGGACGACGGTCGGCACCGCGGTCGCGATGTCGTCGTCGACCGGGCAGATCTTCGCGGTCAGCAGGGCGTTGACGAGCGAGCTCTTGCCCTGCTTGAACTCCCCGACGACGTAGACGGTGACGTCCGGTTCGGACAGCAGGCGCCGGGCGTCGGTGAGGCGCTGGACGAGATCGTCCCGTCCGTAGGCCGTCGCCCCCTTGACCGCGAGGTCGAGGGTGTCGAGGGCGATGCGCCCCCCGCCACTCGGCTCCTGCATGACCGCTCCTTCATTCCTTACTGTTCTTCGCCGGCTCAGTAGTGGTCGGCGTCGTGGTGGTGGTGCTCGTCGTGGTGGTCCTGGTGGTGACCGCCGGCGTGGTGGTGCTCGTGCTCGTGGCTCTCGTGGCCGTGGTGCTCGGTGGACGCCTGCTCGTTGAACTGGTTTCCGCCGTGACCGGCCGAGCCCTGCTCGTTCTGGAAGATGTTGCCGTGACCGCCCGTGGAAGCCTGCTCGTTGAACTGGTTCCCACCGTGACCGCCGGAACCCTGCTCGTTCTGGAAGATGCTCCCGTGACCGCCCGTGGAAGCCTGCTCGTTGAACTGGTTCCCACCGTGACCGCCCGAGCCCTGCTCGTTCTGGAAGATGTCCCCACGCCCACCGGTCGAAGCCTGCTCGTTGAACTGGTTCCCACCGTGACCGCCCGAGCCCTGCTCGTTCTGGAAGATGCTCCCGTGACCGCCCGTGGAAGCCTGCTCGTTGAACTGGTTCCCACCGTGACCGCCCGAGCCCTGCTCGTTCTGGAAGATGCTCCCGTGACCGCCCGTGGAAGCCTGCTCGTTGAACTGGTTCCCACCGTGACCGCCCGAGCCCTGCTCGTTCTGGAAGATGTCTCCCACGCCGCGACCGCCGGTCGAGGCTTGTTCGTTGAACTGGTTGCCGCCGTGCCCGCCCGAGCCCTGCTCGTTCTGGAACACGTCACCGTGGTGGCCGGCGGACGCCTGCTCGTTGAACTGGTTGCCGCCGCGGCCGGAGCCTTGCTCGTTCTGGAAGATGTCGCCGCGACCACCCGAGGAGGCCTGCTCGTTGAACTGATTGCCCCCGTGGCCACCCGAGCCCTGCTCGTTCTGGAAGATGTCCCCACGACCACCCGAGGAGGCCTGCTCGTTGAACTGATTGCCCCCGTGGCCACCCGAGCCCTGCTCGTTCTGGAAGATGTCCCCACGACCACCCGAGGAGGCCTGCTCGTTGAACTGGTTCCCACCGTGACCGCCGGAACCCTGCTGGTTCTGGAAGATGTCGCCACCGCGACCGTCCGTCGAGGCCTGCTCGTTGAACTGGTTCCCCCCGGAACCACCCGAACCCTGCTCGTTCTGGAAGATGTCCCCGCCGCCACCGGCCGAAGCCTGCTCGTTGAACTGATTGCCGGATGAAGTCGTCATCTTGTGCACTCCTGACATTCGGATCGGTGAAGCCCTCGCCCCTCCGTTGTCATCCAGTCTTGGGCCGATCGGCGCCCGGGTCATGAGTAGCGGCCTACTCGGCTTTGCCGCCGTCGAGCGCTCGGACTACCTAAGGGCCGTCGCCGGGACTACTCCCCGACACCAGCGGGCCCACCACCGAAGCCAGCTCGCGGCGCCCGGAAATACCCAGCTTCGCGTAAACCCCGTGCAGCACGTTGTCGACCGTGCGCACCGACACCACCAACCGGTCCGCTACCGCGCGGCTCGTCAAGCCCGTCGCCACCAAGCGGGCGATCTCCAGCTCCCGGACCGTCAGGTCCAACGGTGTCTCCAGCGACGAAAGAGCCGGCGTCGCAGCGTCCTCACAGGACGCCAGCCACGCCCGCGCGCGCTGGGCCGACATCGCCGCGCTGCCGTTCTTGCCCTCCACGCGGTACACCCGCGCCGCCTCGGCCGAAGCCTCCGCCGCCAGCAGCCGCGCACCCGCGTCGGCGAACGACGACGCCACCGCGTCCAGCGCCGCACCGTCCGAAACGGCCGACGCGTGCGCCGCGTACAGCTCTGCCATCCCGCCCGCGGAAGGGATCGCGCCGGGCGAGCCCCCGAACCGGACCAGGTCGTGGCGGATCTCGGCGGCGATCGCGAGCCTGCCGTCTTCCGAGGCGGCCGAGGCAGCGGAGGCACCCAGCTGCAGAGCCCGGGACAGTTCGCCCCGCGCCGCGGCCACCCACGCGCCGTCCCAGTCGCCGAGCGGCTCGGCCACCCGGCCGCTCATCGCCGTCGCCCGGACCAGCGCCGCGGCGACGGCGGGGCGGAACTCGTGCGGCTGGTCGTGCGCGTCGGCGGCGAGGGCCTCCCGCAGCCAGCGGATCGCGCCGCGGACGTTGCCGTAGGCGAGCGCGACCGTCCCGAGCGACGCCGCCGCGCCCGCGACCGCCGGTCCCCACCGGTCGCGGACCGCGTCCCGGTAGTCGTCCCCGGCCCGGTCTTCGGCCTCCTCGAGGCGACCGGCCCGGCACAGCGCGACGATCCGGGCGTGCTCCAGCCGGACCCGCGCCCCCGGCGCGAAAGCGTCCGAAATCCGGGACGCGATCTCCAGGCCCTCGTCGACGACGCCGAGGCACGCCTCCGTCCGCCCGGTCGACGCCAGTGCCCCGGCCGCGACCACCAGCGCCGCGAGCCGGAGCGCGTCGCCGCGGCGGTTGCGGTCCAGCACCGGCCCGAGCAGGTCCAGCGCCTCGCGTGACGCACCCGCCGCCGCCCGCAAGGCCGCCCGGGCCGTCGCCAGCTCGTCCGCGGCCGAAGCGCCGGACACCGCCGTCTCGGCCGTGTCCAGGACGCCGGCGGCCTCCTCGAAGCGGTCGAGGCCGAACGCCAGGTTCCGGGCCCGGGTCGCGGCGACGCGGGCGTGCTGCGCGTCCGACACCGTTTCACCCGCCAGCTCGGCCAGCAGCGAGTCGGCGTCGGCGTGCCGGCCGCCGGCCACCCGGACCTGGGCGAGCAGGAACTTCGCGCCGAAGCCGCCGCCCATCCGGACGGCTTCGGCGGCCAGCTGCTCGGCCTGCGGGAAGTCCTTGCGCAGCAACGTCTCCGCCGCCGCCCGGACCAGCTGCGGGTCCGTCTGGAGCCCGGCGGCCAGCCGCCACCGCACCAGCCGCGGCTTGTCCTCGGCGCGCCGGGCGCCGGTGAGATCCAGGGTCTGCGCGAGGATCCGGTAGGTGTCGCGCTGGCGCAGCGGCGACGTCCGGCGCCGGATCACGTCGGCGTAGAGCGGGTGCGCGAGGCGGACGTTCAGCCGCCGCCCGGTCCGTTCGGAAACGACCAGCCCGGCCTGCTCCATCGAGGCGAGGACGCGCCCGGCACCCAGGCGCACCAGCGGCTCGCTGCCCAGCGGCTCCCCGAAGGCGAGCAGTTCCAGCAGCCGCCGCTCGTCGGCGTCGACCCGGTCGGTGCGGGTTTCGATCAGCTCGACCAGCCGCGGGGTCGCCATCAGGGCGCCGCTCCACCGCCACACGCCGTCCTCGGCCGACAACGAGCCGCTGTCGAGCCCACCCTGGATGAGCTCCCGCAAGAACAGCGGGTTGCCCAGCGTCAGGCCCCACAGCCGGTGCTCGGCGCCGTCGTCGAGCCGCCCGCCGAGTGCCGCGGTGATCAGCTCGGTGGTCTGCGGACGGGTCAGCTCGCCGACGTCCAGACGCTCGGCGACGCGGTCCTTCCACATCGCGAAGACCGGGTCCGGCACGCTCACGCCGTGCGGCGCGATCACGAGCACGAACGCCGACGCGGTCGCGGCCAGCTGGTGCACCAGCGTGGCGGACAGGTCGTCGAGCAGGTGCGCGTCGTCGACGCACAGGATCAGCCGGCGCCCCTCCGCACCGCGCGTGAGGTGACCGGCGACCTGGTTGAGCCGGTGCGCGCGGTCCCCCGAGCCGTCCGCGCTGCCGGGCAGCAGGTGGGCGAACGCGCCGAACGGGATGGTCGACGCCGAAGACATCGCGCGCACCCAGTGCGTGCGTGCCCCGTCGCCGGCCAGCTCGGCCAGCAGGGTCTTCGCCAGCCGGGTCTTCCCGGCCCCGGCGCGCCCGGTCAGCAGCAGGCCGCAGACCTCCGGATCGGCCAGCGCACGGCGCGCGAACGCCAGCTCCTGTTCGCGGCCGACCAGCGGCCAGTCGTTCGCCACACCCACTGCCTCCCCAACCCCTCACGGGCTTTTCCGGTGCCCGCGCACAACCGTTCCTCGGATAATGAACACGCGGAGCCCGGCCAAGTACCGAATCCGCGCGGCGATTTGGCATAAATCGATGAACGGTCGGGCGAATGCGACACAACGGACAGTCGATCTCCCTTTCCGTGAGCATTTACCGGCCATTGCCGGAATACCGTTATCATCGACTTTCCGGTGATTCTTTTTCCTGGGCCACCATCATTCCTATGACGCGCGGCAGGACCACCGCGTTCCAGCCGGCCATCGCGGCGACCAGCTCCGGCTCCGGACCGCCCGTCCACACGCGCACCTGACCCGCGCGCAGGTCGGTGCCGAGCACGCCGGCCCACGGCACCTTCGGCGCGAACCACCGCCGCCGGCGCAGTCCCTCGGCGTCCGCGTCGATCCGCGGGTGCCCACCCCCGCCGAACCGGGCGGTGGCGCCCGCCGCGATCGCGTCGACCGCGGCCCGCGCGATCCGCGGGCAGGCCGCCGATTCGACCAGCTCGACCAGCCGCCGCCACGTCTCACGCGCGTCTTCGAGCTCGCTGCCGCGGCGGAAGGCGTCGAACACGAACCGGCTCCGCACCGGGCCGCGGGCGAGGCCCAGCGCGTAGCTGGCCTGGTGCGGCCGGGCCGCCGCGTGGTAGGCGACCCGGTCCACTTCGGCCAGCCGGAAGACCCGGTCACCGATCACGATCACGTCGCCCGCCGCGGCGAGCGTGCGCCCGCCGCTGGAGACGCGGACCTCGCCGGAGCCGGTGAACGAGAACTTCCCGCCCGCCATCGGGCTACTTGCCGGTCTTCGCCAGGCAGAGCACGACGCCGGTCTCGCCTTCCTTGCCCTCCCAGAACACCGAGTCGGCGTCCGGGTACGGCGTGCACGCGCTGATCTGCGCTTCGATCTGGGTCTTGTCCTCGACGCGCGCGACGACCTTGAGCGTCGCCTCGGGCGTGCCGCAGTCGACGATCTTCACGTAGTTCTCGCCGCTTTCGGTGACACAGTTGCCGACCTGGGCGTTCTCGCCGTTGGACCGGGTGGCCACCCAGACGAGCGCGAGGATCCCGGCGACGACGATCAGGAACACGGTGAGCACGATCTTCTGCCGCCGCTTCGACTTCTTCGGCGCGGCGGGCGGCTGGGGCGGCCCGGGCATTCCGGCCTGCGGCATCCCGGCCTGCGGCGGCACCGGCCGCGTCGGGTCGGGGTATTGGGGTCCACCGGTCTGGGTCATGGCGTTTCCTCCCTCGAACGTCCCTCTGTCGCCTTCTAGGCGTTCCACTCGCGTTCCACGACGTTCCACCCGCGGTTCCACCGCGCGGGCCAGGATGGGGACCGCCCCGCTCCCGACGTGAGGACCCGAGGATGACCCGACTGCCCGCTCTGGCCGTCACCGCTCTGACCACCGCCGCGCTGCTGACCGGCGGAACAGCCGAAGCCGCGAGCCCGCCGTTCACCTCGTCGGTCTTCCGCGCGACGCACAACAGCTATTCGGGCAGCGTCGACGGCGCGAAGAACTCGATCGCCTACCAGCTCGACCACGGCGTCCGGTTCATCGAGTACGACATCCACGACAACGGCTACGCCACGAACCACGACTACGGCGTCGGGCACGACTCGCCCGGCAACGCCGTCGACCACAGCGGCGGCAACCCGGCGTCGAACAACCTGCGGGACTGGCTGGCCACCGTGAACACGTGGTCGGCGGCGCACCCGACGGCCGCGCCGATCGTCGTCATGCTCGACCTCAAGGACAACCTGACCGACAACGCGAACTTCGCGGAGGGCAACCTCGTCGCGGTCAACCAGGAGCTGGAGTCGGTCTTCGGCAGCCGGCTGCTGCGCGCCCAGGACTACCCGGCCGGCTCGCCGACCGTGGACGCGCTGCGCGGGCGCGTGCTGCCGCTGCTCTCGGGCGACGGCGGCAGCCGCAGCGAGTACAAGCGGGACGTCGGGTACCACCCGGCCGTCGCGCTCAACGGCCGTGGCCAGGTCGTCGAGGTGCACGACTCCGGCGGTGGCGCGCTCTGGTACTGGACCGGGACCTACGGCGCCGACGGCCGCGTCACCTGGCTGCGGCACGGGAAGTACGACAGCGGCCAGACCCCGGCCGTCGCGCTCAACGACAACGGCGACCTCGTCGAGGTCCACCAGTCGCAGGGCGCGAGCACGCTCTGGTACCACGTCGGCAAGCTCGGCACGGACGGCGAGATCACCTGGCAGGCCAGCCACCAGTACGACAACGGCGTCCAGCCGACGGTCGCCTTCACCGACGCGACGCACCTGCGGGAGATCCACCAGAGCCAGAGCAGCAGCCAGAACTGGACGTGGACCGGCACGCTGTCGGCCACGACGGTCGCGTGGACCGGCAACGCCAAGACGTCCGACGCGCGGTTCGCCAAGGACACCGCCACCAACGGCACCCGGCGCGTGAAGGTGTGGACCGGCGCGGACGGCCCGACGCCGTCGAACACCCTGCGCGCGGACACCGCGAGCGTCACCGGTGACCGGATCCGCTACCGGCAGGTCGCGTTCGACGAGTTCCAGAAGGGCGACAGCGCGGAGCTGCAGGAGGGCGCGTTGTTCTACGGCGCGACCGCGACGGAGTCGGCGTTCATCACCTCGGCCCGCCAGTCGGGCAAGCTGGTCCGCGGCTGGGACTTCGACTCGGCGGGCGACGCGACGACGCCACTGGCGAGCTACCCGGCGTCCAACCACCCGTACGACGCCTGGTACCAAAACCTGCTGACCCAGAACGGCGCGGTCGAGTAAGCCGGTCGTGAGTGGGAAACAGGGTTAGAACACTGTTTCTCACTCACGACGGGTCAGGTGGGGTGGTAGGAGCAGCGGGTGCCGGTGTGGACGCCGTCGCGCAGGACGTCGCCGATCACCGCGTCCGCTGCCGCGATCCGGGTCAGCGCGCGGCGGATCGCCTTGCCCACCGCGATCCGCGCCTTCTCCTCCGCGCCCGCGAACTCGCGGACCCGGCCCGCGAGCCCGGCGGCGGCCGACAGCTCGCCGAGCAGCCAGTCGCGCTCGGTGCGCACCTTCTCCGCCCGGCCCGCGTCGTGGTTGGCCTCGTGCTCGTCGAGCTCGGCCTCGAGGTTCGCGAGCCAGCGCCGGTAGTGCGCGGTCGCCGTCCGGTCGAGCGTCGGCTGCGCGGACGTCACCTCGGCGACCACCCCGTGCGCCAGCTCGACCGCGGTCAACTCGTGCCCCGGGTTGTCCAGCAGCGTCGCCAGGTAGCCCATGCCGACGCTGTGCTCGACCAGCACGGACCGCCCGTCCAGGCCGAAGAGCCAGTGGCTGCCCTGGCGCCGGCACGTGACCCGGCGGTCCGCGACGCGGGCGGCGAAGACGGGCAGCACCATCCCGAGCGGCTCGGCTTCACGCGTCGCCGCGGCCAGCTCCCGCCCCGCTTCGGCCGAGCCGGGCCCCAGCGCCTGCGCGAGCCGGGCGCGGGACAGCACCACGGCCGGCCAGTGGGCCAGCGCGAGGTTGTCGCGCACGGCCGCCCGGAAGTGCTCCGCGGCGCGTTCGGTTTCACCCGCGGTCAGCATCGCCACGCCCAGCGCGTGCTGCACCGAGCCGAAGCAGGCGACGGCGAGGCTGCCCATCATCGGCAGCCGCGCGAAGGGCGTGAGCAGCGCGTAGGCGGCGCGCGCCGATTCGACGTCCGAGAGCAGGTAAGCCGACTCGACGATCCCGTACATCGACACGAGCCAGCTGCTCGACCGCGGCAGCAGCGCCAGATCCTGCCCGCTCAGCCGGGCCAGCGCCCCGGCCGCCTCGCGCTCGTCTCCGGCCGAAGCGGCGGAGACGGCCAGCCCGGCGACGAACGCGTTGTCCACCGCGCTGAGCGTCGGCGAGTGCACCGTCTCCCGCAGCACCGGCAGCAGCTCGGCCACGCGGCCCTGGAACCACCGGATGGCGCCGAGCTGCGCGGTGTACCAGCCGATCGCGTCGGCGTCGCCGGCCTGCTCGCCTCGCAGCGCACAGGCGGCCGCGCGCGCTTCGGCCTCGTCGAACCGGCCGGCGCGGATGCTGAGCATGACGTCGATCGCGTCGAGCACGAACCCGACCGCGAGGTGGTCGCGGCCGGCCAGCTGGCCGCGCAGGTCGGCGAGCCCGCGCTGCGCGTGCGGGTCGCCGTCGAGGAAGAGGTCGACCGTGCGCCAGAGCAGGCCCATCAGCAGGTCGCTGCGCCGCCCGGTGCGGAAGCCCTCGGTGATCAGCTCGTGGGCGAGCGCACGGCGCTGGCCACCGTGGTCGGGGCCGAGCAGGCAGTGGTGGGCCAGGCTCGCGGCCTCGGCCCAGGCGACCGGGTCGCCCGCTCGCTTGGCTTCCTCGAGCACGGCGAGGATCTCGTTGCTCTCCCCGGCCACGTAGTCGGCCTCGCCCGCGAGCCGGGCCTTGAGCCGCAGGGCCAGCGACGACCCCGGGTCGACCGCGGTCCACGCACTGCGCAGCCGCGCCTGCAGCAACGCCGCCGCGGGCGCGCTCCGGTGTTCGTGCACCCACAGCCCGCCCATGCCCAACGCGGCGCGCGCCATCCCGGCCCCGTCGCAGTCGGCCTCCGCGGCCCGGTACGCCCGGTCGAACCACTCCCGGCCGGCGCGCAGGTCGCCGTCGGCCTCGAGGGCGCGCTCCCCGTTGCGCAGCAGCTCGCCGAGTGTGGTGGCCGCCGGTCGCGTTCCGCTGTCCAGCATCGCCGCCCCCTCTCCCCCCGGGAAATGGTGCCCGCGCGACCGGCCGGGGTCAACGTGCGAAAACCGGCGGGAAAGTCCCGGTCACGGCCGGGAATTTTCCGCCGTCACGGTCCGCGTGCGGTCCATTCGCGACAGTCGCTGACGGCCGCCGTCAGCGCTTCGCCAGGGACCGGTCAGCCCCCGCGGCGAAGCTCCGTGACGTGAAAAATCTCAGCGTCCTGATTTCCGGCGCCAGCATCGCCGGCCCCGCCCTCGCCCTCTGGCTGACCCGCCACGGCTGTTCCGTCACCGTCGTCGAACGCGCCCCGTCGGTGCGCCCGGGCGGCCAGGCCGTCGACTTCAAGGGCGCCACCCACCGGACCGTCCTGGAGCGCATGGGCATCCTCGACGACGTCCTGGCCCGCCGGACCGGCGGCACCGACCAGACGATCATCGACGCCGAGGGACGGCCCCAGGCCGTGATCCCCGGCGAGTTCACCGGCGGCGACATCGAGATCCGCCGCGGCGACCTGGCCGGCCTCCTGTACGAGCGCACCGCCGCGCACTGCGAGTACCTCTTCGGCGACACCATCACGGCGCTGACCGAGACGGCGGACGGCGTCGACGTCACCTTCGCCCACGCCACCCCGCGCCGGTTCGACCTCGTCGTCGGCGCCGACGGCATCCACTCGAACGTCCGGCGGCTGGCCTTCGGCCCGGAGCGCGACCACGTCCGCTTCCTCGGCCACTACTACGCCCTGGCCGAGCTGGGCGAGCAGGTCGCCGACGGCGATGCCGTGATGTACAACGAGCCGGGCCGGATGGCCGCGGTCGGCGGGCCGAAGGCGTCGGCGTTCTTCGTCTTCGCTTCACCTGAGCTGGAGTACGACCGCACCGACACCGAAGTCCAGCGGAAACTGGTGGCCGCGGCCTACCGCGACGCGGGCTGGCGGGTGCCCGAGCTGATCGAGAAGCTCCCGCGGGCCCGGGAGTTCTACCTCGACTCGCTCGCCCGCGTGACGATCGGCCGCTACTCCCGCGGCCGCGTCGTCCTGCTCGGCGACGCGGCCTACGGCAACACCCTCGGCGGTTTCGGCACCGGCCTGGCGATCGTCGGCGCGTACGTGCTCGCCGGCGAACTCCTCGAAGCCGACGGCGACCACCGCGCCGCCTTCGCCCGCTACGAGGAGCAGATGCGCGGCTACGCCAAGGTCTCGCAGCGCGGCAGCGCGGGCCCGTTCCTCGCGCCGCCGTCCCGGCTGCGGATCAAGCTGCGGGACTGGACGTTCAAGTCCCGCTTCCTGCTCCGCCTGATGCTCAAGGCGACCGACAACTTCGCCACGGACATCGAGCTGAAGGACTACGCCTCGGGCTCGTAGGCCAGGTTCGGCCGCAGCCACTGCTCGACTTCGGCGATCTCGACGCCCTTGCGCCGCGCGTAGTCCTCGATCTGGTCGCGGCCGAGCCGGCCGACGGTGAAGTACTTCGAGTCCGGGTGCGCGAAGATCAGCCCGGACACGGCGGCCGCCGGCGTCATCGCGAACGACTCGGTCAGCGCCATCCCCAGCTCGTCCGACTCCAGCAGCTCGAACAGCTCCCGCTTCTGGCTGTGGTCGGGGCTGGCCGGGTAGCCGAGCGCCGGGCGGATGCCGCGGAACCGCTCCGCGTGCAGGTCCTCCAGCAGCGGTTCGGCGTCGGGCTCGAACCAGTCGCGGCGCGCCTTGAGGTGGATGTACTCCGCGAACGCCTCGGCCAGCCGGTCGGCCAGGGCCTTGACCATGATCGCGCGGTAGTCGTCCTGCTCGGCCTCGTACTTCGCGGCGAGGTCGTCGGCGCCGTGGATGGCGACCGCGAAGCCGCCGAGGTGGTCGCCCACCGGCGCGATGTAGTCCGCCAGGCAGCGGTTCGCGCGGTCCAGCGGCTTCGACGTCTGCTGCCGCAGCATCGGGAACCCGACGTGCGCGAAGTCGCCGTCGAGCAGGATGTCGTCACCCTCGCTGTGCGCCGGCCAGAACGCGTACGCGCCCTTCGCGCGGAAGCTGCCGTTCGCGATGATCTCGTCGAGCAGCGTGTTCGCGTCGTCGAACAGCTCACGGGCGACGGGCTCGTCCAGGATGGCCGGGTACTTGCCCTTGAGCTCCCAGGCGAGGAACAGGAACTGCCAGTCGACCATCTCGCGCAGCTCGGTGATGCTCGGCTCGACGACGCGGCGGCCGGTGAACGCCGGGGTCGGCAGGCCGTCGAACGACACCTTCTCCGGGTTCGCCCTGGCCTGCTCGAGGGTCAGCATCGGGCGGCGCTGCTTGTTCGCGTGCTGCTCGCGCAGCACTTCCTGGTCGGCGCGGTTCTTCTCGGCGAGCGCGATCGAGCGGTCCGGGTCGAGCAGGTCGGACACCACGCCGACGACCCGTGACGCGTCGAGGACGTGCACTGTCGCGTTGTCGTAGGCGGGCGCGATCTTGACCGCGGTGTGCTGGCGGGACGTCGTGGCGCCGCCGATCAGCAGCGGCAGCTTCAGCCCGCGCCGCTGCATCTCGGTCGCGACCGCCACCATCTCGTCCAGCGACGGCGTGATCAGCCCGGACAGCCCGACGGCGTCGGCGCCCTCGGTGACCGCCGTGTCGAGGATCTTGGCGGCCGGCACCATCACCCCGAGGTCGATCACCTCGTAGTTGTTGCAGCCGAGCACGACCCCGACGATGTTCTTGCCGATGTCGTGGACGTCGCCCTTCACCGTGGCGAGCACGATCTTGCCCTGGCCGCCCGACGACTCCAGCCGGCCTTCCTGGCGCGCCTTCTCCTTCTCCTCCTCCATGAAGGGTTCGAGGTAGGCGACGGACCGCTTCATCACGCGGGCGCTCTTGACCACCTGCGGCAGGAACATCTTGCCGGAGCCGAACAGGTCGCCGACGATCTTCATGCCGTCCATCAGCGGGCCCTCGATCACCTCGAGGGGCCGGGCCAGCTGCTGCCGCGCCTCTTCGGTGTCCTCGACGATGTAGTCGACGATGCCGTGCACCAGCGCGTGCGACAGCCGTTCGCCGACCGTGCCTTCGCGCCAGGAGAGGTCGACGACGCGCTTGGTGCCGCTGCCCTTGACGTTCTCGGCGAAGCTGACCAGCCGGTCGGTGGCGTCTTCACGGCGGTCGAAGAGCACGTCCTCGACCAGCTCGAGGAGATCGGCCGGGATGTCCTGGTAGACCGCGAGCTGGCCGGCGTTGACGATGCCCATGTCGAGGCCGACCTGCACGGCGTGGAAGAGGAACGCCGAGTGCATGGCCTCGCGCACGACGTCGTTGCCGCGGAAGGAGAACGAGAGGTTCGAGATGCCGCCGCTGGTCCGGGCGCCGGGACAGCGCTCCTTGATCCGCGGCAGCGCTTCGAGGAACGCCTTCGCGTAGCCGTTGTGCTCGGAGATGCCGGTGGCCACGGCGAGGACGTTCGGGTCGAAGATGATGTCCTCGCCCGCGAACCCCGCCTGCTGCGTCAGCAGGTCGTAGGCGCGGCCGCAGATCTCCACCTTGCGGTCGGCGGTGTCGGCCTGGCCCTGCTCGTCGAAGGCCATCACGACGACGCCGGCGCCGTAGTTGCGGATGATGCGGGCCTGGGCGAGGAACGGCTCCTCGCCCTCCTTGAGGCTGATCGAGTTGACGACGCCCTTGCCCTGCAGGCAGCGCAGGCCGGCTTCGAGCACGGTCCACTTGGAGCTGTCGACCATCACCGGGATCCGGGCCACCTCGGGCTCGGTGGCGATGAGGTTGAGGAACGTCGTCATCGCCTCCTCGGACTCGAGCAGGTCGGCGTCCATGTTGACGTCGAGCAGGTTGGCCCCGCCGCGGACCTGCTCCAGCGCGACGTCGACGGCGCCTTGGTGATCGCCGGACTCGATGAGCCGGCGGAAACGCTTGGAGCCGGTGACGTTGGTGCGCTCGCCGATCATCACGAACCCGGTGTCGGCGCCGATGCCGAACGGCTCGAGCCCGCTGAAGCGGGTGTGCGTGCGCGGCTCGGGCACCTCGCGGGGCTTGACGCCCTTGGCCGCGGCGGCGATCTTCGCGATGTGCGCCGGGCTGGTGCCGCAGCAGCCGCCGACCAGGTTGACCAGGCCTTCGCGGGCGAACCCGCCGATCAGCCCGGCGGTCTCGTCCGGCGTCTGGTCGTAGCCGCCGAACGCGTTCGGCAGTCCGGCGTTCGGGTGACAGGCGACGTAGGTGCCCGCGATCCGCGACAGCTCCTCGACGTGCGGGCGCATCTCCTCGGCGCCCAGCGAGCAGTTGACCCCGACGACCAGCGGCTTCGCGTGCTCGATCGAGCTCCAGAACGCCTCGACGGTCTGGCCCGAGAGCGTCCGCCCGCTCAGGTCGACGATGGTGACCGAGATCCACAACGGCAGGTGGGGCGCGACGTCGCGGGCCGCGGCGATGGCCGCCTTGCAGTTGAGCGTGTCGAAGATCGTCTCGATCATGAGCAGGTCGACGCCGCCTTCGGCGAGCCCGCGGATCTGCTCCGCGTACGCGGACTTGACCTGCTCGAACGTCACGGCGCGGTACGCCGGGTCGTCGACCTTGGGCGAGAGGCTGAGGGTGACGTTCAGCGGGCCGATCGACCCGGCGACGAACTTGCCGCCCAGCTCGTCGGCGGCCTGGCGGGCGAGCTGCGCGCCGCGGACGTTCATCTCGTGGACGTGGTCCTGCAGCCCGTAGTCGGCCTGGCCGATGCTGGTGGCGGTGAAGGTGTTCGTCGTGGTGATGTCCGCGCCGGCCGCGAGGTACTGGCGGTGGACGTCGAGGATGACGTCCGGGCGGGTCAGGTTCAGCAGGTCGGGGTCGCCGGTGACGTCGTGCGTGTGGTCGCCGAAGCGGTCGCCGCGGTAGTCGGCCGGGGTCAGCCCGGCCCCCTGCAGCATGGTTCCCCACGCGCCGTCGAGCACCGCCACCCGCTGTCCGAGCAGCTCGCGCAGGCGCGCGGTGGCCTCGGACTCGCTGGGGGTTTCTCGCGGGGTGATCGGGTTCACCGGCAGCCTCCCTCATCCGGGAGGCGCCCTTGTTCGGTGGATCCCGGTCGAGCGTGGCGGACCCGGCGGTCCGTTGCAGCGCCTCTCGACCTGTGGTCCACGGTACTGGAAACGGGCATTCGCACGCCAACCCGCCCCGCCGGTGCGTCCACTGACTGGGACACCGTGAGTCCACAATGGATTACCAGGTCCACCCTGCCTCCGCCTCGTGTCGCCTCGGGCCCACCTTGACGCGTCCCGGGCCGGGCCGCTGCTCCCCGCCTGCGCAACCGGGGTCGCCTCGATCATCGTTCGATCGCGCCGCGACGTTACTCTCCGCGTCCACGTTGCCACTTTTCGCACTCGCGGCCGACCTTGAAAACTGAAACACGTTCTAATACGCTCCTCGCGTGGACTACGGAATCGTGCTGTTCACCAGCGACCGAGGCATCACCCCGGCTTCCGCGGCGCGCGCCGCGGAGGCCGCCGGGTTCGCCACCTTCTACGTGCCCGAGCACACCCACATCCCGGTCAAGCGCGAGTCACCGCACCCGCGCACGGGCGACGCGTCGCTGCCCGACGACCGCTACAGCCGCACGCTCGACCCGTGGGTGGCGCTGGCGACGGCGGCCGCGGTGACGACGCGGATCCGGCTGTCCACAGCGGTGGCCCTGCCGGTGGAGAGCGACCCGATCACGCTCGCCAAGACCATCGCGAGCCTCGACCACCTCTCCGGCGGCCGCGTGACGCTCGGGGCGGGCTTCGGCTGGAACGTCGACGAGCTGACCGACCACGGCGTCCCGGGCAACCGCCGCCGCACCGCGCTGCGCGAGTACCTCGAAGCGATGAGCGCGCTGTGGACCTCCGAAGAAGCCTCCTACGACGGGGAGTTCGTCTCGTTCGGCCCGAGCTGGGCGTGGCCCAAGCCGATCCAGGCGCACATCCCGGTGCTGCTCGGCGCGGGCCCGACGGAGAAGACGTTCCGCTGGATCGCCCGCCACGCGGACGGCTGGATCACGACCCCGGCCGACTCCGACCTCGACGGGCACGTGGCTCTGCTGAAGGAGATCTGGCTCGCCGAGGGCCGCTCGGGGGCGCCGCGGATCTGCGCGCTCGGGGAACGGCCCGACCGGGATCGCCTGGCGCACCTGGATTCCCTCGGGGTCACCGAGACGATCTTCGGGTTGCCGGACCGCGAGCCGGACGAGGTCGAGGCCTGGATCGGCCGGCTGGCCGGCAAGCTCGGCCTGGCGGTCTCCCCCGCCGTCTGAGGATCCCGCTCAGAACCAGTGCAGGCAGTGGGGCGGCCGCTCGGCGCGGAAGAGCGCGTCGGCGGCGGCCGCCGCGGCCGGGTGGTGCGCCCGGACGTGCCCGGCCCGCACCAGCGTGCTCGGAGCCGTCCCGCCGAGGTACACCGAACCCAGGTCGCTCACGTCCAGGGACAGGTCGGGCTCCCGGTCCGTCGGGACGCACTCGGCCTCGCCGCCCCGCACGGTCAGCAGATGACGCGCCCGCTCGCCGAGGAACGGGTCGTCGACGTCCAGGACGAGCTCGCCGTCGGCCGCCCAGCCGCGCGTGGTCAGCGCCCGCGGGACGTCGAGCAGCCGTACCCAGAGCCAGTCCGTCTCGTCGCTCGCCCGCGCGGCGCGGACGTCGGCGAGCTGCCACCGCAGCGGGTGCTCGGGCGGGCACTGCCGGAAGACCACCTCCGTGGCCAGGTCGTGGCCGAGCAGGAACCGGGCCAGGGCCGTGGCGACCGCGTCGTCGCTCGCGATCGTCTCGTCGACTGTCAAGGTGCCGGTGCCTTCGAGCAGGTACGTGGCGTAGCCGTCCGGGACGCCGCCGGCATCGCGGTGGACGGCGACGTACCGCGGCGCCGGGGCGACCGGCGGCCGCCCCGCACCGCGCTCCCACCAGTGGTGCGGCCGCGACAGCGCACCCGGGCGGACCCGGCGGTAGCGGTCGTAGACGTCCTCCAGGATCCCGCCGCATTCGGCCCGCCGCAGCACCTCGATCGAGCCGGGCACCGGGGCGGCCTCGGCCCGCGGGACGGCGAAGGCGGCCTGATGACGCGGCACCGTCAGCCGGTGCGTGGTGGTCGCCGGCCCGTAGCCGAACCTGCGGTAGATCACGGCCTCGCTGCACAGCAGCACGGAGAGGAACTCCCCGCGCGCCCGCACGTCGGCGAGGTGGCGCCGCATCATCGCGGTGAGCACGCCCTGCCGCCGGTGCGACGGCAACACGCCGACGGCGGTCACGCCGGCGGCCGGCGCGGGGACCGCGCCGGGCAGGGTCAGCTCGAAGGAGTACGCGGCCGCGGTGCCGACCCGCCGGCCGTCCGGCGTCACGGCGAACAGGGCGCGGTCCATTTCCAGCGCCGACCAGACCCGGCCGCCCTCGCCCGGGGGTTCCGGGAAGCGCCCGAACGCGGCGAAGAGCGTGTCGACGAAGACGTCGCGATCCTGCGGGGTCGTGAGGCGGATCTCCATCGGTGCTGCGGCCTCCCGGCGTCGTCGTGCCCGGGCTCGTCGTGCCCGGACACAGTGCAGCGGTGCCCCGCCGCCGGGGCAAGCGATTTAGGGAACAAAGCGGCGGGGACGACGTCACCGTCGTGCCCCGCCGCGGCGACCCCCCGGGGTCAGCTCTTGGCCGCGACCCCCTGCCGCGCCCGGAGGTCGAGCTCGATCTGCTCCAGCGAGCGCCCCTTCGTCTCCGGCACGAGCCACTTCGTGAGCACGAAGAGGACCACGTTGATGCCGGCGAACAGGAACATCGAACCGCCGATGCCGAGCGAGCCCGCGGCGGAGATGAGCGGGAACACCGCGCTCACGATGCCGGTCGCCGCCCAGAGGACGACGCTGCTGACGCCCATGCCGGCCGCGCGGTACTTCAGCGGGAACACCTCGGCCATCATCACCCAGACGACCGCGCCCCAGCCGAGCTCGTACCCGACCAGGTACAGCACCATCATGACCAGCATCAGGATGCCGCGGGTGCTGGTGTCGTGGACGTTCAGCACGACGAGCCCGGCCGCCACCAGCGTGATCACCATGATCACGTTGCCGATGAGCAGCAGCGGCTTGCGGCCCCAGCGGTCCACCACGAACACGACCCACGCGGTGAACAGGAACTTCGTGACACCCAGCAGCACGCCGGACAGCAGCGCGGCCTGCGTGGCGAACCCGAGGCCGATCAGCATCGTCGGGAAGTACGCGTTGATCGCGTTGACGCCACTGAACTGCTGGCCCACCGCGAGCAGGATGGCGACGATCATCATCGGCCGGACGAAGCCCGAGAACAGGTCACGGAACCGGGGCTTGGCCTCGGTGTCCATCTGGATGACCTCGCGGATGGTCGCGATCTCGTCGTCGAGGTTCACGGTGTTGCCGTGCGCGCTCGCCAGGACCCGCCGGGCTTCCTCCTCCTGACCGTTCTTGAGCAGCCAGCGCGGCGTCTCCGGCAGGAACGCCAGCCCGATGAGCAGGATCACGGCGGGCACGATCGCGCCGGCGAACATCCAGCGCCACGCGGAGATCGGCCCGAGCCAGTAGCTGGTCAGGAACGCGATCAGGATGCCGAGCACGATGAAGATCTGGTTCAGCGCGCCCATCGCGCCCCGCAACCGGGCGGGCGCCAGTTCGGACAAGTACGTCGGCACGGTCGACGACGAAAGGCCGATGCCGAGGCCGATCACCAGCCGCGAAATCACGAGCAGCGCGAACGTCGGCGAGAAGCTCGCCGCCAGCGTGCCCACGATGACGATCGCCGCGGCGACCATGATGGTGCGCCGCCTGCCGAGCGCTTCGTTGATGCGGCTGGAGAACAGCGCGCCCACGATGGCACCGACCGACAGGCTGGCGGTGATCACGCCCTTGTCCCAGGCGGTCAGCGACCAGGCTTTCCCGATGAACGGGAGCACCCCGGAAATCACGCCGAGGTCGTAGCCGAACAAGATGCCGCCGAGCGCGCCGAAGAAGTACAAGGTGGTTCGGCTGATGTGCCGCGCCGGGGCCGTCTGCGTCATTGCCGGGTCGCCTCTTTCGTAGGTCCAGTCCAGCCAGCGGCCACCACACTCACACGCCGGAAAAAGCCGGGCAAGACAGTCGTTGGTAACGATTCAGAAACGTGATCGACGTTCACATATGTGACACCGATTGGCGCACAACGTCCCCCTTTCCCCTGAGGCATTCAATCCACTGTGGACAGACCACTCCGGTGAAATCGTCGAAGCGTTTGACCAGGCATGATCCCTGGTTTACGGTCGCCCTGGAAGCGCTCCCAGAATTGTCGAGACAACCTGTGGAGGCAGACGTGCGCAGCACGCGTTCCCGATCACCGAGACGACTGCTGGCGGGCACGCTCGCCTTCGTCGTGCCGGCCGCCATCGCGGTCACCGTCGCCACGGCGCCGGCGTCCCCCGCCGCCCCCGCGCCGTACACGTGGCGCAACGCGGAGATCGGCGGCGGCGGGTTCGTCCCCGGCATCGTCTTCAACCAGGCCGAGCCCGGCCTGGCCTACGCCCGCACCGACATCGGCGGCGCGTACCGCCGCAACGCCGCCACCGGGCGCTGGATCCCGCTGCTGGACTCGGTCGGCTGGACCGACTGGGGCCACAACGGCGTGGTCAGCCTGGCCACCGACCCCGTCGACCCGAACCGGGTCTACGCCGCGGCCGGCATGTACACCAACAGCTGGGACCCGAACACCGGCGCGGTCCTGCGCTCGGCCGACCGCGGCGCCACCTGGCAGGCCGCGGCGCTGCCGTTCAAGCTCGGCGGCAACATGCCCGGCCGCGGCATGGGCGAACGGCTCGCGATCGACCCGAACCGCGACAGCGTCCTCTACCTCGGCGCCCCGAGCGGCAACGGGCTCTGGCGCAGCACGGACTCCGGCGTCACGTGGGCGAAGGTGACCGCCTTCCCCAACCCGGGCAACTACGCGCCCGACCCGGGCGACCCGTCGGGCTACTCCAGCGACAACGAAGGCGTCACGTGGGTGACGTTCGACCCGTCGACCGGCACCCGCGGCAGCACCACGCAGACCATCTACGTCGGCGTGGCGGACAAGGCGAACACCGTCTACCGCAGCACCGACGGCGGCACCACGTGGGCGCGGCTGGCGGGCCAGCCGACCGGGTTCCTGGCCCACAAGGGCGTCCTCGACGCGACCGGCGGCTACCTCTACCTCGCGACCAGCGACACCGGCGGCCCGTACGACGGCGCGAAGGGCGACGTCTGGAAGTACGCCACGAAGACCGGCGCCTGGACGCGGATCAGCCCGATCGCCTCCGACAGCACCGACGACTATTTCGGCTACAGCGGCCTGACGATCGACCGGCAGCACCCGAACACGCTGATGGTCGCGACGCAGGTGTCGTGGTGGCCGGACGTCATCTTCTTCCGCAGCACCGACGGTGGCACCACCTGGACCCGGATCTGGGACTTCACGAGCTACCCCGACCGGTCGCTGCGCTACACGCAGGACATCTCCTCCGTGCCGTGGCTGACCTTCGGCGTCCAGGCCGTTCCCCCGGTGCCCTCGCCCAAGCTCGGCTGGATGACCGAGTCCGTGGAGATCGACCCGTTCGACTCGAACCACCTGCTCTACGGCACCGGCGCGACCGTCTACGGCACCTCCGACCTGACGAAGTGGGACAGCGGCGGGAAGATCACGATCAAGCCCGACGTCGGCGGCCTCGAGGAGACCGCGGTCCTGGACCTGATCAGCCCGCCCGCGGGCGCGCCGCTGATCTCCGGCCTCGGCGACATCGGCGGGTTCCGGCACGACAGCCTCGACGCCGTCCCGGCCACCATGTTCACCTCGCCGGTTTTCACGACGACGACCAGCCTGGACTACGCCGAGCTGGACCCGGCGACGATCGTCCGCACCGGCACGCTCGACCGGAGCGCCCGGCCGAACGACAACCGGATCGCCTTCTCCACCGACGGCGGCAAGAACTGGTTCCAGGGCGCCGAACCGGGCGGCGGCGCGAGCGGCGGGACGGTGGCCGCGGCCGCCGACGGCAGCCGGTTCGTGTGGAGCCCGGACGGCAGCGCGGTCAGCTACTCGGTGGGCTTCGGCTCGTCGTGGACGGCGTCGGCCGGCATCCCGGCGGGCGCGGTGGTCGAGGCCGACCGCGTGGACCCCAAGCGGTTCTACGGGTTCGCGGCCGGCCGGTTCTACCTCAGCACCGACGGCGGCGCGACGTTCACCGCGACCGCGGCGACCGGGCTGCCCAGCGCTTCGGTGCACTTCAAGGCGATGCCGGGCAAGACCGGTGACGTCTGGCTGGCCGGCGGCTCCGGCACGACGTACGGCCTCTGGCACTCGACCGATTCCGGAGCGTCTTTCACGAAGCTGAGCGGGGTCGCCGAGGCCGACAACATCGGGTTCGGCAAGGCCGCTCCAGGCCGGACGTATTCGGCGTTATACACCATCGCGAAGATCGGTGGGGTGCGTGGGATCTTCCGGTCGGATGACGCGGGGGTGTCGTGGACGCGGGTCAATGACGATCAGCACCAGTACGGCAACATCGGGGCGGCGCTGAGCGGGGATCCGCGGGTGTTCGGGCGGGTGTACGTGGGGACGAACGGGCGGGGTGTGATCGTCGGGGAGTCTTCCGGTGACCAGCCGCCGCCCACGACGACGACGACTTCTTCCCCGCCCACCACTACTACGACCACTCCGGTGCCGTCTTCGTCGTGCACGGCGGCCTACACCGTCACGAACCAGTGGCAGGGCGGTTTCCAGGCGGGGGTGAAGGTCGGGAACACCGGAGCCGCGCCGGTGGACGGCTGGACGGTCACCTGGTCGTTCGCCGACGGCCAGCGCGTGTCGCAGGCTTGGAACGCGCAGGTGACGCAGGCCGGCGTGGCGGTGTCGGCGGTCGACGCGGGGTGGAACAAGACGATCCCCGCGGGCGGCAGCGCGGAGTTCGGCTTCACCGGGACGTCCGGCGGCACCAATACGAAGCCGGCCGCGATCAGCCTCAACGGGAAGGCCTGCACCACGTCCTGACGGGGAACGGGAACGGGGCGGCGGAAGGATCCGCCGCCCCGCCCCCACGCCCGGTCCCGTCAGCCGGCCGCGAGGAAGTGGGCGCGGATGCCCGCGCCGAACGCCGTCGGCGTGCCGTCGTAGGCCGAGATCAGGGCCGGGCCGGTGCCGCAGTTCCAGGTGTTCCAGGTCCAGCCGAGGTAGGACGCCTGGTGCCGGTCGAGCCAGTCCATCAGGCCGGTGACGTAGCCGCTCGCGCAGTCGTTCTCGCCGATCTCCCCGGCCACCAGCGGCACCGCGGCGGCGACCGGCGCGAGCTGGCTGTCCCAGCAGGACGACGAGCTGCAGGTGTTGAAGTTGTACGAGTGCCAGGACGCGGCCAGGTTGCCGGCCGGGTCGTTCGGCTTGTACTGCAGCCAGCCGGTGAGGTCGTTGGAGTAGGCGAGACCGCCGAGCATGATCACGTTGGTGGCGCCGGTCGCGCGCACGGCGTTCACCAGCGTCTGCATGCCCGCCACCGGGTAGCCGATGCCGGAGCACGCGGAGCCGCCGTCACGCCAGCACGTCCACGCCTGGGCCGAGCCGGACACCGCGCGGTCGAGGTAGGGCTCGTTGAACAGGTCGAGGATCGTCGCGTTGTCGCCCTTGAACGTGGTCGCGACCGAGGTCCACAGGTCCACCGAGTGCTCGGTGTCGGTCATCGGCTTCTGGCAGGTGGCGTTGACGTCGCTGCACGCGGAGGAGTTTCCCGTGTAGACGCCGTGCGTCCAGTGCAGGTCGAGGATCGCGACCAGGCCGTTCTCGTGCAGCAGGTCCACATAGGACTTGATCGCCGCGCGGTAGGTGGCGCCGGCGTACCGCGGGTCCACGTCGGACAGTCCCAGCCAGCAGTCCTCGTTGAAGGGCACGCGCACGACGTTCGCGTGCCAGCTCTTGATCGCGGCGACCGACGCCGCGTCCATCGGGCCGTCGAAGAGGCCGTTGCCCTGCACGCAGGCGAACTCGCCACCCGAGCGGTTCACCCCGCGCAGGGTCACCGGGGTGCCCGCGGCGTCGGCCAGCCGGTTGCCCGAGACGTGCAGCTGGGGCGCACCGCTCGGCGGCGGCGTGGACGGTGTGGTCGGGGTGGTGGTCGGTGTGGTGGTCGGCGGCTGGGTGCCGCCGCGCGGTTCGCCGTTCACGCTGAACGACGTCGGTGCCGCGTTGGCCCCGCTGTAGCCGAAGTTGGCGCCGGCGGTGACCGACGCGTTCGGGGCGATCGTGCCGTTCCAGGTCGCCGGGGTGAGCGTGACGGTCTTGCCGGACTGCGTCCACGTGCCGTTCCAGCCCTGCTGGAGCTGCTGGTTCCCGGTGTAGGCGTAGCTGATCCGCCATCCGGACAGCGGCGCCGTTCCGAGGTTCTTCAGGCTGAGGTTGGCGGTGAAACCGCTTCCCCAGTCGTTCACCGTGTAGCCGACCTCGCAGGCCGTCGCCGCCGAAGCGGGTGATGGTGTGCCGAGCGTGAACGCCGTCGTCGCGCCGACGACGGCGAGCGCGCTGACGGCGCCGAGCAGTGCTGGTCCGGAACGCATCGATCACTCCCTTGATCCTGAACAGTCATGAGAGCGCTCCCAGCAGCGCTGGACAGCACCCGGCTGCCCGAGGCGCTGTAAACCCCGCCGTGATCTTGGGCAGGAATTCCCGGAATCCACTCCAACGGCGGCGTCGGGGCCCACCGGCCGGTGGCACAGCGCGACCACGGGATGCCCTGCCTCCCAACGGCTTCGGCCGTTCAGGAGCGTTCAGTTGCCCTCGACCACGACCGACGCACCGGAAAACGGACCACCGGGTCGGCTCGCGTCCGGGTCGCGCTTTACAACGACGACACACCGGGGTTACCTTTCCGGCGGCTGGAAGCGCTCCCATGCCAGGTCGCCTCATCAGAACGCGGCCACCACCCAGGGGCGCCGTGGCGCGAGCCGCGGCGCCCCTGTCCGCGTCCCCGGGAGGCCCCGATGCACAGGTTCGCCGCCGCCCTCGCCGGACTCTGCCTCGCGGCCGCCGGCACCACCGCGGTCGTCGCGGCCGGACCGGCCGCCGCCACACCGGCGTGCGAGGTCGGCTACCGCGTCAACCAGTGGCAGACCGGGTTCACCGCCGAGATCACCGTGACGAACGGCGCCACCGCGCTCACTTCGTGGGCGCTCACCTGGCACTACTCCGGGAACCAGTCCGTGACGTCGGCCTGGAACGCGACCGTCCGCCAGTCCGGTGCCGCGGTCACCGCGGAGAGCCTGCCCTACAACGCCGCGCTGCCCGCCGGCGGCACCGTCTCGTTCGGCCTGCAGGGCACCTTCAGCGGAACCAACGCCGAGCCCGCGGACTTCGCGCTCAACGGCGTCGCGTGCGGGGACACCGCTCCCCCGGCGACGACGACACCGACGACCCCTACGACGCCGACGACCACCACGTCCGCGCCACCGCCCGCCGGGTGCGGGGCCGCGACGTTCTGCGACGACTTCGAACAGCAGACGGGCAGCGTCCCGGCCGGCCGGTGGACCGTCGGCGCGGCGAACTGCCAGGGCACCGGCACGGTCACCGTCGACACCGCGGTCGCGCACGCGGGCACCCGCTCGGTGAAGGTGGCCGGCGGGGGCAACTACTGCAACCACGCGTTCTTCGGGACGAGCGTGCCCGGCTCCGGTGTGCTGTACGGCCGGTTCTGGGTCCGCCACACGACCCCGCTGCCGGCCGGGCACGTCACCTTCCTGGCGCTGCGCGACACCGCGGACGGCGGCCGGGACCTGCGCGCGGGCGGGCAGAACCGGGCCCTGCAGTGGAACCGCGAGTCCGACGACGCGACGCTGCCCGCGCAGAGCCCGGCCGGCGTCGCCCAGAGCGTCTCGCTGCCGACCGGCACCTGGTCCTGCTTCGAGTTCGAGATCGACGGCGCCGCCGGGCAGCTGCGGACGTGGCTGGGGTCGGCCGAGGTGCCCGGGCTCGTCGTCGACGGCGTGCCCACCCCCGACGTCGACCAGCAGTGGCTCGCCCGGACCTGGCACCCGGCGGTGACCGACCTGCGGCTCGGCTGGGAGAGCTACGGCTCCGACGCCGACACGCTCTGGTTCGACGACGTGGCCGTGGGCAGCACCAGGATCGGCTGCTAGGCGGAGACGATCTGGTCGATCTCGGCCAGCTCGTCGTCGGAGAACTCCAGGTTCGCGGTCGCCGCGACGGTGTTCTCGAGCTGGGCGACGCTGCTGGCCCCGATCAGCGCGGAGGTCACGCGGCCCCGGCGCAGCACCCAGGCGATGGCCAGCTGGGCCAGCGTCTGCCCGCGCCGCTTCGCGACGTCGTTCAGCGCGCGGATCGTCGCGAGGGTCTCCTCGGTGAGGCGGTCCGTCGTGAGGAACGGGCTGGCGCCGGCCGCCCGCGAGTCGGCGGGGACGCCGTCGAGGTAGCGGTCGGTCAGCAGGCCCTGGCTCAGCGGCGAGTACGCGATCGAGCCGACGCCGTGCTCGTCCAGGGTGTCCAGCAGGCCGTCCTCCACCCAGCGGTTCAGGATCGAGTAGGACGGCTGGTGGATCAGCAGCGGCGTGCCGAGCTCCTTCAACGCGGCCAGCGCGGCCGTGGTCTGCTCCGGCGAGTAGTTGGAGATGCCCGCGTACAGCGCCTTCCCGGACCGGACCGCGGTGTCGAGGGCACCCATGGTCTCCTCGATCGGCGTCTCCGGGTCCGGGCGGTGGGAGTAGAAGACGTCGAAGTGGTCCAGGCCGGTGCGGGCCAGGCTCTGGTCCAGGCTGGCCAGGACGCTCTTGCGCGAGCCCCACTCGCCGTACGGGCCGTCCCACATCAGGTAGCCGGCCTTGGACGACACCAGGATCTCGTCGCGGTACGGGCGGAAGTCGGCGGCGTAGTGCCTGCCGAAGTTCGCCTCCGCCGCGCCGGGCGGCGGGCCGTAGTTGTTGGCCAGGTCGAAGTGCGTCACGCCGAGGTCGAACGCCCGGCGCAGCACCGCGCGCTGGACGTCGAGGGGCTTGTCGTCCCCGAAGTTGTGCCAGAGGCCCAGCGACACCGCGGGCAGCTTCAGCCCGCTGCGCCCGGCCCGCCGGTACGGCATGCCCGCGTACCGGTCTTCGGCGGCGGCGTAAGGCGACATGGTTCTCCTCGTCGGCGTGGGGTTTCGCGCGCAGTCTAGCCGTGGGTGATCAACGCGCCGGCGAACGACGCGGCGGCCGGCAACGCGGGCAGGAGGGTCGCCTGGTAGGCGTGGTAGATGTCCGGTTTCCCCGCCCAGACCGCCGCCGCGGGGCGGTTCTCCGGGTCCAGCTCGTGGTGCCAGGAACCGAGTTCGCGGTCGACGAAACAGGCTTCGGCGTGGTCGCACCACTCGCGGAACCGGTCGAGGTAGGCCGCTTCGCCGGTCTCCTGGTGGAGCGTCCACGCGGCGGCGATCGCCTCGGCCACGACCCAGTGCAGGCGGGTGCGCACGACCGGCGTCCCGGCGAAGTCGGTGGTGTAGACGAATCCCGGGCGGCCGTCGACGGCCCAGCCGTGGCGGACGGCCGTCGCGAACAGCGCCTCGGCGTCCGGGACCAGCCACTCCGGCGCGTCCGCCCCGAGCGCGCGCTTGAGGTGCACGGCCAGCCGCGCCCACTCGAAGAGGTGGCCGATGGTGGCGCCGAACGGCCGGAAGGGATGGGCGGGCTCGGCCCGGTTGTGCTCCAGCTCGACGTGCCAGCCCGCGTCGTAGTGCTCCGGGAGCAGCCAGCCGTGCGCGCGGGCTTCGCCGTGCACCAGGTGGTCCACAATGGACAGCGCGCGGGTCGCCCAGACCCGGTCGCCGGTGACGTCGGCCGCGGCCAGGAACGCCTCGACCGTGTGCATGTTGGCGTTGGCCCCGCGGTAGTCCTCCAGGTGCGTCCAGCCGCGGTCCCAGACGTCGGCGACGCGGCCCGCGCCCGGCTCCCAGAAGCGGCGTTCGACCACTTCCAGTGCTTCGGCGAGCAGCGGTTCCGCGCCCTCGGCGCCGGCGGCGACCGCGCTCGACGCGGCCAGGACGACGAAGGCGTGCTCGTAGGCGCGCTTTTCTGACAACGTTGTCGTCGCGTACCAGCCGTCGTGGTCCGGGTCGCGCAGGACGCCGGTCAGCGCTTCGACGCCGTGCGCGACCTGCGCCGCGGTCGCCGCGCCCTGGAGCTGGGCCAGCGCGAAGACGTGCGTCATCCGGCAGGTGATCCAGGTTTCGACGGGCCGGTCGAGGACCGGCCGCCCGGCGTCGTCGAGCCAGGCGAAGCCGCCGGCGGGGTGGGCCGCGTCGGCGGCGAAGCCGAGGAGCCGCGCGGGTTCGGCGCGCACCCAGGCGGGAACCGATGACGGACTGTCCACTCTCTGCCCTTCTCCACGGCCGGCCCGGTGATCGGCTCCCTCCGCCAAGGTAGGCCACGGCACCGCCGGTCGTCACCGCGGGATTCCGGAAGCGACCCCCACCGCGTATCCTGATCGTGAGAGCGCTCCCAGTCTTCGACGCACGCTACCCGACGAAGGGACAGACGTGACCAGGAGACGAAGTACGATCCTCGCCGCCGTCACCGTGTTGCTGGCGAGCTTGACGGTCATCCTGCTGAACACCGGCACGGCCGAAGCGCACGGGGCCATGATGAAACCGGGCAGCCGGACGTTCCTGTGCTGGCAGGACGGGCTCAGCTCGACCGGCCAGATCATCCCGCAGAACCCGGCCTGCCAGTCCGCGGTGGCCACGAGCGGCGCCAACTCGCTGTACAACTGGTTCGCCGTGCTGCGATCCGACGGCGCCGGCCGCACGCGCGGCTTCATCGAGGACGGGAAGCTGTGCTCCGGCGGGAACCCGGGCTACGCCGGGTTCGACCAGGTCGGCGACTGGCCGCTGACCCACCTCACCGCCGGGGCGACGTTCGACTTCTCGTACAACGCGTGGGCCGCGCACCCGGGCTGGTTCTACACGTACGTGACGAAGGACGGCTGGGACCCGTCGAAGCCGCTGACCTGGGACTCGCTTGAGGACCAGCCGTTCCTGACCGTCGACCACCCGCCGGTGACCGGCCAGGTCGGCACGGTGGACGGGCAGTACAAGTGGACCGGCGCGCTGCCCTCGAACAAGTCCGGGCGGCACATCATCTATTCGGTGTGGAAGCGCTCCGACAGCGCCGAGACGTTCTACGGCTGCTCGGACGTGACGTTCGACGGCGGGCACGGCGAAGTGACGGGCGTGCACCAGCCGGGCAGCCCGACGACCACGCCGACGACGCCGACGACCACCCCGTCGGGCGGTGGCTCGTGCATGGCGATGTACGAGGTCACGAACGCCTGGAACGGTGGCTATCAGGCCACGGTGACGGTGATGAACCACGGCACGGCCGCCTACCGCGGCTGGCAGGTGGGCTGGACGCTGCCGGCGGGCCAGACGATCGGCAGCGTCTGGAACGGGACGTTGAGCCAGTCGGGTTCGGTGGTGTCGGTCCGCAACGCGGACTGGAACGGCGCGGTGGCGCCCGACGGTTCGACGACGTTCGGCCTGGTGGTGAAAGCGCCGGGGACGAACCCCGCTCAGCCGACGCCGACCTGCCAGGGCACCTGATCCGAAGGTGCGGCACCGGTCCCGTCAGCGGGCGGGACCGGTGCTGCCGCGGGTGACCAGCCGCGGCCGCGAGGCCCAGACGTCACCGACGTCCTGCCCGGCGATGAGGTCCCGCAGCATGGAGGCGGCGAGCCCGCCGAGCTCCACCAGCGGACGCCGGATCGCGGAGAGAGCGGGACGGACGAGGCTGCAGAGGGCGGAGTCGTCCCAGGAGACCACGGAGAGATCCCGGGGCACCTCGAGCCCGAGCTCCCGAGCGGCGGCAAGCGCGGCGACGGCGAGCGAGTCGGTGTCGCAGAGGACGGCGGTGGGCCGGGGACGAGCGGTCAGGATGTGCCGGAGCGCGTCCGGCGAGGGTTCGATGTGGACGGTGGGGCGGCGGGACCGGTTTCCCGAGGGCGGGGTGGGTCGGGCGCCGGAGGAGTCCAGGCGGTCTCGGGAGGCTGGCGGGCGGATTCCCGTGCCGGCGGCCGGATCCGGGCCGGGGAGGTCTCGGCCGGCGGCGGCCCGGCCCGGACCACCGCGATCCCCCGAACCGGCAGCAAGACCCGCACCGAAACGCCCGCCTGGGGCCCACGAACCGCCGGTCACCGGACCGTCGCGATCGACCGCACCCACGTTCGACCGCCCGGCACCCCGGGGACCCGGGAAACCCCGCGTCCCCGCCGAACCGGCACCCGCGGTCCCCCCGCCGGTCAATCCCAGCCGGCGGGCCTCGGTCGTGAAGGCCCTCCCGCGCTCCCCCTCCTCCGAGAACGCCGCCGCCCCCGCGATCCGGACCACGTGCCGGTGTCCCAGGGCCGCCAGGTACTCCAGGGCCTCCGCCGCGCCCGCCGTGTCGTCCAGGCGGACCGACGGCACGCCAGGCAGGCCGCCCGGCCCGCCGAGCACCACCGCCGGCAGCCCGATCCGGACCAGCTCCGCCGCGCACCCCGGCCCGGTGAGCAGCACGCCGTCCACCTTGCGCTCGGCACGCCAGCGGCGGTGGACCGCCAGCGCCGCCTCGCGGCCGGGCACGACCTGCACCAGGAGCTCCTGGGAGAACCCGTCCAGCAGGGCCGGGACGACCAGCTCCGACGGCCCGTCGAGCACCAGCCCGATCGCCCCGGCGCGGCCGCCGGACAGGGCGCGCGCCGTGCTGCTCGGGGACCACCCGAGCTCCCGCGCGATCCGCGTGATCCGGTGCCGGGTCGCCTCCGAGACACCCGGGCGGCCGTTCAGCGCGTAGGACACCGCGCCCTTGGACACGCCCGCCTCGCGCGCGATGTCGGTGATCGTCGGACGCTTCATCGCCGTCCTTCCCGGTGCGCAAGCGTGTCCGCCCGGACACCCGCCGTCGCGCACCTTGACACCCGGTGGCCCCGGAAACAACACTCCGTCCGGGAGCGCTCCCAATCACGAGGGCGTGATCTGCGGAGGGGCAACGCATGAGGCTGATCCGAAGACGGCTGGCCTTCGCCGTCGCCGTCGTCCTGCTCGTCCTCACCGGCGGCTGCGGCCCGGCGACGCCCGAGCGCATCACGCTCACCCTGGCGACGTTCGGCGAGTTCGGCTACGACGACCTGATCCCCGGGTACCGGTTCACCCACCCCGGGATCGACGTCCGCCAGGTCAAGACCGACCAGGGCGGCCCGTACCACCAGGACCTGCTGGGCAAGCTGCAGAGCGGGCAGGGCCTCGCGGACGTCCAGGCCGTCGAGGAAGGCCACCTCTCCGACGTCCTCGCCCAGGCCGCGAAGTTCGCCGACCTGGCCGAGATCGGCCCGCCCGACGTCAAACCGGGCCGGTGGCTGGAGTGGAAGTACGAGGCGGGCCGCAGCAAGGACGGCAAGCTGATCGGCTACGGCACGGACATCGGCCCGCTCGCGATGTGCTACCGCAAGGACCTCCTCGAGGCGGCCGGGCTGCCGACCGACCCCGGTTCGGTCAAGACGATGTTCGCGACCTGGGACAGCTACTTCGAGGCCGGCGCGAAGTACGTCAAGCGCTCCAAGGGGAAGGCCTGGTTCGACTCGGCGGCGCAGAACTTCAACGCCATGGTCAACCAGCTCCCGGTCGGCTACCTCGACCGCGAAGACCGCCCGACGCTCGAGACGAACACCGCGCTCCGGGAGGCCTGGGACCAGGTGACCACCGCCGTGAAGCAGGGGCAGTCGGCCGGGCTCACCGCCTTCGCCGACGACGGCAACAACGGCCTGCGCGTCGGCGCCTTCGCGACGAAGGTCTGTCCTTCGTGGATGCTCGGCGTCATCGAGCAGCAGGCCGGGCTCGGCAACGCCGGCAAATGGGCGATCACCGACGCGTTCCCGGACGGCGGCGGCAACTGGGGCGGCTCCTACCTGACCGTGCCGGCCGCGAGCGAGCACCCGAAGGAGGCCGCCGCGCTCGCCGCCTGGCTGACCGCGCCCGAGCAGCAGCTGCACGCGTTCCGGGCGAGCGGGAACTTCCCCAGCCAGATCGAGGCCTTCACCTCCCCCGACCTGCTCAGCGAGATGAACGGCTACTTCGGCGGCGCGCTGAGCGGGCAGGTCTTCGTCGCCCAGGCCCGGAAGGTCGGCAAGCCGCAGTACAAGGGCCCGGGCGACGGCAAGATCCAGGAGACGGTCGTCGCGCCCGCGCTCAAGGCGGTCGAGCGGGGGGCCGACCCGGCCGCCGTCTGGCAGCAGGTGCTCGTCGGGGTGCACCAGGTGGTGCCGTGACACTTTCCCAGGGGTGGACACCCGGCGTCTCCTGTCTGTGGTCCGGACACAGTGGACCGGCCACGGTGTCCGTTCGAAACGCGGTCGCGCACCACTCCCCCGGTCCGGCACCCTGACCCGATGACGACTCCCGACCTCACCCCGCTCGCGGGCCACCGCGTCCGGCACCCCGGCCCGGACGACCACCTGCCCGTCCTCGCCGTCCTCGACACGTGGTGGGGCGGGCTCGGCGGCGACGAAGGCTCCCGCCAGCGGGCCCTCCTGCTGCCCAAGCTGATGTTCCAGCACTTCACCGGCAGCAGCTTCCTGGTGACCGCGGACGACCGGATCGTCGCGTTCCTGATCGGGTTCCTCTCGCCGTCCCGGCCGGCCGAGAGCTACATCCACTTCGTCGGCGTCGACCCCGCCGAGCGCGGCAAGGGTCTCGGCGCCGCCCTGTACGAGCGCTTCTTCGCCTACAGCCGCGCGCACGGGCGCAGCACCGTCCGCGCCATCACGTCGCCGGTGAACAAGGGTTCGCACGCCTTCCACACCCGGCTGGGGTTCGTCACCGAAGCGGGCCCGAAGGAGGTCGGCGGACTGCCGGTCCAGCCCGACTACGACGGGCCGGGCCTGGACCGGCTGTCCTTCCGCAAGGACCTCTAGCCGGACACGCTGAACGAGCGCACGCCCAGCCCGGTCTGGCCCTGCCACGGCTCGAACCCGAACTGGACGCTCGTCAGGTACCAGGCGTCGCTGATCTTGCCGCGGTTCACGCCGTCCCTGGTGAAGTCGGACAGGTTCACGTCGAGGCTGTCGGTTCCGGAGTTCCGGACGTAGGAAATCACGTTCCAGCCGATGTTCCCGAACCAGACGGTCCACGTCGCGCCGGCGAGCTGGGCGGTGCCGATCACGCTGCCGACCGGCTGCGGGGCACCCCGGTGGTTGCCCCAGATCATCACCTCGGCGCCGGTGTTCTGCCCGGACGGGTTCGGCGAAGGGTCGTACCAGACGTCGTAGGCGGCGTCCCACTGTCCCGCCTGGACGGTCGTGTAGTCCACATGGGACCGCAACGAGCCGAGCGACCGGACCTGGCGGGGCAGGCCGCTGCCGGAACTGCAGTTGCCGTAGTGGCAGCCGGCGTAGACGGACGGGTAGCTGCCCGGGGCCCCGTTCGTCGGACGGTTGTGGGACGCCGTCGTGACCGTGAAGCCGCTCGCGGACACCGACAGGCACTGGGTCGTGTCGTCGCCCCAGTTGTTGTTCTGCACGATGTACTTGCCGCTCTGGATGCGCAGCGAGCCGTACTTGTCGCACAGCTGCGTGTCGGCCGCGGCCGGTGGGGCGGTCAGCACGACGCCGCCGGACAGCAGCACGCTCGCGGCCCCGAACGACGCCAGTGTGGCTCGTAGCCGGTTCTTCATGCGAACTCCTCTGCTTACGAAGGGACAGGTGGAGACCCGGGCCGGACGGCGGCTGCGCGGCACCGCCCGGCCCGGGAGCCTTTTACGAAACCGGCGGGTAGGCGTTCTGGACCAGCTCTTCGAACTGGGCCTGGAACCACTTGCCCGACAGCGGCGAGTTCGGCAGGGCGCCGGTCAGGTTGCCGCCGTTGGCCTGGTCGCTGCCGTGGTAGGTCGGGTCGCACATCCGGTCGAAGCCCTTGCCCTCGTCGTTCGGGATCTGCGAGCTCGCGCCGTCGGACTCACCCGGCGGCTTGATCCAGACGTAGGCGTCGAAGTGCGCCGCGGGAGAGGCCGTGGGCCGCAGGCCCAGCCCCGCACCGCTCTGGTTGCACCAGTTGCCGCGGTGCAGCCGCCGGTCGATCCGGCCCGAGTTGACGTAGGCGTCCACAGTGGATCCGGAGGCGCCGCTGGGCCGGGCCGAGCCGCCCCAGCCGTTGCGGGAGGTGTCGACCAGCATGCCGATGCCGCTCGGCAGGCCCGCGGAGACGAACGCGTTGTACATCGCCGTGGCGAACGGCACCTCCGCGAAGTACGGGTTCCACTGGTAGAACGTCGCCGACCGCAGCGGCTGGCCGCCGACGTTGAGGCTCGAGTCGGGCAGGTTCGGCTCGGTCAGCGGGGTGTAGTTCGCCGTGTCGCTGATGAAGCCGTCGATGCTGTTCACCCCGGCCGTCGTGCCCTGCAGCGTCTGCTTGACCAGGTTCACGAACGGCTGGAAGTTGCTGTCCCAGCCCAGCCACGCCGAGTGCGCGATGTCCAGGTAGTTGTAGACGTTGGAGATCGCGTGCAGCTTGTTCAGCGCGTACTGGATGCCCTGGGTGTACGCGCCGGTGGACTGCGCTTCGGCGCACTTGGCCGTCGCGGTGTTGGTGATCAGGTTCGGCAGCGAGTCCGGCTCGACGACCGCGACGACCCGCAGCGGCGCGTACTTCGCGTCCGAGAGGATCGAGGCGATCGGGTCGATGTACTCGGACTTGTACCGGGCCAGGCCGTTCGAGCCGGCCTGCAGCTCACCGTTGGACGCCAGCGCCGCGCAGTCGCGGTTCGGCAGGTCGTACACGACGATCTGGATCGTCACCGGCGTGCCACCGCTGACCTGGCTCAGCGCGGCGTCGAGGTGCCCTCGCAGGCCGCGGGCACTCGAGGTGCCCTCGATCGCCGCGATCCGGTCGAGCCAGACGGCGGTGGAG
Source organism: Amycolatopsis camponoti (assembly GCF_902497555.1). Classification (NCBI taxonomy): domain Bacteria; kingdom Bacillati; phylum Actinomycetota; class Actinomycetes; order Pseudonocardiales; family Pseudonocardiaceae; genus Amycolatopsis; species Amycolatopsis camponoti. The sequence continues at coordinate 222,674 of NZ_CABVGP010000004.1, read as the reverse complement.
GTGTTGGCCACCTTCGCCATCTGGGCGCCGAGCGTGCCGCCCTTGGCCGCGGCCGCGGCGGACACCTCGGCCGACCAGTCCGGGTTCACGTACCCCTTCGAGCCCGCGTACGGGTTGTCGACGTGGGTGCCGGGCTGCGGCGTGGTCGTGGTCGTCGGGGTGGTGGGCGTGGTCGGGGTGGTGGGGGTCGTCGGCGTCGTGGGCGTGGTCGACGGGCCGCCCGTGCTGCCGTCGCAGACGACGCCGTTGAGCGTGAACGACGTCGGGGCGGCGTTCGACCCCGAGTACTGGCCGTTGAAGCCGAGGCTCGCGGTGGCGTTCGTCCCCAGCGTGGCGCCCCAGGACGGGTTCTTCGCGCTGACGTGCTTGCCGGTCTGGGTGAACGTCGCGCTCCAGCCCTGCTGGACCTGCTGGTTGCCGCCGAAGTCCCACTGGAGGTCCCAGCCGGACGTGATCGGGTCACCCAGGTTGGTCACCGTGATGTTCGCGGTGAACCCGGGCTCGTACAGGTTGGTCGCGTAGGTGACCTTGCAGCCGGTGGCGGCGACCGCCGGGCTGCCGCCCGCCACCAGCAGCCCGGCGACGACCGCGGCGGCCGTCACCGAGGAAGCCGCGGCGAGCCGCACCTTCCTCTTCGGGTTCCAGAATTCACTCTTCATCGAGTGTGCTCCTTCGTGTTGTCGGGTCAGGCGCTGCAGGGGGTGGAACCGATGGCGAAGCCGCTCGGGTTACCGGTCGAGGCGCCGGTCGCCTGGAAGCCGATCGACGTCGAAGCGCCGCCGGCCAGGTCCGGCGCCCAGGTGGGCGCCTTGGCCGTCGCCTGCTGGCCGGACTGGGTGACGGTGGCGCCCCAGCCACCGGTGATCTGCGTCCCCGACGGCACGGTCCAGCCGAGCGCCCAGGTCTTCAGCGGCGAGGTGCCGGTGTTCTTGAGCGTCACGGAGGCGACGAACCCGCCCTGCCAGGCGTTGTCGACGTGGTAGGTGACCGCGCAGCTCACCGCGGGCGGCGGATCCGTCGTCCCGCCACCCGAGCCCACGGGTGGGATCAGGTACGGCTGCAGGATCGCCTGCTTGGCCTGGTTGACCGTCGTCCAGTCGTCGTTGAGGATGCCGCCGGTGTCACCGGAGTTGGGGTTCCACGACCAGTACGTGAAGCTCATCCCGGTCGCGCCGGTGCCGGCGTACTTCATCAGCTCCTGCAGCCAGGTCTTGTCGCGCGGGTCGGCGAGGGTGGTGCCGAACTCGCCGAGCAGCACCGGCGCGATGTTCTGCTTCTGCAGGTAGCCGAAGAAGTGGTCCCAGAGCGCCGGCAGGTTCGCCGGGAACGACGGGTCGGAGAACCACGGCTGGGCGAACACCGACGTCGCGTACTCGTGGGCCGAGTAGACGAGCTTGTCCGGTTTGGACAGTCGCACCGGGAACTGCCGCGCGCCGGAGAGGTTGCCGCCCCACCAGCCGCACTGCGGGTCGCCGGTGCCGCTGACGCAGTCGACGCCCTCGACGATGACCAGCCAGTCCGGGTTGGCCGCGAGGACGGCGTTGCCCCCGCGTTCGGCGGCCAGGCGCCAGTCGGTCGCGGTGTCGCCGCAACCCCAGCACGCGCCGCCGCCACCCTGGATCGAGTGCGGCTCGTTGTGCAGGTCGGCGCCGATCACCGTGGTGTTGCCCTTGTAGTGCTGCGCGAGCATCGTCCAGTCGGACAGCCAGCGGCTCTCGGGATACGCGCTGGTGTACCAGAGCGGGGACTGCGCGCCGGAGTCCGGCCGGTGCTGGTCGAGGATGACGCGCATCCCCTTGGTCCCGGCATACGCGATGATCTTGTCGAGCACCTGGAGCCCGGAAAGCCCTTGCAGGTCCGGGTTCTGGACGGCGTCGATGCTGTTCGGCTTGACGCCGGCGTCGAAGAGCTGGTTGGAGTACGGGAGCCGCAGCGTGTTGTAGCCGAGGCCCGCCATCTGGTCGAGCATGTCCTTGTAGTTGCGGCTCCACAGGCCGTGCGGCGAGTAGTTGCCGGTCTCGGCGCCGAACCAGTTGACGCCGGTCATCCGGACCGGCGCGCCGGTGGCGTCGACGAGCTGGGAGCCCGACGCGTGCCAGTACCCGGTGCCGGTCCCGGTTGCCTGCGGGGCCGCGGTGGCCGGGGACGCCGTGAGAACGGCGCCCCCGACCAGTGCGGCGACCGCGAGGGCGAGCAGTCGCTTCATCGAGTGCCTTTCAGCCGAACAGGGCGACGTGCGCGGCGAACGCCGTGGCGATCTCCGACTGCGCCCAGAACCGGTGGTAGGTGAACGTCGGCGCGGCGCCACCGTCCAGGTAGGACTGGACCTTCGGCCACTGCGGGTCGCTCTTGTAGAACGACCGGATCGACTCGAACGTGGAGCTGGAGTTGATCGCGTCGCCGTTCGGCATCGTGCCGGTCCACCCGGTGGGCACGTACAGGCCCTGGTCGGTGGTGGCGTTGTAGGCGTCGTCGAACCGGTTGTAGTCCGTCCGGGTCTCCGGCACCGCGATGCCCTTGGTGTCGGTGTTGGCCGACAGCGCGGTGAGCAGCTGCTCCCCGACCGTCTTCGCCTGGGCGTTGCTCGACCCCGACGCGTAGTAGAGCAGCGTCTTGGCCAGCGAGGCCGCGACCCCGACGTCGTTGCTGTAGTTCTTCACCGTGACGTGCAGGCCGGTGTTCGCCCCCGGGCTGGTGGCGTTCCAGGTGTCCGGCGCGCCGCTCCAGGTCAGGTCGGCCGGGATCTGGAAGCTCCCGCCGGCGCCGACCGTGGTGTTCGCGATCGCCCACGGGACCCACTTGTCGAGGATCTTCTTCGCGCGGGCGTCGCCGGTCGCCTGGTAGTACTCGGCGATGCGTTCCATGCCCCAGGTCTGGAAGCCGAACCACTGGTTGCTCGGCGGGTCGTGCCAGACCGGTTGCTGGTCGTAGAACATCCCGTAGAAGGTCGGCGTGCCGGACGGCGGGGTGCCGTACTGGCCTTCCCAGCTGTTGGTCGCGCCGCCGGCGAGCCCGCCTTCGGACGACTGCAGCCACTGCAGGAACTCCATCTGCCGGCCGAGGCTGGTCGCCCAGTCCTGCGCGCCGGTCGCCGAGGTGACTTTCAGCCCCGGGTCCGCCGACAGCGCGTACGCGGCCAGCGGGTTCTGGTAGCCCTGGTGGGCCGCACCGTCACCGATGCGCCAGGCCCAGGCGCTGGACGAGTCCATCGAGCCGCCCCAGGCGTAGTACCAGGAGACGAGGTAGTGCTCGCTGTCCTTGCCGGTGCCCGCCGCGCAGGTGGACGCTCCGACGCAGTTGCCGATCTTCTTGAAGTACTTGTCGAACAGCGAGTACCGCAGGTAGTCGCCCATCTTCGACGCCTTCTTCACGACGGCCGCGACGTCGGCGCTCTTGCCCTGCGCGCCGGCCCACTTCTCGGCCTGGAAGGCCACCTGCACGGCGCGGGCGTCCGCGTCGGGCGCGTCGGTGTACTTCCACTGCTTGGCGTAGGACGAGTCGCCGGTGAACAGGTCGAGGTAGCCGTTCTTGCCGCCGAACTTCAGGATGTCGCAGCTGGGCTGGGTGACCGTCTCCCAGACCGACTCCTGCGAACCGCGCTGGAAGGTGTTGATGAACGCCGGCGCGGTGTTCGTGCCGTCCTCGCAGTGGCCGAACTTGTAGATGTTGTCGACGTCGAGCAGCCAGTGCATGCCGTAGACGTCCGCCGAGCCGTAGGCCGCCTTGAGCTCCGCCGCGATCGGGTCGGCGCCGACCGACACGCCGGACTGCAGCTGTGACGGGTACTGCTTCGGGCTCGGGTACTCGGCCGCGTAGGTGGCCGGCTTGCTCGCGTTGTAGCCGGAGTTGCCCGGCTGGTCGGCCGCGGACGGGATCGCGTACGTCTCGATCGACGTCCAGGCCTGGTTGAACGGGGCCCAGTCACCGGTGACCCGCCCGTAGGACGCTTCCAGCCACAGGTAGTAGCTGAACGCCTCCGACGTCGTCTCGTGGCCGTGGTCCGGCGCCTCGACGATCAGCGTCTCGATCGAGTGGTAGGGCACCAGGATGTTCCCGAACTTGCGGAAGTAGCCGTTGTTCGGGTCCTTGATCTTGTTGTACTGGGTCAGGAACGCGAGCTGGTAGTCCGAAGTGGACGACGAGATCTCGTTGACCGTCACCGTCGCCGCGGTGTAGCCGCTGCTGCTCGCGGTGAAGGTGGCGCTGCCCAGCGCTCCCCCGTTGTCGGCGCTCTGCACGGTGACGTTCTGCGGAGTGCTCCAGTTCGCCGTCGTGAAGGTGAGGCTCGCGGGGCCCGCGGTCAGGTCGGTGCTGCCCGCCGTCCTGGCCACCGCGACGGTGACCGCCGCGGTGGGCGCGCCGGCGAGGCTGACGGCGAACGTCGTCGTCCCGCCCTGCTTGACCTGCGCGGTCGCCGGCGTGGCGACGATCGTCGGTCCGGAAAGGACCTTCACGCTCACCGGGCTGGACGTCGTGGAGGCGTTCTTGTTGTCGTAGGCCTTGGCCGTGATCGAGTACGTCCCGGCCGGGACGCTGCCCCAGCTGCCCTCGAACGGTGCGGCCGTGTCGGTGGCCAGGAGGGTGTCGCCGGCGTAGAACTCGACCTTGCTCACCGTGCCGTCGGCGTCGGCGGCCGTGGCGGCGAGCGGGATGGTGGCCGGGGCGTAGTAGGTGCCGGAGGACGTCGGCGCCGTCAGGCTGACGGTGGGGGCCTTGTTGGCGCCGGTGCACGCGGTGCCGTTGACGGAGAAGTCGGTGGGCGGACGGTTGGCGGAGCCCTTCGAGCCGTTGAAGCCGAAGCTCGTGCTGGCACCGGTGTCGAGGTGGCCGTTGTAGGAGAGGTTCGTCGCGGTGACCGCGGCGCCGGTCTGGGCGAAGGTGGCGCTCCAGCCCTGCTGGACCTTCTGGCCGTCGAGGAACGTCCAGCCGACCTTCCAGCTGTCGAGCGGCGCGCCGTCGTTGCGCAGCGAGACATTGGCGGTGAACCCGGTGTCCCAGTCGTTGGTGGTGTAGGTGACGGAACAGGCGACGTCGGCGGCGAGCGCCGAGGAGGGGACGACCAGCGCCGCGGTGAACGCGACCACGGCCGAGGCCATGCTCAGCGCGCGGCCGCGTAACCAGCGCGTTCGGCGCACAGGGCGCCATCGAGGAGAGGAACGCATGGCTTCGGAACTCCTTTGTCCGTAGGGAGCCAGCGATCTGGGAGCGCTTCCAGGCGCAGACGGTAGCCAGCCGGAAACGTGGATGTAAAGAATCGAGTCAGAAGGACACCGCGGACGAAGACGTCACACCTACGCTCCCGGCTCGGCCCGGCCCACTGAACACTCCTGAACAGCCGCGGCCAATGGTCGCCACATCACTCGAACGGCCCAGCGGAACGGTCACGCGCCGTGTCGAGGAAACGCCGTTTAGCGCCAAAGGCGTGCACCTCAGCCGGGATCGCTCCCAGCCACCGGTGCCTGACGCCGTGTCGACCCCGCAATCACGCGTGTCGACCCTTCAGTCACGCGTGTCGACTCCCCGATCACGCGAGCCGACCCTCGGGACACGCGAGTTCGCCGACCGGTCCGTGCGGCAAGGGTCGACACGCGTGATCAGGAGGTCGACACGCGTGATTGGGGAGTCGACACGGGGGTCAGCTCGAGGCGCGGACCGCCAGGGAGACCGGGAGGATCTGCTGGCGCGGCTTGAGGCTCTGGTCGTCGAGCAGCTGCATCAACGTCTCGACCATCGCGTGGACCTGCTCGCGGGGGTCCTGGTGGACCGACGTCAGGGGCGGGTCCATCGCCGGGGCGAGCGTGGCGTTGTCGTCGAAGCTGACCACCGCGACGTCTTCGGGGATGCGGCGGCCGGCCGAGTCCAGCGTGCGCAGCGCGCCCACCGCCATCATGTCGCTCGCGACGAACACCGCGTCGAGGTCCGGGTGCCTGGCCAGCAGGGCGGACATCGCGTTCGCGCCGCCGGACAGCGTGAAGTCGGCCTCTTCGGCCAGGTCGGCGGGGTCGAGCCCGGCGTCCAGGAGGGTCTTGCGCCAGCCGGCGAGCCGGTCGATCGGGGCGCTCTGGTCCTGCGGCCCGGCGATCGTGCCGATCCGCCGCCGCCCGGACGCGACCAGGTGCTCCACCGCCAGCCGGGCGCCGCTCTCGTTGTCGAAGTCGACGACGTGCACGCCGCGGCGGATGCCGGCCGCCTGCCCGCCGAACACCACCGGGATGCGCAGCAGCCGCAGCGCCTTGGGCAGCGGATCGGCCCGGTGCGGCGCGAACACCAGCGCGCCGTCGACGTGGCCGCCCTCGAGGAACCGGACGGTCTTGCTCAGGTCCTCGCGCGTGTCGCTGAAGATGAGCACCATCTGGCGGCCGACGTCGGCGAGCTCGCGGTAGCCGGCCCGCATGACGGCGGTCCGGTACGGGTCGTCGAGGAGGCGGGCCTCGGGCTCCGAGAGGACCACGGCGACGGCCCCGGTGCGCCGGGTGACCAGGGAGCGAGCCGCCTGGTTCGGGGAATAGCCCAGGTCACGGGCGGCGGCGAGGACCTTCTCGCGCGCCGCCGCGCTGACGTACGCGTCGTCGTTCAGCGCACGTGACGCCGTAGACCGCGACACGCCGGCGAACGCCGCGACGTCCTCCAGCGTCGGCCGCTCTTCATCCCCTGCTCGAGGCCCCACGGGCACCGCCCTCACTCACCACAACCACCCTGACGCCGACAGCTTAACGGTCACGCAGGGCGATGTCCGGGAGCGCTCCTCGCAGGAAACGCTCCGGTTACGACCCCTTGACACCGGTGAGACCCCCAAGCAGACTCTGCGACACCTGGGAGCGCTCCCAGATTGATCGGGCTCCCAGCAGTGAGAGCGCTCATTCCCGTCAACAAGGTGGTTGGACACGTGAGAACGATCCGGAACGGCCTGGTCCTGGCACTGGGCATCACGATGACGGCGCTCGGCGCCACGGCCTGTGGTGGCGGCGGTGACGCAACGCCCCCCGCCGCCGGTCCGAACGAGCACGTCGACCTGACGCTGGCGACGTTCACCGAGTTCGGCTACGAGGCCCTCATCCCGGAGTACGAGCGGCTGCACCCGAACATCAAGATCACCCACCGCAAGACCGGCCAGGGCGGCCCGTACCACGAAGAGCTCGTCACCAAGCTCGCCGCCGGCTCGGGCCTCGCCGACGTCACGGCGCTGGAAGAGGGCCACCTGTCCGACTTCCTCGACAAGGGCTCGAAGTTCAACGACCTGAGCAAGATCGGGCCGGCCGACGCCTCCCCCGACCGCTGGCTGAGCTGGAAGTACGACGCCGCCAAGACCAAGGACGGCAAGCTCATCGGCTACGGCACCGACATCGGCCCGCTCGCCATGTGCTACCGCAAGGACATGTTCCAGGCCGCCGGCCTGCCGACCGACCCCGAGCAGGTCAAGCCGCTGTTCGCCACCTGGGACAGCTACTTCGCCGCCGGCGCCGACTACGTCTCCAAGACGAAGGGCAAGGCCTGGTTCGACTCGGCCGCGCAGAACTTCAACGCGATGGTCAACCAGCTCCCCCAGGGCTACATCGGCAACGACGACAAGCTCGCCGTCGAGGGCAACCAGGGCATCAAGGACGCCTGGACGAAGGTCACCGACGCCGTCGCCAAGGGCGAGTCGGCCAAGCTGACCGCGTTCAGCAACGAGTGGAACACCGGCTTCAAGCAGGGCGCGTTCGCCACGAAGGTGTGCCCGGCGTGGATGCTCGGAGTGATCAAGGAGCAGGCCGGCCCGGAGAACGCGAACAAGTGGGCCGTCACCGCGGCCTTCCCCGGCGGCGGCGGCAACTGGGGCGGCTCGTACCTGACCGTGCCGACGCAGTCGAAGCACCCGAAGGAGGCCGCCGAGCTCGCGGCCTGGCTGACCGCGCCGGAGCAGCAGATCAAGGCGTTCCAGGCCAAGGGCACCTTCCCGAGCCAGGTCAAGGCCCTGTCGGACCCGGCGCTGCTGAGCCAGACCGACGCCTACTTCGGCGGCGCGAAGGTCGGCGAGCTGTTCGCCGAGCAGGCCAAGAAGGTCCAGAAGCCGCAGTACAAGGGCCCGGGCGACGGACAGATCCAGGAGAACGCGTCCAGCCCGGCCCTGCAGGCGGTCGAACAGGGCAAGTCGGCGGCGGACGGCTGGAACCAGATGGTCGACGCCGCGAAGAAGATCACGCGCTGAGCCGATGACCGTCCTCGACAAGGTCGCGCCGGAAGGGAGCAAGGCCGGGGAGCGCACGTCTCCCCGGCCCACCTTCCGTCACCGGTTGAGCCGGTGGGACGTCAAGGTCTCGCCGTACCTCTACATCGCGCCGTTCTTCATCCTCTTCGGGATCGTCGGGCTGTTTCCGCTGCTCTACACCGCGTACGTCTCGCTGTTCAAGTGGGAAGCCGGGAGCGACGACCCCGACTTCATCGGCCTCGACAACTTCAAGGAGCTCTTCGCCGACGCGCAGTTCTGGAACGCGCTGACGAACACGATCAGCATCTTCCTGCTCTCCAGCGTCCCGCAGATCATCATCGCCGTGCTGCTGGCGGCCATGCTCGGCGCCCGGCTGCGCGGTGCCACCGGCTGGCGGGTGGGCATCCTGCTGCCGTACGCGGCCAGCCTCGTCGCCATCGGCATCATCTTCGCCAACCTGTTCGGCCCCAAGTACGGGCTGATCAACGGCGTGCTGCAGACCATCGGGCTGGACCCGGTCGACTGGCAGGCCAGCCGCTTCGGCAGCCACGTCGCGATCGCGATCATGGTCAACTGGCGCTGGACCGGCTACAACGCCCTGATCGTGCTGGCGGCCATGCAGGCCATCCCGAAGGAGCTGCACGAGGCGGCGCTGATCGACGGCGCCGGCACGTGGCGCCGCTTCTGGAACGTCACCCTGCCGCTGCTCCGGCCGACGCTGATCTTCGTCACCATCACCTCGACGATCGGCGGCCTGCAGATCTTCACCGAGCCGAAGCTGTTCGACGCCATGCCCGGGTCGAACAACGGCGGTTCCACCAACCAGTTCCAGACCGTGACGCTGTACCTCTACCAGACGGCGTTCCAGAACGCCGATCTCGGCTACGCCTCGGCGATCGCCTGGGTGCTGTTCGTGATCATCGTGCTGATCGCGCTGGGGAACTTCTTCCTCACCGGCCGGCTCGCGCGTCCCCAGGCGGTGAAGAAGAAATGACGACACTCCAAAGTGGACTGCGCCAGAAGGTCGCCACGCTCGGCAAGCCACGCAAGGCGACCTACGTCGTGCTGGCGATCTTCGTGCTCGGTTCGCTGTTCCCGTTCTACTGGTCGTTCCTGGTGGCCAGCCGCGACAACGGGATGCTCACCGAGCGCATCCCGCCGTTCGTGCCCGGCGGCAACTTCTTCGCCAACGCCGCGCGGGTGTTCGACACCGTGCCGTTCTGGAAGGCACTGGCCAACAGCGTCATCGTGTCCGGCACGGTGACGCTGACGACGGTGCTGTTCTCGTCGCTGGCGGGGTTCGCCTTCGCGAAGCTGCGGTTCCGGGGTCGCAACAAGCTGTTCGTGTTCATCGTCGTCACGCTCGCCGTGCCCACCCAGCTGGGCATCATCCCGCTGTTCATCGCGATGTCCGAACTGGGCTGGACCGGGAGCCTGACGGCGGTGATCGTGCCCAACCTGGTCACCGCGTTCGGCGTGTTCTGGATGCGGCAGTACACAGTGGACGCACTGCCGTACGAGCTGATCGAGGCCGCGCGCGTCGACGGCTGCAGCATGATCCGGATCTTCTGGAACGTCTGCCTGCCCGCGGTCCGGCCGGCCGCGGCGATCCTGGCGATGTTCACGTTCATGATGTCCTGGAACGACTTCCTGTGGCCGCTGGTGGTACTGGACGCGGGCAACCCGACCGTCCAGGTCGCGCTGGAGAAGCTCCAGAGCGGCTACTACGTCGACTATTCGCTGGTGCTGGCCGGCACGACCCTGGCCACCATCCCGATCCTCATCGTCTTCGTCCTCCTCGGCCGCCAGATCGTGGCCGGGATCATGCAAGGTGCCGTGAAAGGGTGACCATGTCCGTACATCCCGACAGCGTTCGGGCGGAGACAGCGCAGATGTTCCCGCCCGGCTTCGTCTGGGGCGCCGCCACCGCGGCGTTCCAGGTGGAAGGAGCCACCACGGCCGACGGTCGCACCGACTCGGTCTGGGACGTCTTCGCACGCCGTCCGGGCGCGGTCGTGGGCGGCGACACCGGCGACCCGGCCGCCGACCACTACCGCCGGTACTCCGAGGACGTCGGCCTGATGCGCCGGCTCGGCCTCGGCGCCTACCGCTTCTCGCTGGCGTGGCCCCGGGTGCGCCCGGACGGCGGCGCCCCCAACGCCGACGGGCTCGCGTTCTACGACCGGCTGGTCGACTGCCTGCTGGAAGCCGGGATCCAGCCGTGGGCGACGCTCTACCACTGGGACCTGCCGCAGGCGCTGGAGGACAAGGGCGGCTGGACCTCGCGGGACACCGCGTACCGGTTCGCCGAGTACGCCGAGACGGTGCTGGAGCGCCTCGGTGACCGCGTCGCCAGCTGGTCGACGCTCAACGAGCCGTGGTGCGCGGCGATGCTCGGCTACGCGGGCGGCATCCACGCACCCGGCCGCACCGACCACCCGGCCGCCGTCGCCGCCACGCACCACCTGCTGCTGGGGCACGGGCTGGCGATGGACGTCATCCGGCGGCACGCGCCGGGCGTCCCGGCCGGGATCACGCTCAACCTCTACCCCGTCGTGCCGCACGACCCGGCGAACGTCTCCGACGTTTCGGCGGCCCGGCGGATCGACGGCCTGCAGAACCGGCTGTTCCTCGACCCGGTGCTGCGCGGCGGCTACCCGGACGACCTCGTCGCCGATCTCGCGCCGTTCGGGCTCGGAGACGTGGTCCGGCCGGAGGACGCGGCGATCATCGCCGCGCACATCGACTGGATGGGCGTGAACTACTACCGCGACTACCGCGTCGCGGGCCGCCCGGTGGCGGGCAGCGAGCCGGCGGGCCCGGAGTGGGTCGGCGCGGGCGACGTCCACTTCGTCCCGGACCCGGCGGCGCCCCGCACGGACTCCGGCTGGGAGGTCCAGCCGGCCGGGCTGACCGAGTCGCTGCTGCAGGTCCACCGCGGCTACCGCCCGGTGCCGCTGTACATCACGGAGAACGGCGCGGCCTACCCGGACGTCGTCTCCGACGGCGGTGACATCGTCGACACCGACCGGATCGCGTTCCTGGACTCCCACCTGCGGGCGGCGCACGACGCCCTGGCGGCGGGAGTCGACCTGCGCGGGTACTTCTACTGGTCGCTGCTGGACAACTTCGAGTGGGCCGAGGGGTACGCGAAGCGGTTCGGGCTGATCCACGTCGACTACGAGACCCAGGTCCGGACGCTGAAGCGCAGCGCCCACTGGTACTCCCGGGTGGTCGGGCTCAACGGCCTCGGCTGAGCAGGACCGGTCGTGAGTGAGAAACTGTGTTCTAACCCTGTTTCTCACTCACGACCGGCCGGGGCGTGCATTCCGCGACCGCCGTTGCCAGACTGGCCGGTATGGGACTGCGCAGCGAAGCTTGGTTCAACAACCCCGCCGACCCCGGGATGACCGCCCTCTACCTCGAGCGGTACATGAACTGGGGTCTCACCCGGGAGGAGCTGCAGTCCGGCCGGCCGATCATCGGCATCGCGCAGACCGGCTCCGACCTGTCCCCCTGCAACCGGCACCACTTGCAGCTCGCCGACCGCACCCGCGAAGGCATCCGCGAGGCCGGGGGGATCGCCATCGAGTTCCCCGTGCACCCCATCCAGGAGACCGGCAAGCGCCCGACCGCCGCCCTGGACCGGAACCTCGCCTACCTCGGCCTGGTCGAGACGCTCTACGGCTACCCCATCGACGGCGTCGTCCTCACCACCGGCTGCGACAAGACCACCCCGGCGTGCCTGATGGCCGCCGCGACCGTCGACATCCCCGCCATCGTCCTGTCCGGCGGTCCGATGCTCAACGGCTGGTACAACGGCGAGCGCACCGGCTCCGGGACGATCGTCTGGAAGGCCCGTGAACTGCTCGCCGCCGGGGAGATCGACGACGCCGGGTTCATGGAGCTCGTCGCGTCGTCCGCGCCGTCGCCGGGGCACTGCAACACCATGGGCACCGCCTCCACGATGAACGCGCTGGCCGAGGCGCTCGGGATGAGCCTGCCCGGCTGCGCGGCCATCCCGGCGCCGCACCGCGACCGGGCGCGGATGGCCTACCGCACCGGGCTGCGGATCGTCGAGATGGTGCGCGAGGACCTCAAGCCGTCGGACATCCTGACGCGCGAAGCGTTCGAGAACGCCATCGTCGTGAGCTCGGCGATCGGCGGCTCGACCAACGCGCCCATCCACATCGGCGCGATCGCCCGGCACGTCGGCGTCGACCTGCCCCTCGACGACTGGCAGCGGCTCGGCCACCACGTCCCGCTGCTGGTCGACCTCCAGCCGGCCGGGAAGTACCTCGGCGAGGAGTTCCACCGCGCGGGCGGCGTGCCGGCGGTGGTGCACGAGCTGATGCGGCACGGCCTGATCCACGAGGACGCGCCCACGGTCAACGGCCGCACGCTCGGCGACAACTGCCGCGAGAGCGAGGCCGGCGACCGCGACGTCATCCGCACCTTCGACACGGCCCTCACCGAAGACGCGGGGTTCCTGGTCTTCAAGGGGAACCTCTTCGACGCGGCGATCATGAAGTCCAGCGTGATCTCGCCGGAGTTCCGGCGCCGGTACCTCGCCGGCGGCGTCTACGAGGGCACCGCGGTCGTGTTCGACGGCCCGGAGGACTACCACGCCCGCATCGACGAACCGGACCTCGGCGTCGACGAGCACTCGCTGCTCGTCATGCGCGGCACCGGGCCGCTCGGCTACCCCGGCGCGGCCGAGGTGGTGAACATGCGGCCGCCGGCGGAGCTGATCAAGCGGGGGATCCGCGAGCTGCCGTGCCTCGGCGACGGCCGTCAGTCCGGTACGTCCGGCTCGCCCTCGATCCTCAACGCCTCCCCCGAAGCCGCGGCGGGCGGCGGGCTCGCCGTGCTGCGGACCGGCGACCGCGTGCGGATCGACCTCGCCGCCGGCACCGCGGACGTCCTGATCCCGGACGAGGAGCTGGCGCTGCGCCACAAGGAGCTGGCCGAGGCGGGCGGGTACCCGGTCCCGGACGCGCAGACGCCGTGGCAGGAGATCCAGCGGTCGCTGGTCGACCAGCTCTGCGACGGCATGGTGCTGCGCCCGGCGGTGGCGTACCAGCGGATCGCGACGACGAAGGGCATCCCCCGCGACAACCACTGATTCCCACCGGAAAGTGCCGCTTCGAACGGGCCCCGAGGGGGTATTCCAGCGGTAGCCGAGGCGAGGAGGCCCCTGATGCTGCCGGATCGCGAACGCCACGCCCTGCGCGAAATCGAGCTGGAGCTGCAGGCGAGCGATCCCGCGTTCGCGGCCGCCTTCGCCGGCCGCACCCTGCGCGAGAAGCAGCGCTGGACCCTGCTCCTCGCGCTGTGCGACGTCACCGCGGCACTCATGCTGCTCGTCGGCCTGTTCGCCCGCGACGCCGGCCTCGTGCTCTGGGGCACGGTCGGCGCCGGCGCGCTCGTGGCGTGGCACATCGCCCGCGCCGAGACGACCCGCGAGCCCGCGCCGGACGGAACCACCCCGGCCGCCGGCTCGCACTGAGCTTTCGCCGCAAATATGACCGCCTCGGCCAGCGCGGTCGGTGACGTTCCTCCGAGCCGGTTGTCCTCGCCGCGGATGGGCAGCTCGCGCTACCCGTGACCGGCGGGTTTACGCACCCACCGCCCGGGGAATGCCCGGCACATGCCGGACACCCGCGGCGCGGAGCCGCCGGACACCACCGACCTCGACCGCCTGCGTTCGGCCGCGTCGGACTGCCGCGGGTGCGCCCTCCACCAGGACGCCACGCAGACCGTGTTCGGCGAAGGGCCCGAGAAGGCGAAGATCCTGGTCGTCGGCGAACAGCCGGGCGACAAGGAGGACCTCGCGGGCGAGCCGTTCGTCGGACCCGCCGGGCAGCTCCTCGACCGGGCCTTCGCCGAGGCGGGCTTCGACCGGAAGACACTGTACGTCACCAACGCGGTCAAGCACTTCAAGTTCAAGCGGGACGAACGCGGGAAGCGGCGCATCCACCAGAAGCCGGGCCGCACCGAGGTGGTCGCCTGCCGGCCGTGGCTGCTGGCGGAGCTGCGCGCGGTGCGCCCCGAGCTGGTGCTGCTGCTGGGGGCGACCGCCGCGCAGTCGTTGCTGGGCCCGAAGTTCCGGCTGACGGCCCACCGCGGCGAACCCGTCGAAGCACCCGACGACGTGGCCGAGCTGGTGCCGTCGGCGGTCGCGACGGTGCACCCGTCGGCCGTCCTGCGCGCACCGGACCGCGACGAGGCTTACGCCGCCTTCGTCGCCGATCTGAAGGCGGCCGGCAAGACACTCAAGTGAGCTGCTTCCGCGCCGCTTCCGCTGATCCCGCGTGGTCGTCCAGGTCTCGCCACGGGTCGTCCTTGAACGCCAAGCGCTGCTTCTCCTTGGCCAGGCTCCGCCCGTCCGGCTCGGCCTTGCCCAGCTCGCGCCAGTCCAGCGGGGTCGCGGCCGCCGCGCCCGGGCGGGCCCGCAGGGAGTACGGCGCGACGAACGTCTGCGCGTAGCCGTCGCGGTTGGCGTCCAGGAAGATCCGGTCGCCGCGCTTGTCCTTGCGCTGCGCCGTGGTCAGGCGGTCCGGGTCGCCCGCGGCGACGGCGTCGGCCAGCGCGCGGGACCCCACACGTTCGCAGCTCGACGTGCACGGACGCCAGGAGCTTCTCGCCGAACCCGGCGCCGACCTTACCGGCGTACTTCAGGCCGTCGCCCTCGTCGGAGAACCCGCCGAGCGGTGAGCGTGGGCCGGGGTCGGCTCGCGCCGGCCCACGCTCACGACGCCTTCAGCGCCTTCTCCAGCTGCGCGCGCGTCATCTTCGAACGGCCCTTCACGCCCTGCTCGCGCGCCAGCTTCTCCAGGTCGGACTTGGTCAAGCCGGACAGGTCCTGCTTGCCGCCCTGCTTTCGGCCGCCCTTGCGGTTCTTCACGCTGCGCGCCAGCGCCTCGAAGAGGTCGACGACGTCGGCCGACGGCTCCGGCTCCTCTTCGTGGGCGATCTCCTTGCCCTGTTCCTTGGCCTTGATCAGCTTTTCGACGCGCTCGGAGTACTCGTCACGGTAGTCATCCGGCTTCCACGGCGCGGTCATCTGGTCGACGAGCGCGAGCGCCATGTCGAGCTCCTTGGGCCGCGGCTTCGGCAGGCTGGGCAGCCCGCCCATGACGTCCTCCGGCTTCCGCAGGTCCGCGACGAAGTGCAGGGTGTTGAGGACCATCACGCCTTCGCCGGCGCGGACCGCGCAGAGGTACTCCTTGCCGCGCAGCACGAACTTCGCGACGCCGGCCTTCTCGCTGCGGTCCATCGCCTGCAGCAGCAAGCCGTACGCCTTGGCGAAGTCCTCCTTCGCCGGCTTGAGCCAGTACGTGCGATCGAAGAACCACGGGTCGATCTCGTCCAGCTCGACGAACTGCTCGATGTCGATCCGCCGGGACCGCTCGGGGGCGATCTCGTCCAGCTCGTCCGGCTCGACCAGCACGTGGTCGCCGCCGCCGAGGTCGTAGCCCTTGACGATCTCGTCCTGGGTCACCTCGTCGCCGGTCCGCTCGTTGACCCGGCGGTTGCGGATCCGGTCCGACGTGCCGCGTTCGAACTGGTGGAAGTGGATCGTGTGGTCCGCCACCGCCGGGTACAGCTCCACCGGAACGGTGACCAGCCCCAGGCTCAGCGCCCCGCTCCACACCGGTCTCGCCATGTCTCGACCTCCTCACCGCCAGCGATACCCGCGGGCCCGGAGCGCGAAACACGGAGGGTGACGCGCCGGAGCCCGCCGCGACCGGGTGGTCACAGCGGGCTCAGGCGTGCGTCAGGCGACTTCGCTGCTGCGACTGCCGGCCCGGTGCAGGCCCAGCATGTCGAGCAGCTGCGCGCAGTCTTCAGGGTCCTTCGCGTTCGCCGCGACGGCCAGCGCGGCCTTGCGCCGCGTCGACGCCTGGGCCGGCGTGTCCCCGCCCTCCAAGAGCAGGTCCGCCACCGGTCGCAGGTCGTTCCGCTTGTCTCGCATGTTCGCTCCCCTCCGGCTATCCCCGGTCACCCTTCGCCGGGCGATTACCCCGTCTCATCCCCCTGAACACAAGAGGCACCGAACGGGTTCCCGGAGACAGCCGACGCTAGGCCGAACGAGTGAATTCGGCCGGTTCCGACCGGGAAACCGGCAAGGTGTGTGAGACCCACGTCACACAGGAGGCCGGATGGGCACCCAGATCCGCATCAGCCGTGAGGACGGGTCGCTGCCCTGCGAAGTCTGCGGCTTCCCGACGATGCACGTCGCCCAGGTCGTCGCCGACGACGGGACCGTGCTCGGCCGGACGCTGGTCTGCACGACGTGCCAGCGCAGCAGGCACCGGCCCGACCCGATCGCCGAAGCCGAGGCACCGCCGGACGAGGTACCGACCAGCTAGCCGGACGTCACGCCGTCGTGGTCGCGACCGCCTCCACGAACTCCGCCGCCACCTCGTGGAGCTTGCGGTTGCCGTCCTGGGAGCGCTTCACGAGCCGCTGGAACGCTTCCTCCGCGCTGATCCGGTGCGCGGCCATGAGGATGCCCTTGGCCTGGTCGATCACCGCGCGCGTCTCGAGCGCGCGGTTCAGCTGGTCGATCAGCTCGCGCGCCGCGAAGTACCGGCGCGCGCTGCGCAGGCCGATCACCACCGTCGCCGTGTACAGCTCGAGGATCTTCGTGCCCAGCTCGCTGAAGCCGTGCTCGCCGAAGCCGAACAGGTTCACCGCGCCGGACATGTCGTCGTCCACCGTCAGCGGCGCGGCCAGGAAGCTCGCGACGCCCAGCTGTTCCGCCTTCGACACGAACTGCGGCCACACGTCGCCCACAGCCCCGACGCCGACGCGCACCGGCTGCCCGGTCTCGGCCGCGCGCAGGCACGGGCCGTCCCCGATCCGGTACTGCTCGCGATCGAAGTTCACCGCCCGCTGGTCCGTGCTGGCCACCGTCTCCGGCTCGCCTTCACGCACCAGGGTGATGCTCGCCATGTCGGCTCCCGGCACCACCTGCACCGCGTGGTCGCAGACCGCCTGCAGCATCTGGCCCAGATCGAGCTCCGAGTCCAGCATCGCGGTCAGCGATTCCATCGCTACCGTGACTTCGTCCAACCGCGCGGTGAGCTGCTCATCGCCGCCCGTCATCCTGGTGACGCCCCTCTTCTTGTGCTCAGGGCGCTAAGAACCAGGGAGGACCCGGGCGCGCGCCACTAGTGGGCCGCTAGCGCTTTAACGGGTCCAGCGCGAGATTACTGCATCCTCGTCGGCACGGGCACAAGCGGTCACCGCCGCGGCGCGCCACACGCCCGTTCGGAGCAACGACGGTTGCGGGCCGCTCGCCCACGGTTGGGCTCGGGTATCGGTTCAGCACAGCAGCCGGCTCGGAAACCCCTCGGGCGCGGCGCTGCGGCCCCGCGCCACACCAGGACGGCGGCGAACCGCATGATGCTTCCCCGACCACGAAATCCCGCCCTGCGGCTACGCACGTCGTGGCCCGCTCCGCACGCGGTGCTGATCACCGCCCGTGGCGCCCTCGACACCGCGACGGCCGGCGATCTGGCCGCCCTCGTTTCGGACCGCCTGTGGGCGACGCCGGAGCGGCTGACCCTCGATCTGTCCGAAGTGGACTTCCTCGGCGTGGCGGGCGTCCGGATGCTGCTGCACGCGGCGCTGCAGGCCGAGCAGAGCGGCACGGACCTGCTGGTCGTCACCGGACCGAACCCGATGGTCCGCCGGGCCTTGCGGGTGACGGAGGCCGACCGGCGCCTCACCGTCGCCGCGCTGCGTCCGGAGCCCGCGCCGGCCTGAGCGACCGGCGCGTCAGCGCGACGAACCCGCCGCGCCCGCGTGCCCCTCCCGCGCTCCGGACGGACTCGCGGCCCGGTCCAGTGCCCGGGCCTGGGCCCGCTTGGAGCGCACGTGCCGCTCCTCCGCCATCCGCTCGACCGCCTCCGGGTGGTGCAGCTCGAACGCGGGCCGCTCCGACCGGATGCGCGGCAGGTCCAGGAAGTTGTGCCGCGGCGGCGGGCACGTCGTCGCCCATTCGAGGCTGTTGCCGAAGCCCCACGGGTCGTCGACCAGGACCCGCTCGCCGTAGCGGTAGCTCTTCACGACGTTCCAGATGAACGGCAGCGTCGACGCGCCGAGGATGAACGCGCCGATCGTCGAGATCGTGTTCAGGGTCGTGAAACCGTCCGAGGTCAGGTAGTCCGCGTACCGGCGGGGCATGCCCTCGTCACCCAGCCAGTGCTGGATGAGGAACGTGGTGTGGAAGCCGATGAACGTCGTCCAGAAGTGCCACTTGCCGAGCCCCTCGTCGAGCATCCGGCCGGTCATCTTCGGGAACCAGAAGTAGATCCCGGCGAACGTCGCGAACACGATCGTGCCGAACAGCACGTAGTGGAAGTGCGCGACGACGAAGTACGAGTCGGTGACGTGGAAGTCCAGCGGCGGCGACGCCAGGATCACGCCGGTGAGGCCGCCGAACAGGAAGGTGACCATGAAGCCGACCGACCACAGCATCGGCGTCTCGAAGGTCAGGTGCCCCTTCCACATCGTGCCGATCCAGTTGAAGAACTTGATCCCGGTCGGCACCGCGATGAGGAAGGTCATGATCGAGAAGAACGGCAGCAGCACCGCGCCGGTGGCGAACATGTGGTGCGCCCACACCACCGCCGACAGGCCGGTGATCGCGACGGTCGCGAACACCATCAGCCGATAGCCGTAGAGCGGTTTCCGGCTGAACACCGGCACGATCTCGGTGACGATCCCGAAGTAGGGCAGCGCCACGATGTAGACCTCGGGGTGGCCGAAGAACCAGAACAGGTGCTGGAACATGATCGCCCCGCCGTTTTCGGGGTCGAACACGTGCGCCCCGAGCCGGCGGTCCGCTTCGAGGCCGAACAGCGCCGCGGTGAGGATCGGGAACGCCAGCATGATCAGGACCGCGGTGAACAGGATGTTCCAGGTGAAGATCGGCATCCGCCACATCGTCATCCCGGGCGCGCGCAGGCACACGATCGTGGTGACCATGTTGACCGCACCCAGGATGGTGCCGAGCCCGGACACGATCAGGCCCATGATCCACAGGTCGCCGCCGATGCCCGGCGAGTGGATGGCGTTGGACAGCGGGGTGTAGGCCGTCCAGCCGAAGTCGGGCGCGCCGCCCGGGGTGAGGAACGAGCTGATGACGATCAGCCCGCCGAACAGGTAGAGCCAGTAAGCGAAGCCGTTGAGCCGCGGGAACGCGACGTCCGGCGCGCCGATCTGCAGCGGCAGGATGTAGTTCGCGAACCCGAAGAGATTCGGGGTGGCGTAGAGCAGCAGCATGATCGTGCCGTGCATGGTGAACAGCTGGTTGTACTGCTCCGGCGACAGGAACTGCAGCCCCGGCCGGGCCAGCTCGCCGCGCATCAGCAGCGCCATCGCGCCGCCCGCCATGAAGAAGGCGAACGACGTCGTCAGGTACAGCAACCCGATCTGCTTCGGGTCGGTGGTGCGCAGCAGGGCCAGGAGGGTCCCGCCCTTGGGGCCCCGCCGCGCCACCGCCAGCGGTACCGCCTGGAGGGTCGGCTTCACGTCGGTCATCCGCAACTCCCGTCGCCGGACTGTCCGTACTGCGCGTCTTACTCCTGCCGGCATAGATCCGCGTTACCCCGAACGGGTGGAGCTACTCCCGCAACGCCGGGAGCAGCTCCTTTTCGGCGAAGTCCAGGAAGCCTTCCTGCTGGTCGCCACCGATCTGGATCAGGGCGACGTCGGTGAAGCCCGCCTTCTCGAACTCGCGGACGCCTGCGACGATCGGCTCGACGTCCGGGCCGCAGGCGATCGAGCCGGCGACGTCGTCCTCGCGGACGAACTGCGTGGCCCCGGCGAACCCGGCCGGGCCGGGCAGCTCGGCGTTGACCTTCCAGCCCCCGGCGAACCAGCGGAACTGCTCGTGCGCGCGCTTCACGGCGGCGTCGCGGTCGGTGCCCCACGACACCGGCAGCTGGGCGATCTTGCGGGTCGGGGGACCCGGCTTCGTCGCGTCCCATTCGCTCACCAGCTCGGCCTTCGGCTCGACGGCGACCATGGCGTCGGCCACCGGGGCGAACCGCCGGATCGACTGCGAGCCGGACACCGCGACGCCGATCGGCGTCCGCTGCTCCGGCAGGTCCCACAGCTTCGCCGAGTCGACGCGGAAGTGCTTGCCCTCGTAGTCGAAGTACCCGCCGTCGAACAGGCCGCCGATGATCTGCAGGGCTTCGGCGAGCATGTCGTGCCGGACGTTCGCCGGCGGCCAGCCGCGGCCGACGACGTGCTCGTTGAGGTTCTCCCCCGCCCCGAGCCCGAGGGTGAACCGGCCACCCGAGAGCGCCTGCACGGTCGCCGCCTTCTGCGCGACCACCGCCGGGTGGTAGCGCATGGTCGGGCAGGTCACGAACGTCATCAGCTCGGCGCGGTCGGTGACCTGCGTGACGGCGCCCAGCACGCTCCAGGCGTAGGGCGAATGCCCCTGCTCGGCCAGCCAGGGCGAGTAGTGGTCGCTCATGACCTCGAAGTCGAAACCGGCCTGTTCCGCACCGGCGGCGAACCGGACCAGTTCGTTCGGCCCGGCCTGCTCGGTCATCAGCGTGTACCCGATCCGCATCGGCGCCTCCTTTCGCTCCCACCCCGCGTACCCGCTCCCCGGTCGGGTAACCGGCCGCCCACCGCCCGGAAGTGGCGTTTACCCGATGATCAACCGGGTACCCCGTCCACGCAGTCGAAGGGAGCGGTCATGCCTCAGTCGTGGAGCAAGAAGCGCGAGCGCCAGTACGAGCACGTCAAGGACTCGGCCGAGGACCGTGGGGCCGGCCCGGAACGGGCCAAGGAGATCGCGGCCCGCACGGTGAACAAGAACCGTGCGCAGGCGGGCGAGTCTCGCGAGGCCAGCCGGACGTCGATCGAGGACAAGTCGCCCCAGCAGCGCGGCGGCGAACGGTCCGGCAACCGCAAGGGTCCCGGGGGCCCGACCAAGGACCAGCTCTACAACGAGGCGAAGAAGAAGAACATCGATGGGCGCTCGAAAATGACCAAGAAGGAACTCGAACGGGCGCTGGGCCGGTGACGAAACCGGAAATCCCTGGCCACGAAGTGTCGTCATTCGCCCAGATGGGTAGTACCTCCGGCATGGAAGAAACACGAAGCGGTAGCTCGCACGGCGGCAAGCCGACGCTGGAAGAGCTGCTCGAGGAACTGGTGGAGCTGCGGCTGCCCGCGATGGCCGAGCAGATCCCCCTCGTCCGCATGCTCACCCACGGCGTGGTCTCGCGCGCCGACTTCGGGCTGGACGCCATCGCCGACGCCAAGATGGCCGTCGACGAGGCCTGCGCCCAGCTCGTGCAGCTGGCCGAGCTGGGCTCCCAGCTGCACTGCCGCTTCCGGCAGGGCCCCGACGGCCTGCACGTGACGATCTCGACGCGCTCCAGCGACCCGCGACCGCCGAGCGACCGCACCTTCGGCTGGCACGTGCTGACCACGCTGAGTGGTTCGGTGACCGCGCACTGCGACGTCCTCCCCGGCGGGGGTGCGGGCATCGTCACGATCGAGCTGGTGCTCAACGCGGGAACGAGCGCGTGAGCACCGAACGCAAAACCGTCCTGCACCGCCCGGATGAATACGCCCACTGCGAACCGCTGTTCGAGGAGCTGGGCTCCCTCGGCCCCGACGACCCGCGGCGCGAGGTCGTCCGCAGCAGGCTGGTGACCGAGCTGCTGCCGCTCGCCGAGCACATCGCCACCCGGTTCTCGGGCCGCGGCGAGCCCCGCGAAGACCTGGTGCAGGTGGCCCGGATCGGCCTGATCAACGCGGTCGACCGGTTCGACCCCGCCCGCGGCCACGACTTCCTGTCCTTCGCGGTGCCGACGATCATGGGCGAGGTGCGGCGGCACTTCCGGGACACCGGCTGGTCGGTGCGGGTCCCGCGCCGGCTCAAGGAGCTGCACCTGTCCCTGAGCCAGGGTTCGGCCGCGCTGTCCCAGCGCCTGGGTCGCGCGCCCACCCCGACCGAGCTGGCCGAGCACCTCGGCCTGGACGTCGACGAGGTCCGCGAAGGGCTGCTGGCCGGCAACGCCTACCAGGCCCTGTCCGTCGACAAGCCGGTGCACGACGACGCCGAGGCGCTGTCGCTGGCGGACACCATGGGGGAACCCGACCACGAGATGACCATGGTCGAGAACCACGAGGCCCTCCAGCCGCTGCTCCAGGAGCTGCCGCCGCGCGAGCGCGCGATCCTCGTGATGCGGTTCTTCGGCGGGCTGACCCAGACGCAGATCGCCGACCGCGTCGGCATCTCCCAGATGCACGTCTCCCGGCTGCTGTCGCAGACCCTGGAGCAGCTCCGCGGGAAGCTCACCGGCGAAGGCTAGACCCGGATGTCATGAACGGGCTCGTTCATGACATCCGGCGTCCTGACCAGGTCGTTCCCGGCCTCCCGGACGGCGTCAGCGCAGCCAGCCCGGCCGCTCGCCCTTCCGGAGCCGCCGCCACTCCCCCGCGAACCGCCGGCGCAGCTTCTCCGCCCTCTCGGCGTCCCGCTCGTAGAGCAGCCCGAACGTGAACGTGTTCTGCCCTTCGCCGTGTCCGGCGATGGTGAGGTGGTGCAGGACGTCCCGGCCGACCGCGGTGTCCTGGTGCTCGCCCAGCGTGCCCTGGACGGTCTTGACGTTCTTGCGCCACTGCCGCAGCTTCTTGCCGTAGACCGGCTTGACGGTGTCGGCGGCGTAGCGGGCCCGCTTCGCCTTCTTGCGGACCTCGTGCAGTGCGGTCTCGAGCTCGTGGCCGGTCAGCCCGCGCGTCGCCGCTTCGGCCCGGCGCAGCTTCGCGGCGGCTTTGCGCACGGGCTTGCGCAAGGCGGACTTCGCCGGCTTGCGCGCCCGGCGGGTGAGCGGCGGGTTCTCCACCAGGGTGTCCAGCGTGCGCAGCAGGGTCCGGTACCGCTTGCCGGTCAGCGCCGCCATCGCCCGGGTTCGCCCCTCCTCGGCCTCGCGGGCGAAGTAGCGGGTGAGGTACTGCCGCAGGGGCCCGAACACCAGCTCGGACGGGATCTCGTCGAGCTGCTCGCGCAGCCGCCGCTCGCTGACCTCCGCGTCGCGGGCCGGCGCCAGCTGCTGCCCGAGCCACTTCAACTCGGCCGTGAGCGTCTCGTCCTCGTCCACGACGGACCCGAACGTCTTCAGCGAGCTGCGCAGCTTCCGGGTCGCGACGCGCATCTGGTGGACGGAGTCCTCGACGTCCAGGCGCACCCCGACGTCGGCGCGGCGCAGCCGGGCGTAGTGCTCGCGCAGCGACGTCAGCACGACGTCGCCCGCCGTCGGCTTCTTGCGGCCGCGGGGCGGCGCGGGGACGCGGTCGCCGATCAGGCGCCGCAGCTTCGACGGCCACGGCGAGGCCGAGGCGCCGGCTTCCCCGAGGGCCCGGTCGAAGTCCTCGAGCCGGCCCGGGTCGGTCGCGGGATCGAGTTCCAGCTCCAGCTCGCGCCACTCGTCGAGCCGCGCGCTCTCGCCACCGGCTTCGCCCGTCACGTGGTCGTCGGTGAGGGTCGCGACGGTCCGGCCGTCGCCGTCGGCCAGCCGGTGGGCGAACCGGTCGGTGCGCAGGTGCGCGATCGGCACCAGCTTCTCCCCCAGCGTGTAGGCGCGCACGAGCCGGCGCAGCCGTCCGGGGACCTTGTTCGGGTCGCCGCCCAGCGGCAGCTGGATCTCCTGCCGCTCGTCGGCGGAGACCGGCAGCTTGAGGTGCCAGCCCGCGTCGTGCCCGCCGACGCGGCGCCGCAGCGTGATGCCGCCGCGCGCCAGCCGGAAGGTTTCGGTGTCGTAGTAGGATGCGTCGAGGATCTGTTCGACCGGGTCGTCCTGCGTCTCGACGCCCGCGACGCCGACGAGCCGGGGCACTCCACTGCCCGCCACGATCTCGTACTTGCGTTCGCGCTCGATCACCGACGACGGCGCTGCCATGGTCATCCTCCTTCGGGGCCGATTCCCCCGGCGGGTACCCGGCGGGCACCGGGCCGACACGGGATTCGGCCGCCGGGCAGCGGGTATCCGGTCCGGGAAAACCCGAGTCCGGACCAGGAGCGTGCATGAACGGCAGCCAGCCCGCAACCGACCTGACCACCGTCCTCGCCGGCGACCACCGGAGACTGGACCGGCTGTGCACCGAGCTCGAGCTCGGCCAGGGCAGCCCCGAGAACCGCAAGGACCTCGCCGACCACCTGATCGCGGAGGTCGTCCGCCACGCCGTCGCCGAAGAGTCCTTTGTCGATGGCGAAGGCGACCTCGCGGAGGCGGACGGCCTGATGCGCGAGCTGGAGGGCGTCGGACCGCAGGAGACCCGGTTCGAGCGCCTCCTGGGCGGGCTGATCCGCGCCGTGCGCCGGCACGTCCGGGAAGAGGGCCCGGAGGCGGTGCGGCAGGTCCGGCTCACGTGTTCGCCGGAGCGGCGCGCCGAGCTGGGCAAGGAGGTCACGGCGGCCCGGGACGCCGCGGCGACGCTGCCGCACCCGGACCTGTCCGACCGCATGCCTCAGGCCGACCAGCTGTGGCCGGGCCCGGGCTTCGTCGACCGGGCGCGAGCCGCGCTGCGCCACGCGGCCGGCTCGCCCGGTTGAGCATCGGCATCGGGTTGAATGGGGGTACATCTCGAAGACGACGGAGACGCATGAGCATCGACGAAGACGAGTGGGCGCGGGAACGCGCCGGGTTCGCGCAGGACGGTATCGAACCGGCCGGGCCGCTGGCGCGGCAGTTCGCCGATCTCACGCGCACGCTGCTCGACGTGACCCCGACCGTCGGGGGCGTGCTCCGGCTCGTCGTCGGCGCCGCGAGCGCGCTCGTCCCGGACGCCGACCTGGTCAGCGTCACCCTGCGGGAACCCGACGGCCGGTACCACACGCCGGTGGAGACCGACCCGGTCGCGGTGCGGCTGGACCAGGTGCAGTACGACCACGGCGAGGGGCCGTGCGTCGAGTCGGCGCGCCCGGACGGGCCGGCCATCGCCTGGTCGCAGGACGTCGGCCGCGACCCGCGCTGGCCGTCGTTCGGTCCGGCCACGGCCGGCCACGGGTACCACTCGGTGCTGGCGACGGCCTTGCTCCCCGACGCCCGTCCGCCGCGGCGCTCGGGTGCGCTCAACATCTACTCGAGCCGGCCGGGTGCGTTCGACGGCGCGGCGATCGACCTCGCGCTCCTGCTGGCGACCCACGCGTCCCTGGCGCTGGCGCACACGGAGGCCGTCGTGGCGGCCGAACTGGAGGCGGAGCACCTGCGCCGCGCGGTCGAGAGCCGGGACGTGATCGGCCAGGCGAAGGGCATCCTGATGCAGCGCCGCGGCATCACCGCCGACGAAGCGTTCGATGTGCTGCGCCGCGCGTCCCAGGACCTGAACGTCAAGCTGGCCGACCTGGCCCGGACGCTCGCCACCCGCCACACCGAGGTGGAGCTGCCGGCGGACCGCTGAGGCCCCGGGCACGGACAAGGGCGGCACTTTCCCGGGAAAGAGCCGCCCTCGGACCGGAATCCGGTTACGAAGCCGAGTACGGGGACCGGTTCTCCAGCGACGGGCTGACGTCCGGGTAGGTACCCGGCTGACCCGGCGCCGGCGTCACGGTCGGGCGCTGCGGCTCGGGTTCCACCCGCTGCTGCGGCCGGGGGCCGCGCTGGACGACCGCCTCCACCTCCTGCTCGCCGCGGATGCGGGACAGAACGGCGAGCGTGATCGCGTGGGCGATGGCCAGGATCAGCAGCAGAACGCCGACGCGCTTGACGACGCCGGGGATGCCGTCGCCGAGGTCGATGGTCGACATGAGGGCCAGGATGCCCAGCGTCGCGAGGTGGAACAGCACTGTGACCAGCCGGGTCATCGACGCACCCGCCGCCGGGTCGCCGTAGGAGTTCTCCAGGTAACGGCGTCCGCTGCGGTAGATGATCTGCCCGTCGACCAGGACCAGCACCACCCCGATCACGAGAAACGACAGGTACGCGTTGGTGCTCATGCCGGATGCTCCTTCCAGGGGGACCTCTCCGGGTGAGGTACCCGGGCGGTTGCGGAGGGAAACGCCGCGGTCACCCCGTGAAGGTCTCCGGGTCCGGCCCGGTGCGCCGGCCGGCGTCGAGCTTGCCGATCGCCGTCATGTCCTCGTCGTCGAGCTCGAAGCCGAAGACGTCGATGTTCTGCTTGATCCGCTCCGGCGAAGACGACTTGGGGAAGACGATGTTCCCGAGCTGGATGTGCCAGCGCAGCACCACCTGCGCGGCGGTCCGGCCGTGCTTCTCGGCCAGGTCGGTGAGCACCGGGTCCGAGAGGACTTCGGCCTGGGCCAAGGGACTCCAGGCTTCGGTGGCGATGCCGTGCTCCCGGTGGTAGGCGCGCAGTTCGGTCTGCTGCAACGCCGGGTGCAGCTCGATCTGGTTGACCGCGGGCACGGTGCCGGTCTCCTCGGCGAGCCGGTCGAGGTGCGCGGGCTGGAAGTTCGAGACGCCGATGGCGCAGGCCTTGCCCGCCCGCAGGATGTCCTCGAAGCCCCGCCACGTCGCGACGTAGTTGTTCTTGTGGGGCAACGGCCAGTGGATCAGGTAGAGGTCGACGTAGTCGAAGCCCAGGCGCTGCAGGCTGCCCTCGAGCGCGGTGATGGCGTTGTCGTGGCCGTGCGCGTCGTTCGCCAGCTTCGTCGTGACGAACACGTCTTCGCGCGGGATCCCCGACTCCGCGATGCCGGCGCCGACTCCCTGTTCGTTGCGGTACATCTGCGCCGTGTCGATGTGGCGGTAGCCGGCCTCCAGCGCGGTCCGCACGGCCTGGGCGGTCTCCTCGGGCGGGATCTGGAACACGCCGAACCCGAACTGCGGGATCCGCACGCCGTTGTTCAGTTCCACGGCCGGGACGTCGGGGGAAGTCATGCTTGCCGCCTACCCGAGGCCCCCGGACGCGAAACACCGCGGTGCGTTCCCGCCTCGCCGCGTCACCCGTTCGTGTGGCGCTGGGGGGTGCGCCGGCGTGCTCCCGGACCGGGGCCGGCGACCGGGAAACCGCCTACCCGGTGCCGCACCGGTCAAACCCGGCGTGGTTGACCCCGGGCCCAGTGGGTACACGGCGGCCAGGCAAGGAGGTGTTCCGTGATCGAAGAAGTCAACAAGCAGCCGGCGGCCGACCGCTCGGTCGGCGAGCTGGTGACGGACCTGACCGGCGAGGTCAAGCGGCTCGTCCGGGACGAGATGCGGCTCGCGGTCTTCGAACTGCAGCGCAAGGGCAAGAAGATGGGCCTCGGTGCCGGGCTGTTCGGCGCGGCGGGCCTGTTCGCGCTGTTCGGCGCCGCCACGCTGGTCGCGGCCGCCGTGCTGGCGCTCGCGCTCGTCGTACCCGGCTGGCTGGCCGCGGTGATCGTCGCGGTCGCGTTGTTCCTGGTCGCCGGGATCGCCGCGCTGGTCGGCAAGAAGGAAGTCACGCAGGGCGTGCCACCGGTGCCCGAAGAAGCCATCAGCGGCGTCCGCGAAGACGTGGAAACCGTGAAACAGGGAGTGCACACATGAGCGGGGACTTCCCGAAGAACGCCGAAGAGGCGCGGCTCGACCGGGACACCACCCGCGAAGAGCTGACCGAAACGCTGGAAGCGCTCGGGCAGAAGCTCGACGTGAAGACCCGGGTCAAGGAAAACGTCGACGAGAAGCTCGACCAGGCGACCGCGAAGGTCGCCGACGTGACGAACGAGCCCACCGCGGTCAAGTTCCGCCAGGGCGCCGACGTCGTGCGCAGCAACCCGGTACCGATCTTCGCCGGGGTGCTGGGCCTGGTGATCGTGATCCGGCTGATCCTGCGACGGAGGAGCGACTCGTGAACAAGGTGCTGTACAAGCCGCTGAGCTGGGTGGTGGGCGCGCTCGGCGGCATCCTCGCCGGCCAGGCGTTCAAGCAGGTCTGGAAGCGCGTCGCGGGCGAGGAAGACGCGCCCGACGCCACCGACCGCGACTACACCTGGCGACAGGTGATCATCGCGGCGGCGGTGCAGGGCGCGATCTTCGCCGCGGTCAAGGCCGCGACCGAGCGGGCCGGCGCCATCGGCTACGAGAAAGCCACGGGCGACTGGCCGGACGACTGACCACAGGGTCTTTACTGTCCACAGTGGACGGCGGGAGGCGGGACCGGCGGGCGGTCACGCCTCCCGGCCGGGCTCGGCGACCGGGGTCAGGTCCGCGAGCGCGGCGCCGACCCGGGGGTGGATCTCCAGCAGCACGTCCGCGCCGGTGGCCTCCAGCGAGCGGGTGACGGCGTGGCCGCCGAGGACGACGGCAAGGCGCGCGCGGTTGTTCGCCGCGAGCAGGGACCGGACACCGGCGCAGCCGAGGAAGGCGACGCGGGTCAGATCGACGACCAGCCGCTCGCCGGTGGCGAGGGCTTCGTCGAAGGTTTCGACAGTGGCGGCGTCGACGTCACCGACTATGGTGACCACGCGGACGCCGCCCGGTCGCTCTGTGGTGGTGTAGGTCAGGCCGGACGGTTCGTCGATCGTGCGAAAGCAGTACATGGCGCTCCCTAACGCAGCGTGCAGGGGCGCTGACCGGAGCACGTGATTCTGAACAACAGCCAACGCCTCTGACCGTACGCCCCTGGGCCCCCAGGTCAACCCCGCGGGTTTCCCCGCGCTGACCTCGGGTAATCGCCGGAAGACCGCAATCCGGCCTGGAAGGAGCTCCATGCGAGTCGTCATCGTCGGCGGTGGATTCGCCGGCTACCACGCGGCCAAGAGCCTGCGCAAGACGGCCGGTGAGGACGTCGAAGTGGTCGTGCTCAACCCCACGGACTACTTCCTCTACCTGCCGCTCCTGCCGGAGGTGGCGGCCGGGATCCTCGACCCGCGGCGCGTGACGGTTTCGCTCCCCGAGACCCTGCCCGGTGTCCGCCTGGTGCTCGGTACCGCCACCGGCGTCGACTTCGACGCTCGCCAAGTCACCTACACGGATCCGGAGGACCAGGATCACCGGATCGGGTACGACCGGTTGGTGCTCGCCGCGGGCAGCGTCAACAAGCTCCTGCCGATCCCGGGCGTCCCGGAGTACGCGCACGGGTTCCGCGGTGTGCCCGAGGCGCTGTACCTGCGCGACCACATCACGCGCCAGATCGAGCTCGCCGCCGCGGCCGAGGACCCCGCCGAACGCGACGCGCGCTGCACATTCGTCGTCGTCGGTGCCGGCTACACCGGGACCGAGGTCGCCGCGCAGGGCCCGGCGTTCACCGACGCCCTCGCCGCGCGCCACCCCGAGCTGGCCGGGCAGAAGATCCGCTGGCTGCTGCTCGACGTCGCCGAGCGGGTGCTCCCCGAGCTCGGCAAGCGGCTGGGGAAGACCGCCGACGAGGTGCTGCGCGCCCGCGGCGTCGAGGTGCTGATGAAAACCTCGGTGGACCACGCCGACGCCAAGGGCGTCACGCTGACGAACGGCGAGCCGGTGCCGACCCGGACCCTCGTGTGGTGCGTCGGCGTGCGGCCGGACCCGCTGGTGGCCGACATCGGGCTCGAGACGGCGAAGGGCCGCCTCTGCGTGAACGAACAGCTCGTCGTCCCCGGCCACGACGACGTCTTCGCCTGCGGTGACGCGGCCGCCGTGCCCGACCTCACCCGGCCCGGCCAGTACACCGCGATGACCGCGCAGCACGCCGAGCGGCAGGGGAAGCTCGCCGGGCGCAACGTCGCGGCCTCACTCGGCTATGGCCGGACCGGTACCTACCGGCACCACGACCTCGGTTTCGTCGTCGACCTCGGTGCCGGCGCCGCCGCGGCGAACCCGCTGCACATCCCGCTCTCCGGGCTGCCGGCGAAGGTCGTGACCCGCGCCTACCACCTGATGGCGATGCCCGGGAACCGCGTGCGCACGGCCGTCGACTGGATCTTGGACCGGCTGACCGGCCGCCAGACCGTCCAGCTGGGACTGGTCCGCTCCGGCGCGGTGCCGCTCGACACCGACTCCCCCGAACTCCCCCGGCGCTGAAGGGAAAACCCATGACCGCCGCATCGGATTCCGCCCGCGCCGAAGGCCCGTCCGTCGTCACCGCCGGCGACCCGTCCGGGCCGAAGGTGATCGTCCTCGACCCGGCGGGCGCCGGGAAGCACGACGGGCTGCCCGCGACCTGGCGGCCGCTGGCCGAGCGGCGTGGCGTCTTCTGGTGCCGGGTGCCCGCCGGCGGTGCCCTCGGCGAGGCAGACGACCTGCTCGGCGACCACGGGCCGGGCGATCCGGAGATCGCCGTCGTGGCCGGCGGTTCGTCCGCGGCCACCGCGCTGCAGTTCATCGAGCGCCACCCGGGCGCGGCCACGTTCCTGCTGCTGGTCGACCCGGACTCGGACTCAGCCGCGCCGGCCGGGCGCGACGACGTCGTGACGAAGGTGCGCGAAGCGGGCACGGATGTGCAGGTGCTCTCGGCGGACGCCGAAGACCCGCTGCCGCTCGGCCACCCGGACGTCGTGGCGGCCGTCCGGGCGGCGCTGGGCGACGTTTAGCCGCGCGACACGGGCGGTAACCGCCGCGCATGAGCGAAACCGTTGCCGACCACCTACTGGCCCGATTACGAGAATGGGACGTCGACCAGGTCTTCGCCTATCCCGGTGACGGGATCAACGGACTCGTCACCGCGTTCGGCAAGGCGGATGACGCACCCCGGTTCGTCCAGGCGCGCCACGAAGAGATGGCGGCCCTGGCCGCGGTCGGGTACGCGAAGTTCAGCGGCAAGCCGGGCGTCTGCATGGCGACGTCCGGTCCCGGCGCGATCCACCTGCTCAACGGCCTCTACGACGCGAAGCTGGACCACGTCCCGGTGGTGGCGATCGTCGGGCAGACCGCGCGCAGCGCGATGGGCGGCAGCTACCAGCAGGAAGTCGACCTGCAGGCGCTGTTCAAGGACGTCGCGAGCGAGTACCTCGTCGAGGTCAACGTGCCCGAGCAGCTGCCCAACGCGCTCGACCGGGCGATGCGCACCGCGATCGCGCAGCGCGCGCCGACGGCGGTGATCATCCCCGCCGACCTGCAGGAGGAGACATACTCGGCGCCGCAGCACGCGTTCAAGCAGGTGCCGTCCAGCCCGCCGTTCCACCCGCGGGCGAGCGTCGTGCCGCCCGCGGACGAGCTGGCGCGGGCCGCCGAAGTGATCAACGCGGGCGAGCGCGTCGCGGTGCTCGTCGGCCAGGGCGGCCGCAACGCCGTCACCGAGCTGCGCGAGTTCGCCGAGCTGACCGGCGCCGGGATCGCGAAGGCGTTGCTGGGCAAGGACGTCCTGCCCGACGACCTGCCGTACGTGACCGGGGCGATCGGGCTGCTCGGCACCCGGCCCAGCTACGAGCTGATGCGCGACTGCGACACGCTGGTCATCGTCGGGTCCGGCTTCCCGTACTCCCAGTTCCTGCCCGAGTTCGGGCGGGCGCGGGCGGTCCAGATCGACGTCGACGCGCGGTTCCTCGGCCTGCGCTACCCCACCGAGGTGAACCTGCTCGGCGACGCCAAGAGCACCCTCGAACGGCTCCTGCCGCTGCTGGAGCGCAAGAGCGACACGTCGTGGCAGGGCAAGGTGGCGCACAACGTCGCCGAGTGGCACGAGACCGTGGTGCGGCAGGCGATGCTGGAAGCCGACCCGGTCAACCCGATGCGGATCGTGCACGAGCTGTCCGAGCGGATCCCCGACGACGCGATCGTCACCGCCGACTCCGGCTCGGCCACCAACTGGTACGCCCGCAACCTGCGGATCCGCGGCCGGATGCGCTCTTCACTGTCCGGAACGCTGGCGACCATGGGCCCGGCGGTGCCGTACGCGATCGGCGCCAAGTTCGCCCATCCCGACCGGCCCGTCGTCGCACTGACCGGGGACGGCGCCATGCAGATGAACGGCATGGCGGAGCTGCTGACCATCGCCCGTTACCGGGAGCTCTGGGCCGACCAGCGGCTGGTGATCTGCGTGTTCCACAACGGCGACCTCAACCAGGTCACCTGGGAGCTGCGGGCGATGGGCGGCGCACCCAAGTTCGAGGCGTCGCAGTCGCTGCCCGAAGTGTCCTATGCGGACTTCGCGCGCGGCATCGGGCTGCGCGGCATCGCCGTCGACGACCCGGACCAGCTCGGCGACGCGTGGTCGGCCGCGTTCGGCGCCGGCGTGCCGACGGTGCTCGACGTGCGGTGCGACCCCGAGGTCCCGCCGATCCCGCCGCACGCCACGGCCGAGCAGCTGAAGTCGATGACCGAAGCGGTGCTGAAGGGCGACCCGAACGCCTGGCACCTGTTCACCCAGGGCATGAAGACCAAGCTCCAGGAGCTGTTGCCCACCAAACGCTGAAGGGAGTCCCTTGTGGACACATCCGCGTTGCGCGACCTCACCACGGCCGGCGGGCCGTTCGCATCCGTGCACTTCGACGAGTCGCACGACACCGAAGACGCCGCCAAGCAGCTCACGATCCGGCTGAAGGAGATCGAAGCGGCTTTGAGCGACCAACGGGCCGACGCCGAGACGGTGCACGCCGTCCTGCAGGCCGTCGTCGGCAGCGAGCCGCCGGTCGGCAAGGCTGGCCGCAGCATCGTCGCCGCGCACGGCTCGGTGCTGCTCGACCGGCGCCTGGCCGCGCCGCCGCCGGAGCAGATCGTCCGGTTCTCGGCGCTGCCGTACCTGCTCCCGCTCGCGACGCACGAGGCGGAGACGCTGCCGTACCTCGTCGTCGTGACCGACCAGGTCGGCGCCGAAGTCACCGAGCACGGCCGGGGCACGCCGCGCACCGAGACGGTCGAAGGCGTGGACCCGCTCGAGGTCCAGGGCGGCAGCGGTCCGGCGCACCGCGACAAGCAGACCGGCGAGACGGCCCGGCAGAACTTCGAGGAGATCGCGCGACACGTCGCGAAGGCAGCCGAGCGCTCCCGAGCCGAGCTGGTCGTCCTGGCCGGCGAGGTACAGGCGCGCACGGCGTTGCACGAACGGCTGCCGGAGCCGGTCCGCCGGATCACCACCGAGGTCGAGGGCGGCAGCCGCGCGCCGGGCTCGTCCCGCGAGGAGCTGGACCGCCGGGTCCACGAGCTGCTGGCCGGCCGCCGGCTGGCGAGCCTGGACGACGTGGCCGAGAAGTTCCGGGCGGAGTCGGGCCGTGAGTCGGGATTGGCGGTCAGCGGCCTCGAAGCCGTGACGACGGCGCTGGCCGAGGCCAACGTGGCCACCCTGCTCGTCGGCTCCCCCGGCGCCACGTCGGTGTTCGCCGGGCCGGAGCCCACGCAGGTGGCGGTGGGCAAGGCCGGGTTGCAGGCGCTCGGCGTCGCCGATCCGGAGCAGCGCCGGGCGGACGAGGCGATCCCGTTCGCGGCGGTCGCCACCGGTGCGGAGGTCGTGGTGCTGGACGAGCGCCTGGATCTCTGGGAGGGCTTCGGAGCCTTGCTGCGGCACAGCTGAGCCGACTTGTCCGGTCGACGAGCGTTGGCGGTTGCCGATGGGCGCGGTCAGTCGTCCGGTCGCCGTCAGTCGTCGTCGAAGGCGGATAGGGCCTGGCGGCGGTGGAGGAGGTCGACGGCCTCGTCGAGCTGGCGTTCGAGGTCCTTGAGCCGGAGGCGTTCGGCGGGCGTGAGCCCACCGTGGTGGAGGGCGCCCGTGCGCAGGCGGTGCTCCTCGTCGATCAGGTCGGCGATGCGGTCGGTGACTTCGTGGCCTGGCATGCGAAACCCTCCTGTCCGCCCGCGATCATACGCCGCGCGGGTACCCCTGCCCGGGTGATCCGGGTCGCCGAGAGGGGCCCGCGCGGCTTCGCGGTCGGCGCGCGGAGGAGTTGTCGTCCGGACCGGCGCTGAGCAGTCCTGGCCGCGCCTACCCCTGCGCGCCGCGCGCCATTTCCACGAACGCCCGCACCACCGGCGCCGCCGTCCCGGCCCGCCAAGCCACCCCCAGGTCGATCACCGGCACCGGCTCCGCCACCCGCCGCAGGACCACTCCGCGCCGCTTCAACCCGCGCGCGCGGTGCTCCGGCACCGCCGCGATCCCCGCTCCCTCCGCGACCGCGCGCATCAGCTGCTCGTCCTCCGGCTCCTCCCGGACGATCCGCGGCACCCCGCCCGGCCAGACCTGCGCGCTGATCGCGTCGTACTGGCCAGGGCCGTTCTCGCGCGGCCAGAACACCACCGGCTCCTCGGCGATCCACTCCCGCCGCAGCCGGCCGCGCCGCCGGGTCAGCGCGTGGTCCGACGGCACCGCGATCAGCACCTCCTCCGACCCCACCACCGCCACCTCGATGCCCGGCGCCACCACCGGCGGCCGGACGAACCCCACGTCGATCTCGCCCGCCGACAGGCGGGCCAGGTTCAAGCTCGTCCACCCCGTCTCCAACGCCAGCGAGACGTCCGGGTAAGCAGCGCGGTACGCCGCCACCAGGTCGCCGGCCAGCGGGCCCGGTGCCGAACGCGTGTACGCGATCCGCAGCCGTCCGGCGTCGCCGCGGCCCGCCGCCGCGATCACGCCGCGGGCCCGGTCCAGCCGGGAGAGCAGCTCCCGCGCTTCCTCCGCCGCCACCCGGCCCGCCTCCGTCAGTGCGAACCGCGGGCCCGAACGGTCGAGCAGCGCCACCCCCAGCTCCGCCTCGAACGCCCGGATCTGCTGGCTCAGCGAAGGCTGCGAAACGAACAGCCGCGCGGCCGCCCGCGTGAAGTGCATCTCCTCGGCGAGCACGGCGAAGTAGTGCCATCGGCGCAGGTCCACCCAGCCACTATAGGACCGGCCTATAGATCGGGAAGGACGAAGTCTTGGACCGCCCGCCGGATCCGGCCCAAGACTGGGGAGGTGAACCGCACCGACCGCAAGCTCCACGCCCTCGCCGCCGCGGCGGACCAGCACCTCCTCGACCCGATGGCCGGCTTCGTCGACCTGGCCGGGATCCGCGAAGCCGTCGAAGACCTGGCCAAGGCGTTCGCGCCGCTCGGGCGCGTCCAGCACACCGTCGCCGCCAAGGCGTGCGGACTCGCGCCGGTCCTGCGGTACCTCGCCGACCTCGGGGTCGACGCCGAGGTCGCGAGCCCGGGCGAGACGGCCGTCGCCGAAGCCGCCGGCATCCGCGGTCCGCGGCTCGTCCTCGACTCCCCCGCCAAGACCGTCGCCGAGCTCGCGCACGCCCTCGCCGAAGGCACGGCGGTCAACGCCGACAACTTCCAGGAGCTGGCCCGGCTCGACGACCTCGTGGGGGACAGTCCGCGCTCGGTGCTCGGCCTGCGGATCAACCCCCAGGTCGGCGCGGGCCGGATCGGCGACACCAGCACCGCGACGACGACGTCGAAGTTCGGCATCCCCTTGCGGGACAACCGGACCCGCGTCGTCGAGGCCTTCGCGCGGCGGCCGTGGCTGACCCGGCTGCACGTCCACGTCGGCTCGCAGGGCTGCCCGCCGGAGCTGATGGCCGACGGCGTCGCCGCCGTGCACGGGCTGGCCGAGGAGATCAACGCCCGAGCCGGGCGCCGGCAGGTCACCAGCCTCGACCTCGGCGGCGGGCTGCCGGTGAACTTCGCCTCCGAGGACCCCGGCCCGACCTACGCCGAGTACGTCGCGACGCTGCTGGCGAAGGTCCCGGCCCTCGCCGACGGGCGCTACACCTTCGTCACCGAGTTCGGCCGGTCGCTGCTGGCCAAGAACGGCTTCCTCGTCAGCACCGTCGAGTACACGAAGGTCGCGGGTGGCAGGCCCATCGCCGTGACGCACGCGGGTGCGCAGGTCGCGGCCCGCACGGTGCTCCAGCCGGAGCACTGGCCGCTGCGGCTGACCGCGCTCGACGCCGCGGGCCGGCCGAAGACCGGGCCGGACGTCGCACAGGACATCGCCGGGCCGCTGTGCTTCGCGGGCGACCTCCTGGCGAAGGAACGACCGCTGCCGCTGCTGGAACCGGGCGACCTCGTCGTCGCCCACGACACCGGCGCCTACTACTTCGGCGCGCACTACGCCTACAACACGCTGCCGCGCCCGGCCGTCCACGGCTTCACCGTGTCCGCACGCGGACACGTGGAGTTCACCCCGATCCGGCGCGCGCAGTCGATCGCCGAGCTGGTCGCCGACGCCGGCGGCGAATACGTCGGAGCGCTCCCGCGGGCGTGATCACCGGCGTAGCATCCGGGCACGCCGAGGGGGATTGCCATGGGGGCTGGTCGACAACGAGCTTTTCGGGGGTCCGGGTGGCGGAGCCCCCGGCCCGGGCCGGAGGCCCGGTGGTCCGCGCTGCCGCGGTTCGCCGCGCTGCCGGTGGGCGTCGTCGTCATCGTCCAGGCGGTGGTGCTGACCGTCCTGTCCGGACGTTACGGCTTCCACCGCGACGAGCTGTATTTCGTCGCCGCCGGCAAACGGCCGGACTGGGGCTACGTCGACAACCCGCCGATCACGCCGTGGCTCGCGCGCGCGTCGACGGCGCTGTTCGGCGAAACCCCGATGGGACTGCGGGTCGTCGCGACCCTGCTCGGCATGGCGACGGTGGTGGTCGTCGCGCTGATGGCGCGCGAGTTCGGCGGCGGTCGCCGCGCGCAGCTGTTCACGGCGGTCGCGACCGCGCTCTCGACGTACGTGCTGGCCGTGACGCACATGCTCGCGACGAACACCGCGGACACGTTCCTGTGGTCGCTCGTCACCTTCTTCGGGCTCCGGCTGCTGCGCACCGGGGACGGCCGGTGGTGGCTCGCCGTCGGCGCCGCGGCCGGGGTCGGCCTCGCGAACAAGTGGCTGGTGCTGCTCCTGCTGGCCGGGCTCGGCGTGGGAGTGGCCGTCGCCGGGCCGCGCCGGGTGTTCCGGACCTGGTGGCTCGCCGCCGGCATCGGTGTCGCCGTCGTGCTGGCCGCGCCGACGGTGCTCTGGCAGGCCTCGCACGGCTGGCCGATGCTCACGGTCGCGGGCGGGATCAGCGAGGACGACGGCGTGGAGAACCGCGTGCTGTTCGTGCCGATGCAGCTGGTCTACCTGTCGCCGGTGCTGGTGCCGGTGTGGATCGCCGGGCTCCGGCGGACGTTGTCCGACGACCGCGTGCGCTGGGCCCGCGCCCTCACGATCGCCTACCCCGTGGTCTGCGTCGTGCTGCTGGCGCTGGGCGGGAAGCCGTACTACTCGGTGCCGCTGCTGCTGCCGCAGGTGGCACTCGGTGCCGAGCCCGCACTGGCGTGGCTGGCCCGGGTCGGCACGGTGGCGCGGGCCCTGACCGGCGTGGCCACGGCGGTGTGCGTCGCGGTGTCCGTCCTCATCGGACTCCCGGTGCTGCCGGCCACCGCGCTGGGCCCGGTGCTGGCGGTCAACAAGGAGCCCGGCGAGCAGGTCGGCTGGCCGGAGTTCACCGACGCCGTCGCCCGCGCGTGGGCGAGCATCCCGGCCACCGAGCGGGACACGGCCGTGATCGTCACCTCGAACTACGGCGAGGCCGGCGCGCTCGAGCACTACGGACCCGCGCGCGGGCTGCCCCAGCCCTATTCGCCGCACATGTCCTACGCCGACTGGGGTCCGCCGCCGGACCGGCTGGTCGGCCCGGTACTGCTCGTCGGAGGCCACGAGCGCGACTCGCCCGCGGCCCACCTGATCACCGGATGCCGCGCGGTGGCCAAGAACCGCACGGTCGAAGGCGTCGACAACGACGAGAACGGCACCCTTCTCTCGCTGTGCACGCTGACCGAGCCGTGGTCGACTGCCTGGCCGAAGCTGCGGCAGTTCTACTGACCCCGGTTCGCGCTACCCTCGGGCACATGGTGGCGAGGCGCACGGCGGTGGCCGTGGTGGGGGCGGGCCCGGCCGGACTCACGGTGGCGAACCTCTTGCGGCGGGCGGGAATCGGCTGCGTGCTCCTCGAACGGGAGAGCCGGGCGTTCATCGAACAGCGGCCGCGCGCCGGGTTCATCGAGGAGTGGGCCGTCCGCGGGCTCGAACAGCGCGGGCTCGGCGAGCAGCTCGTCGCGACGGCACCGCGGCACGAGAAGTTCGAGTTCCGGTTCGCCGGGCGGCGGCACACCTTCCACTACGGCGACGTCACCGGGCAACGGCATTTCGTCTACCCGCAACAACTCCTGGTCACCGACCTGCTCGCGCAGTACACCGACGCGGGCGGCGACGCGGTCTTCGAAGTCTCCGACGTCCGGCTGCACGACCTGACGTCGGATTCCCCCGCCGTGACGTTCCGGACCGCGGACGGCGAGCACCGGCTCGACTGCGACTTCGTCGCCGGCTGCGACGGCGCGCGCGGGGTATCACAGGGCTACCTGCCCCCGGAATCCACCGTGAAGTCCCACCACGACTACGGAATCGGCTGGCTGGCGCTGCTCGCGGAGGCGCCGCCGTCGGCCGACGGCGTGCTGTTCGGCATCCACCCGCGCGGCTTCGGCGCGCACATGGCCCGCACGCCCGCGGTGACGCGGTTCTACCTCCAGACCGCGGCGGGCGAAACCGAAGCGGACTGGCCCGACGAGCGCGTCTGGACGGAGCTGCGGGCCCGCCTGGCCGTGCCCGACGGCCCGATCACCGAAGGAAAGCTGATCGAGAAGCGGATCCTCGGCATGCACAACTACGTCGTGGAGCCGATGGCGCACGGCCGGCTGCACCTGGCGGGCGAGTCGGCGCACCTGGTCGCACCGATCGCGGCGAAGGGCATGAACCTCGCCCTGCACGACGCGTTCCTGCTCGCCGAGGCCTACCAGGCGCAGTACGCCGGCGACCCCACCGGGCTGGCCGGGTACTCCGCCGCGTGCCTGCCGCTGGTGTGGCAGTACCAGGAGTTTTCCCTGTGGCTGTCCGACATCTTCCACCACACCGCGGCCACGGGCGACAACCCGTTCGCGGCGCGCATCGCGGAGGCCCGGATGCGTCGCCTGCTGGGTTCGCCCGCGGCCGCGGCGGCGTTCGCGGAGCTGTACATCGGCAAGAACGCGGATCTTTAGCTCCAGGCGATCTTGAACGTCCAGGCGAACCGGCCCGCCTGCCGGGCCGCGGCCGGGACGTCGATCACCAGCGAGCCGTTTTCGACCGTCCAGTGCAGGGTCCCGCGGTAGCCCAGGAGCGTGACGCGGTCACCCGAGCGGATCGGCACCGGCGCGTCGACGACCAGCCGGCTGCCCGGCGCCACCAGCGAGTGCACGTAGAACGCCTCGTTCTGCTTCACCGTGAACCGCAGGTCGCCGAGCTGGGCCATCCGCGACCAGTACGTCGTGCCGTAGATCGCCTCGCCGTTGACCTTCAGCCACGCACCCGCGTCCCGCAGGTGCTTCTGCATGACGTCGGGGATGGTGCCGTCGAAGTCCGGGCCGATGTCCAGCAGGAAGTTGCCGTTCTTCGACACGATGTCGACGAGCGTCCGGACGACCTCCTCCGCCGTCATGTACCGGTCGTCGGGGGTCGCGCGGTTGTAGCCGTAGGAGAACGGGTCGAGGCCGCGGCTCGCCTCCCACTTGGCCACCACGGTATTCGGGTACGTCGTGTACTCCGGCGTCGTGAAGTCGTGGTCGGGGATGCCGCCGCGGTCGTTGTAGGTGACGTCCTTGGGGCGCTTGCGGTTCTTCGCGTGGTTGAAGTACTCGGTGAGCACGGTCCGGCTGTCGTTGACGCCGCCGATGTCGAACCACAGGACGTCCGGGTCGAACTCCGAAATCAGCTCGAGCACCTGCGGCGCCTGGTAGTCGCGGACGAAGTCCTTCCCGGCGGTGTACCCGGTGTAGGGCAGCGCCGCGCCGGTGTACGGGTTGCGCGGCGCGTGGCCCATCCACGGGTTGTCCGGGTTGAACCACTCCGGCAGCGAGAAGTACAGGCCGTTGCGCAGCTGGGGGGTGTACTTCCGGGACGCCGCGAACAGCTCGGCGATGATGTTCCGGCGAGGGCCGAGCTTGACGGAGTTGCGGTCGCTGACCTTGGTGTCCCACAACGCGAAGCCGTCGTGGTGCTTGGACGTGAGGACGTAGTACTCGGCGCCCGCGTCGGCGATCAGGTTCAGCCAGGTGCGCGGGTCGAACTTCTTCGCGGTGAACATCGGGATGAAGTCGTCGTAGCCGAAGTCCTCGCCGTACTTTTCCTTGTGGTAGGCGTAGGTCGCGCCGTTCGGGTCCTGCTGGTTCTGCCAGTACCACTCCGCGTACTGCTGGCCGACCGGCGCCCACGCGGGCACGGCGTACACGCCCCAGTGGATGAAGATGCCGAACTTGCTGTCGGTGAACCAGTAGGGCGCGCGGTGCGTCGACAGGGACGCGTCGGTGGGCCGGAAGTCCGGGACGCCGAGGGTGATCGGGACCTGCTGGGTGGCGAGCGTGCCGCGCCCGGCCGTCACGCGGACCTGGCCGTTCGTGGTGGTCCCGGGCGGCACGGAGGCGTTCGGCGCGAGCCCCAGCCGGACCGTCGCC
Organism: Amycolatopsis camponoti; assembly: GCF_902497555.1. Taxonomy (NCBI): domain Bacteria; kingdom Bacillati; phylum Actinomycetota; class Actinomycetes; order Pseudonocardiales; family Pseudonocardiaceae; genus Amycolatopsis; species Amycolatopsis camponoti. The sequence continues at coordinate 182,169 of NZ_CABVGP010000004.1, read as the reverse complement.
TGCTCCCCCGGCGCCAGCGCGCGGATGGTCGCCGGCACGGTCGTGCGGCCACCGGGGACGTCGACCGTGACGGTGATCTTGTCGCGCGCCCCGAGCCACACCGTTCCGGCGTTCACGACGGTCGCCTCGGCGGCCTGCGGACCGCCGTCGGTCAGGAGGTTGGCCGTCGAGCGCCCGTCGAGGATCAGCGCCGAGCGGCCGGCGGCGACCGGCTGCAGGGTGAGCGCGAAGACGTGCAGGCTGGAGACGTTCGGCGCCGGCGTGGCCGTGGTGGGCAGGGTCAGCGCGACGGCGTCGCGGGCCGGGTCGACCCAGACCTGGCCGGTGGCCAGGGAAACCGGGTTGGTGTCGACGACCCCGCCGGGCGCGTAGCGGAACGGCGAAACGAGGGCTCCGGTGCCGGTGTACCAGTCGGGACCGGACAGGGAGCCGGTGCTCGTGCTGCCGTCGGCGTAGTGCACGGTCGCCGTGCCGCCGGTGGTGCCGTAGCTGGCGGCGACGAGGAAGTAGGCGACGAAGTACCGGCCCTTCGGCAGGTCGATCGTCTGGCCGGTGGCGGCGATGTTGTTCTTCGCGCCCGCCGCGGCGGAGCCGAGCGTGAACGGGACGCCGCCGACGGTCGCCGTCCGCCCGACCGGGAGGTGCTCGGCCGGGAAGGTGTAGCCGGAGCCGTCGAAATCACCGCCGGCGGCCGAAGCGCTGTCGATGCCGTCGTTGGAGAACCAGGCGTCGAGCGCGACCGGGACGGGTGGCGGGGGCGGCACGATCGGGGTGCCGGGGCTGTCGGGGGCGGCGTCCACGGGCACGGCGGCACCGGCCGGGGTGAGGCCGGCCGCGCCGAGGGCGACGGCACCACCCAGGGCGATGCCGAGGGCTTGACGGCGAGGGAAGGTCGTCACTGAACCTCCAGGGATCGGATGACTACGGCGGAATGGCGACAGAGTTCCGCCCTGTTAGGGCATTCTGTCGGTGGCGGAGCTGATTCATCCGATGAATGACCCTGCTCGCTGCGCCTTCCGCTGTCAAGAGGCGATCGAAGTGAACCTCGCTCACGTCCGGCGCGTAGTCATCGGTGAGAGCTGCAGCGCTCGCCGCCAGAACCCAGCCGCGCACCGAAAGGCCAGACCGATGTCCCCCTACCCGAACGCGCTGAGCCGCCGCGCGATCGCCATGCTCAAGGCGGTCGGCGACGGGCGCGCCGAGCTCCGCTGCAGCTGTGAACCCGACCTCCGCGTGGACGGGCTGTCGTGCTGCGACCAGAACACCGCCCACGACCTGGCCCGCGCCGGGCTGATCCGCGCGGTCGGCGTCACCGCCGTCGGGCAGTGGGCCCCCGCCGAACTCACCGACGCCGGGCACCGCGCACTCGGCGGAGGCTTTCCGGCCGCGGCCTGAGCCGCCCGCGCGAAAGCCGTGAATGGCCCACGGAGGGACTTGAAGTCCCTCCGTGGGCCATTCACGGTTTTGGGCGTTCCCTGGCGGTGACCGGGCGAGAAACCTCGCGAAGGGACTGAACCGCCCCGGGCCGGTGGCCGTGCTCTGGGTGAGGGCGTCTCGCACACGCCCTCCGGAGTCGCTACGACGCACCGATCCGGGCCAGCCTCCGCCCGATCGGAACCGGGCCACTCCGGCGAGCGGCCGTCGCGGCAACGGCCACCTCGCGCGGGCCCGTCCGGCATCCCCAGAATCCCGGACGGGCCCGCCCCGCACTGTCCGGGATCTTGTCCGATTCGGTCACCTGATCAGCGGTCCCTGGTCCGGAGCAGTCGCGCCACTGTGAGTGCATGCGACGCTTTCTGGCCGTGAGCGCGGCACTTCTGGCGGGGTTGGGCATCCTCACGACGTCCGGGAGTGCGAACCCGGAAAGCGCTGTCCAGGCGGTCGCCGAGCACGCCGTCGGCGGCTGGGTCGGCACGTGGGCCGCGTCACCCGCGTCGGGCGTCGCCAACACCCCCGACGGCTACCCGGGTTTCTCGATCCGCAACGTCGTGCACAGCAGCGCCGGTGGCGGCCGGGCGCGCGTGCACCTCTCGAACGCCTTCGGCGCCTCTCCCCTGACTTTCGGCCACGTCACGATCGCCGTCCAGGGCACCGGGCCGGACGCCGTGCCCGGCACGCTCCGGTCCCTCACCTTCGGCGGCGCGGCGAGCGTCGTCGTGCCGGCCGGCGCCGAAGCGTTGAGCGACCCGGTGAGCGTCCGGATCCCGGCCGACGCCAACCTGCTCGTGACCACCTACGTGCCCACGAAGTCCGGGCCCGTCACCTACCACCCGGCCGCGTCGCAGACGTCGTACTTCACCCGCGCGGGCGACTTCGCCGGCAGCGAGTCGGGCGCGCCCTACACCGAGCAGACGTCGGTGTGGCACTACGTCTCCGGCGTCGACGTCCAGGGCGGGGCCGAGGCCTCGATCGTGACGCTCGGCGATTCGATCACCGACGGCGTCGGCTCGGCCGCCGGGGCCAACCACCGCTGGCCGGACTACCTCGCCGACCGGCTGCACGGCCGGTTCGGCGTCCTCAACGCGGGCATCAGCGCCAACCGGCTGCTGCTCGACGTGCCGGGGTCGGGCGCCGGCCAGAACGCGTTGTCCCGCTTCGACCGCGACGTGCTGAGCGTCGGCGGCGTGCGGACGCTGATCGTGCTGGAAGGTATCAACGACATCCAGCAGGATCCGCACCAGACCGACCCGGCCGCGATCACCTCGGCCTACCGCCAGCTGGTGACGCAGGCGCACGCCCGCGGCATCCGCGTCCTCGGCGGCACGCTCACGCCGTTCAAGGGCTGGCGCGTCTACGACGAAACGCTCGAAGCGACCCGCACCGCGGTGAACACGTTCATCCGCACCGGCGGCGTCTTCGACGGCGTGGTCGACTTCGACGCCGCCGTCCGCGACCCGGCCGACCCGCTGCGGATGCTCCCGGCGTACGACTCCGGTGACCACCTCCACCCGGGCGACGCGGGCTACGAGCGGATGGCCGCCGCGGTCCGCCTAGACCGGTTGTGAGCGCGGGATGAACAGCACCGCGACCAGGCTGAGCACCGCCACCCCGACGAGGTAGAGCGCCACCGAGAACGAAGTCCCCGTGACAGCCTGCAACTTCGTCGCGATCAACGGCGCGAAGGCACCGCCCAGCACCGCGCCGACCGCGTAGGAGAACGACGCGCCGCTGTAGCGGTACCGCGGCTCGAACAGCTCCGCGAACAACGCCGACTGCGGCCCGTACGTCGCGCCCAGGCCGATGTTCAGCACCACGACGGCCACGATCAGCCAGCCGGTGGCCTTGGTGTCGACCAGCAGGAAGAACGGGATCGGCCAGACGACCAGCAGGATCGACCCGGCCAGGTACACCGGTTTGCGGCCGACCCGGTCCGACCACGCCGCGGTCACCAGGATGCTCACCAACCACGTGACGCTGCCGACGATGACCACGACCAGCAGCGTCGTGCGGTCGATCTTCAGCACCGACGTGCCGTAGGACAGCAGGTACGCCAGGAAGATGTACCCGATCGCGGTGTTGGCGATGAAGCTGCCCGACGCCACCAGCAGCGCCCGGGGCCGTTCGCGGAAGACGTCGACTATCGGCCGGCTGCTGCGCGCCCCTTCTTCCCGCAGCCGCGCGAACACCGGTGACTCCTCGATGCGCAACCGGATCACCAGGCCGACGCCGACGAGCACGATGCTCGCCAGGAACGGCACCCGCCAGCCCCACGCCGCGAACTGCGCGTCGGTCAGGGACCGGCCGAGGATGAAGAACATCAGCTGCGCCAGGATCAGCCCGGCCGGGACGCCGATCTGGGAGAACGCGCCGTACCGGCCGCGGTGTCCCTCCGGCGCGTGCTCGACCGCCATCAGCGCCGCGCCACCCCACTCGCCACCCGCGCTCAGGCCCTGCAGCAGCCGCAGGACCAACAGCAGGATCGGGGCCCAGACACCGATCGCGGAGTACGTGGGCAGCAGGCCGACGCCGACCGTCGCCACGCCCATCAGCAGCAGGGACAGCACCAGCATCGCCTTGCGGCCCACGCGGTCGCCGAAGTGGCCCCACAGGATCCCGCCGACCGGGCGGGCCAGGAACCCGACGCCGAGCGTCGCGAACGCGGCGAGGGTGCCGGAGGCCGGGGAGAGCGTCGTGAAGAAGAGCTTGCCGAACACGAGCGCCGTCGCCGTGCTGTAGATGAAGTAGTCGTACCACTCGATCGTGGTCCCGATCGCGCTCGCGACGGCGACCCGCCGCAGCTGCCGAGTCGCCTCGGCCGGAGCCGCGCTCATGAGCCGGCTAGTGCGGGGACGAGGTCTTCGGCCAGCAGGTCCATCAGCAACCCGTCGTGCCAGCTGCCGTCCGGACCGCGCTCGTAGGAGCGCATCGTGCCGACCGGCTGGAAGCCGAGTGACTGGTAGAGCTGGATCGCGGACTTGTTGTCCGCCGCGGGATCGATCACCACCCGGTGGTGCCCGCGCACGGAGAACAGGTGCCCGGCCAGCGTCCGGATCGCGTCCGAGCCGAGGCCGCGGCCCTGCCAGTCCGGGTGGACCGCGATGTCGATCCCGGCGTGCCGGTACTGGGGGTCGGCTTCCTCGAAGGCCAGCACGATGCCCACGACGACGCCCTCGTGCTCGATGGCGTACGTCGTGGTGCCGTCATCGGGGTCCAGCAGGTACGAAACCTGGGTGGCCACCGGTTCCTCGGCGTCCGCCCACCACCGGGCGACGTCCGGGTGCGACAGGATCTCCTCGAACCGGGCGGCGTCCGCGGCTGCGGCGGGGCGCAGGCGGACACGGCTGCCGGTGATCAGGCCGGTCATCGGCCCAGTGTCGACCCCCGGACGCCGTCTGTCGAGCAATGCCGCCCGGCCGGCCGCGTCTTCAGGCTCCGGGGGTCACCACGGGTTGTTGTCCTGTTCGTCCGGGTCGGTGGCCCTCCGGCGCGGCGACGCCCCCGGAGGCGCTCCGGCACCACCGGCCGGGGACGGCGGCTGCGGCGGCGCGGGCGGCGGCTCGACGGGCGGCTGCGGCTCGTCCGGCTCGTCCGGGTCGGGGAACCGGCCGCGCAGGTTGTCCAGCAGCAGTGTCCGCGTCTCGCGGTCTTCGTCGCCGAGCCGCTCGGACATCACGCCCGCCACCTTCTCGGCGATGCCGGACTGGGCCCGGCGCATCGTCGTGAGGATCGTCCGGGACAGCTCGTCCAGCGGGAACGACTTGATCTTGTTGCTGAACGTCAGGTCGGTGACCGTGCCGTCGGCGCCGACGGTGACGCTGACCGCGCCGTCGCCGCTGCTCGCGGTCAGCCGCAGCCGTTCGGTCTCCTCCTGCGCGGCCTGGTAGCGCTCCGCCTTCGCCGCGAACCCGGCCGCCCAGTCGTCCATCCGGCGGATCGCCTCGTCGGGGTCCCGGATCAGGTCCCCCAGGCCGTTGTTCGGGCCCGTCATGTCCGCACCTTCGCTTCCACCGCGCGCGGCGCGGCCGTGAGCTGCCGTTCGAACGGCTGGGCGTTGCCCTCTTCGCCGTCGCGGTAGGACTGCGCCGCCGTCTTGACGTTGTCGGCCAGGCCGCGCACGCCTTCGGACGACGCGTCCAGCGCTTCCTTCGCCTTCTCACCCGTCGGCCGGATGATCGGCGGGAGGAACGCGCACAGCAACCCGTAGGCGTGATCCGACATCGCCGAGTCCGCCGCCGAAGCCGCCGTGCTGAGCCGATCCACCAGGCCCTCGACGTGGCTCGCGTGCGCGACGAGCTCGTCGGGCTCGACTTCGAAGCCGCCGGCCGTCATGCGGTCACTTCCAATCCTGGTTCTTCCAGTCGCCGATCACCGGAGGCGCCACCGCTTCTTCGCCCGCGAAGAAGTTCGGGTCGTCGCTCTCGAGGTAGTCGGCCGACTTGTGTTCCTTGTCGTCTTCCTTCTTGCCACCGCGGCCGGCTCCCATGCCGCCCATGCCCGGGCTGCCGGCCGCACCGGCCTTGCCGCCCGCCGCACCCGCGTTCCGCATGGCCGCCGCTTCGGCCTCCGCGGCCGCGCCGGACGCGGCACCGCCGCCCAGGCTGCCCGCGCCCGTGCCCCGCACGCCGCCGCCGGCACCACCGGCACCCGCGCCACCGCCGCCGATCCCGCCCAGTGAACCGCCGCCGGCGCCGCCGCCACCGATGCCGCCGAGCCGGCTCGCGATGCTCTCGCCGTTGATCCCGCCCCCGCGGCCGATGGTCGGCATCTTGCCGATGCCGCTACCGCCGCCGGGGATGCCGCCCGGGCCGGTGCCGGTGGGCAGGCCGGTGATCGGGTCGATGCCCGGCGGGGTGAACCCGGGGATACCGCCGCCGCCGCGGATACCGCCGCCGCCCCCGCCCGAGGTGTCCGGGATCCCGGGGATCGATCCCGGGTTGAAGCCGCTGCCGCCGGTGCCCCCGCCACCGCCGCCGATCCCGGACGGCGTGAAGCCGGACGACGTGGTCGAGTCGCCGCCGATCGGGATCGACGAGCCGGGGATGCCCGCGCCGGTGAAGCTGCCACCGCCGGGCGTGCCGCCGGGGACGTCGAAGTTCGGCGGGGTGAAGCTGCCGCCGCCCGCGCCACCGCCGCCCGACGCGGCGGGGATGCCCGCGCCGGAGAACCCGGAACCGCCCGGGCCGGAGCCGCCGGCACCGGGAATGCCACTGCCGGAGAAGCCGGAGCCACCGGCCCCCGAGCCGCCACCGGGGATGCCCGCGCCGCCGAAGGCGCCGCTGCCGCCCGCGCCGCCGCCCCCGGCGCCGCCCGAGCCATCGAGCGCGGCCGCGTCGAGACCGGCCCGCTGCCGGGCCGCCGCCTCGGGGTCCAGCGCCGGATCCGTCGCCGAGCGCGCCGTCAGGAACGGGGAAGCGTTCGCTCCGGCACCGGCGCCACCCGAAGCCGGGCTGGTCGCCGAACGCGCCGTCGCGGACGGCAGCTTCGGCGGAGCCGGGAACCGCGGCGTCGCGACCGCGCCGCCGATGGTGTCGTCGTACTGCGTCATGATCTGCGCCGCGTGGTCCCGCGCGGCCGTCTGCGCCCGGTAGGTCTGCATCGCTTCGCCGGCGGCCGCGGCGTACTGCACCGGGTCCGTCATCGACATCAGCTTCTGGTTGGTGGACTGCAGGTCGAACTGGACCGGCGGATTGGCCACCATCTGCCGCTGGGTCTCGTTGAGCGCCTGCGAGTGGATCTCCTGCTGGCGGCCGGCGAGCGTGGCACCCTGCGCGGTCGCGCCCAGCCACTTGCCGACGCCGGCGAGGTGCTCGCGGACGGCGTCACCGGCGTCGCCCTGCCAGTTGCTGGTGCTCGCGTTGATCGCGTCGCCGAGGGTCTTCTGGTGGGTACCCAGGTCGTTGCCGACCGCCACCCACTCCTCCGACGTCTCCGCGACGGTCGCCGGGTTGGCGTCCTGCGTGATGGCGTCGTTCATCTGCTCGTGGCTCGCGTTGGCCCACAGCGTGCGCGGCGCCCCGCCGTTCTCGCGCATGGTCAGGCCCTCGTCGAGGCCGTGCTTGGCGTTGTCCAGGTGCTGCTGGTACAGCTCCTGGATCTTCTTGTCGCGCAGCACGGGGTCGACGGCCGGGCCGAGCCAGCCGGCCCGGATCTCGTCGTCGATCTGCTGGGTGGCCATCTCGCGGATCTCGTCACCCGAGGGTGTGTTGTCCGTCTTCAGCGGCCCGACGTAGTACTTCGACGACGGATCGGCCGTCACGTCGTAGAGCGGACTGCGTTTGTCGTAGTCCGGCGACGACGGGTCCGAGACGGACTCGGCGGTGGGTGCCACGGTCTCGGTCTCCCTCAGCTCTGGTCGGCGGTCGGGAGCGAGGTCAGCGTCGTGCGCGTGGTCTCTTCCCGGGACTTGTAGTTCTGCTTCGCCAGCTTGATGGCTTCGATGTAGGTCGGGAACTCCTGCCGCGCGGCCTGCAGCTGGGTCACCAGGCCGTGCTCGTCGGCCGCAGTGCTGACCATGTGCGCGGAAACCCACTGGCCGGTCGCGGTCCGGCTCATCGCGGGCGCGTCGTGCAGCCGCTGGAGGTTCGCCCAGCGCTGCTCCAGGGACTCGAGCACGCCTTCGAGGGCCTCGATCAGCTGGTTGCCCGTGGTGTCGTCGATGGCGAAGCCGCCGGACTGCGCGAGCCGCTTCAGCTGGGCACCCGCCAGGCCGACGCGGACGGCGGCCAGCGCCTTGGTCTCGGGCGTCGTGGCGGACTGCAGCTGCATCGTCGCCTGGAGAGCCTGGGCCGTCGCCTCGGTCTCTTCCGTCATCAGAAGCTGTTCCTTCCCGGTCAGTAGACGGCGGCGATCGCTTCGCGGATCGCGCGCGCGAGGTCGGCGCGGCCGGCCGGTACGTACTCGGCCGTCAGTTCGCCCGCTTCGCCGGTCTTGGTGTGCACGAGGTAGCGGCCGTCGGCGGTGTCCAGCCAGCTCAGCGGTTCGCCCGCGAGCCGCTCGCCGCGCCGGCTCTGCGCGGTGACGGCGATGTGGCCGCCGCCCAGCCGCGGCTCGGCCAGCACCCGCTCGAGCACCGCGACGTCCGACGGCTTCGGCGACGGCGGCCGCCGGCCGGGTCGCACCACGGCCTTGACCTCGATCATGCCGAAGGCGTCGGTCTCTTCCTCGTCGAACTCGGCGTCCGCGAGCCGCTTCGCCGTCATCGCCGAGACCTCGCGCCCGGCGGCGCGGTGCACGACGTGCTTGCCGGTCGTCGCGGCCGGGGCCGGGGGCAGCACGCCGGTGACGACCTCGACCAGCTCTTCGTCGGCGAACAGCGAAAACAGCAGCTCGTCGGTGTCCGGGGCCTGGGTGATGCCGAGCGCCTGGGCGCCGTCGGTGACCACCAGCACGGCGACGTCGGCGCCGAGGCCGTCGATCCCGCTCACCGCAACCGAAACGCGTGGCTCGGCCAGCAGCTCGAACGCCGTCCGCACCCCGGGGTGCAGTTCGCCCGACACCGAAAGCCGTCGCTCCTCGAGCGCGTCGTAGACCTGGCGCGCGACCCGCACGAACCGCACCGGGTCCGTCGGGAGGTTGCCCGCGCGCAACGGGTAGCGCCGGACGTCGCCACCGGTCGCCCGGCCGACGACGAGGGCTTCGACGACCTCGAGGACGAACTCGAACCTGTCCGCCATTTCCCCTCGCTGCTTCTTGTGGAATCCAAGCCGTCAAACCCTCAAGCAACTTTCCTGCCGAAGGTTATCAGTGCCCGCGGACCCCGCGTCGGCGCCGCCACGCGGGTGCCCGAAAGACCACGATCACCGGCCTGCGCGGGCAAAGCGCACTCGGTGACCGGATCACCCGATGCGGTGCTGGTGCACGCGCAGCTGGAGGGTGACGAGATCGAGCAGCGGCACGGCAACGCCCAGCTCACGGGCACGCGCGGTGAGATCCCCGAAGATCTGGTCGCCCTCGACCGAGTGACCCCCGAGCAGATCCCGGTAGAGCGAAGATCCACCCGTCCCGGGGTCGGTGACGGCCCGGCGCGTCGCCGCGAGACCCGCTTCGGGCACCGGGTATCCGGCCGCCTCGGCGACCGCGGCCGCTTCGGCCACGACGGCTTCGGCGAACTCCGTGCCGCCGGGCACGGCGACGACGTCGCCGATCGTGCCGCGCATCAGGCTGTTCACCGCGCCGATCGCGGCGATGAACACCCACTTCGCCCACATCGACTCGGTGATCCGCTCGTCCAGGGCGGCGGCGAACCCGGCGTTCTTCAGCGCGGCGTCGACGTCGGCGAGCTTTCCGGGCGCGGGTTCCGTGCGAGCGCCGTAGTCCAGGCTCTGCAGCGGGCCGAGCCGCCGGATCGCGCCGTCGTCGTCGATGGTCGTCTGCACCTTGGCGACCCCGCCGAGCACGGCGTCCTCGCCGAACCGCGCGTCGAGCGCGTCGAGGTGCGCGAGCCCGTTGAGGAACGGGAGGATCAGCGTGCCGGGGCCGACCGCGGGAGCGAAATCGTCGATGGCCGAGGTGAGACCGGTCGCCTTGACGGCCAGCAGCACGAGGTCGTAGGTCCCGTCGAGGGATCCGGTCTCCACGAGCGCCGGTTCGAGGACGGTGTCCTCACCGAGTCCGGTGATGCGCAAGCCGCGGTCCCGCAGCAGCTTCGCCCGGCCCGGCCGCACCAGGAAGGTGACGTCGCGGCCCGCCTGCAGCAGCCGTCCACCGAAGTACCCACCGGTCGCGCCGGCGCCCACCACGAGAATCTTCAAGTCGCTCACACCATGACCTACGCCCGGCGGCGGCCACAGTATTCCCACAGCAAGACACAGCGAAACGACAGGTCGATCCGGGACCGCCGGGCGTTGACCAGGCATGGGAAGACGGATCCGGTGGATCGTGGCGAGCGCGGGGCTGGCGGCGGCCGTCCTGACGACCGGGGTGGTGGTCGTCGTCGACGGGCACCGGGCGGCGACGGTGGCGGCGACCTCTCCGCGTGCCCCGGACGCTCCCGATACCCCCGACGACACGGAGGTCAGCCCGGTGGCCTCGACGTCCGAGGTCCCGTACCCCGACCTGTCGTCGGTCGCTCGCGAGGTGAGCGACGCGGTGACGGCGGCGTCCCGTGGCACCAGTGTCGGGTTCGTCCTGTACGACCGCGAATCCGGCAAGGAACTGGCCTCCCTCGACGCGGACCGGCCGTACTACACGGCCTCGGTGGTCAAGCTCCTGATCGCGATCGACGAGGTCCGCTCGGACGGCGGCTGGGCGCTGCCGGACGCGGACGCCGTCGAGGACCTGACCGACATGCTGGAGGGCAGCAACGACGCGATCGCGTCGGCGTTCTGGGAGCAGAACGGCGGCAACGCCATCGTGACCCGCACGGCGGCGCTGATCGGGCTCTCCCACACGACGCCGCCGGCCGATCCGACCCAGTGGGGAATGGCGAAGACGACGGCGAACGACGTGGTGGCGACGTACGAGTACCTGCTGGACGAGGTGCCCGACGACGTGGCGGCGCCGTTGCTGGCGGCGCTGGGCGACGCGCGCAACCCGGCCGACGACGGGTGGGACCAGTACTTCGGGATCCCGGACGGCTTGCCGGGGCGTTCGTGGCAGATCAAGCAGGGGTGGATGATCCTGCGGAACGCGCTGGTGCTGAACACGACCGGGGTGGTGGGTGGCCGGTACGTGGTGGTGCTGATGACGCAGCAGCCGCCGGTGAGCTCGGCGAAGGGCCGCGCCGCGGTGACGGCGGGGATCCGGACGCTGGCGCCGCTGCTCACCCGGCTCGACGCGACGTGACCGCCCGGGCCCGGTCGATGTCCGGCCCGCGGTAGAGCCGCTCGGGAATCCGGGCCAGAGTGGACGGATGAACCTGCGGCCCCAGCCCGTAGAGCTTCTGGAAGCTCATGATCAACGGCCGCCAGGCATCCGGGTCGATGTGGTCCGGGCTCCCCGGCACCCGGATGTCCTCGTGCACGAACACCCGCTGGATCCGGACTTCGACGGCGACGATTCCCCCACGCTGCGAAGAATCGTCGTCGGCGACGGGGTGCACCGCCTCGACGACGGCCTCCATCGCGACCGGGCACTCCGCGACCCGGGGCGGGACAACGGTCTCCGACGGAACGGAAGTCAAGCCCGCCCGCGAAAACTTGTCCGCTACGTGGAAGTACCCACGCGCCACCTTCCCCGCCGGCACCGGATCCGAACCCGTCGTCATCGCCAGCCGGTCGACCGCCGCGGCGAGCGCGTCCGAAGGCAGGTTCAGCACGCATTCGCGCGTGCGCAGCAGGTTCTGGGCCGTCTTGGAGCGGGCGCCGAGCCCGAGCATCGCACGCCAGCCGAGCCAGAACGCCGACGACATCGGGGCGAGGTTCGCCGATCCGTCCTCGTTCTCGCTGGAGATCAGGACGACCGGGGTGCCGAAGTACAGGATGCCGGGCTCGATGGCCGTGTGCGCAAGGGTTTCCGTCTTCACACCGACGATCCTGCCGCGGCCGCGAGGAGAAGACTCGCGGGAATCGGCCGTCGCGATCACCGGCGCCGGCGCTGCTCGGCCCGCAGCATCGACACGCCCTCTCCGACGTCGCGTCCGGTCGTCCTGCTCAGCTCTTCCAGGTCGTCGATCGCCGACTGGACGTCATCCGCGTCGTGCTCGCCCTCGAGTGCTGTCCGGAGCTGCGCCGTGGCTTCGTCATGGCTGCCGGCCGCGGCCAGGTATACGGCCACGTTGAACGCACGCCACGCGTCGCGCGGAGCCGCGTCGACGAGTTCCCGTTCGAGCTCGACGGCCGCGGCGAAATCGGCGGTCGCGGCATTCCGGTCGCCTTGCCGCCACCGCACCAACCCGACCTGGTAACGGACCCAGGCGTCCTTCGGCTCACGCCGGAGCACGTCCTGGAGATCGGCGAGAGCATCGTCGTATCGCCCCATCTCCCGGTAAGTTGCCGCACGCTTGTCGAGCACCGAAGTGCCGTCCGGGTGGAGCTCGCGGACCCGGCCGTAGTCGGCCAGCGCCGCCTCGTGGCGGCCCAGGAACGTCTGCAGGCTCCCGCGTTCGGTCAGCGCCCAGCCGTAGTCGGGACTCAGCTCGATCGCCCGGTCCAGATCCGCGAGAGCGGCTTCGTGGCGCTCGAAGGACAAGTGCACCTGGGCGCGGCAGGCCAGCACGAATTCATACTCCGGCCTGATCGCGAGAGCTCGCCCGAAATCGGCCAATGCCTCGTCCCGGTGTCCCATCACCCTGTGGGTCTCGCCCCGATGTGCGATGGCCCAGAGGTACTCCGGCTCGAGCTGGAGGGCGCGGTCGAAGTCGGCGAGCGCCTCGGCGACCCGGCCCGCGTCGCGGTGCAGGACACCGCGGCTGCCCAAAACCCAGCGGTAATCGGGGCTGGCCTCGAGTGCACGGTCGAAGTCGGCACGCGCTTCGTCCAGCTTCCCCATCAGGCGATACGTCTCACCCCGCATGGCGATGTCCCAAGTGTCCTCGGGATCGATGCGCAGTGCGGAGTCGAGGTCCGCGATAGCCTCGTCGAACCGGCCCGCCTCCTGGTAAGCGGCGCCGCGGCAAGCCAGTGCCCAGTCGTTTTCCGGGTCCTGGTCGATGACGTGGTCGAAGTCGGCCACCGCCTCGTCGAACCTGCCCATCACCCGGTAGGTGTCACCCCGGAAAGCTCTCGCCCACAGCCGGCTTCCATCGAGGTCGATCGCCCGGGCCAAGGCTTCCAGCGCCTTCTCGTGTTCCTGGCGGCCGAAGTGGAGGCTGCCGCGCTTCTCGTACGCGAGCGCACGGTGCTCGTCATCGAGCGACGTGTCCTCCGCGAGGTTCGTGTAGAAGCCCAGCCGGTCGCCTGCCTCATCGGCATACAGGCCCGTCAGCTCTTCACCACGGCGTGAGAGCGCAGGCGTTCCGCTGTCTTCGCCGGCCTGCCGGATCATCGCCGTCCACGGTGGCACGAGTTCGGGATTGCCGTCGACGGCGTCGACGAGGCTCATGAGGGCGGCGGGAAGGGCGGCGGACGGCTGGGCGCAAAGCCGGTGGTAGGTCTCCTCGAGGAACAGCGCCTGCACCCGTTCGTCCTGCCCGTCGTCCGCGGACTCCAAGGACTCGGCAACCACGCGGTAGTGCGCGGCCAGCGTCTCGTGATGCGTGCGCCAGTCAGCCGAGGAACGCCGCCGCTGGACCCGAAGCATGGCGTTGCGGACCACGTCGTGGTATCGGTAGCCGCCGGAGCGTTCGGCGACGAACGGCAGGCCCAGCAGCCAAGCGAAGTCTTCCTCGACCGCGGCCGAACCGGTCACCGCCGCGTAGGTCTCCTTGTCCAGCCGGCGCGGCAGCGCACCGAGCACGGCCGCTGTCCGCCGCCGGGGATCACTCTCCCATTTCAGGAACCGCTCGACAGCGTTGTCGCTCGGGTCACTGACGTCCTCCACGTTGCCGGGCCGCGCTTCGGCGAGCATCGCGACCAGCACGGGCAACCGCCCGGTGAGGCCGAGTACGACGTCGATGACGCCCTTGTCCGTCACACCTCGCGCGGCCAGGAGCTCGACCGCTTCTGCCTCGGTGAAGAGCTGCATGGCGATGTTCGACCGGATGCTCAGGTAGTCGCCCCAGGTGTTCACGTCCAGGGGGTGCTGGCCGGCCACGACCAGGACCAGGTTCGCCGGCAGGTCGCCGTAGCGGCCGGACAACAGCGTGCGCAGCCAGGCGTCGAGGAAGACGCCCGTCCGTTCGTAGGTATCGAAGAAGAGGACGATCGGCCGCTCCGCCGCGATCTCGCCGAGGTCGGCGACGAACAACGGCGTGAGCACCTCGACGGGCGACAGCATGAGGCGCACGTCGAGGTGGTTGCGCAACTTGCTGGTGAGGTAGGACCGGAGCCGGTCGGCCTGCCCGGCGACCGCGTCCGTGTTCAGCTCCTTGGCGAACGGCCCGACCAGCGGGATGTCCTCGGCGGCCCGGAGACCGATGCGCACCGCCGAACGCGTCAAGGCCGACGAAAGGCCTTCCGGCGCCGCCGGATCCGCATCGAGCTCGTACTGGTGTTTCCGGTAGGTCTCCGCCCGCTTCACCAGCTCCTTGCACGGCGCGTCCTGCTGGGCGAGCGCCACCGAAATCGCCTCGAGGGCGGCGGGGATGTCGTAAACGGATTCGTCGATGTAGGCGGTCAAGCAGCCGTGCTCCCGGGCCAGCCTCGCGAACTGCCGCACCAGGAACGTCTTTCCGATGCCGGCGTCGCCGTGGATGCTGTAGAGGAACCGGCGCCGGACGTCGTCGACCTCGAGGCGGAGGTTGTCCTGGAACTGCCCCAGTTCCTCCTGACGGCCGACGAACCCACCCGCCTGCCGACGGCGGATCAGGTCCTGCAGACTCACGGAACTGCGCTTCACCGGACGCTCCCGATTCGCCGACCTCGCACGACTTGCCGACGTCAACGGTAGCCGACGAGCGAGGGCGCGCCGGACTATCCGGGGGAGGGTGGCCACCCTCCCCCGGAAGTCAGGACCGCAACGCCATCAGTGCGTCAAGGCCCGCCGGGTCAGGACCCGGGCCAGGTGACGGCGGTACTCGGCCGTCGCGTGGGGTTCGTCCGGTGGCGACGTGCCTTCCGCCGCCAGAGCCGCGGCCTCGGCGACGGACGATCCGGACGCCAGCGCCGCTTCGGTCGCCGTGGCCCGCAGCGGGACTCCGCCCATGTTCACCAGCCCGACGCGGCCGCCCGCCACGGCCACGCCCACCATCGCCCAGTCGATCGCGCGGCGGGTGAACTTCTCGAAGCCCCAGTCCTGGCCGGTCTGCGCCGGCAGGCGGATCTCCGTCAGCAGCTCGTCCGGCTCCAGCGGCGTCGTGAACGGGCCGAGGAAGAACTCCGCCGCCGGGATCCGCCGCTCCCCCGCCGAGCCGCGCGCGACCAGCACCGCGTCCGACGCCAGCACCGCCGCGGGCAGGTCCGCCGCGGAGTCCGCGTGGACCAGCGAGCCGCCGATCGTGCCGCGGTGGCGGACCTGCCGGTCGCCGACCTCGCCGGACACGTGCGCCAGCAGCGGCGCGTGTTCCCGCAGCACCGGGTCGCGCGCGAGGTCGCCGTACCGGGACAACGCGCCGATCACGACGTCGTCGCCGTCGAGGCGGACGAAACGCAGCTCGTCGACCGGTCCGATGTCGATCAGGTACTCCGGTGCCGCCAGCCGGAGCTTCATCAGCGGCAGCAGGGAATGGCCGCCGGCGAGGACCTTCGCCTCGTCGCCCAGCGCCGCGAGCCGGGCCACCGCTTCGTCCACTGTGGACACGCGCTCGTAGCGGAACTCGGCGGGGATCACCGGTCCACCTCCTGTCCCGACGCGTCGATCACGGCGCTCACGATGTTGTGGTATCCGGTGCAGCGGCAGAGGTTCCCCTCGAGCCCGGCCCGCACCTCGTCGCGGGTCGGCTTCGGGTTGTCGGCCAGCAGCGACACCGACGCCATGATCATCCCCGGCGTGCAGAACCCGCACTGCAGGCCGTGCTGCTCGCGGAACGCCCGCTGCACGGGGTGCAGCGAACCGTCCGGTTCGGACAGTCCCTCGACGGTCGTGACGGCGTGGCCGTCGGCCTGCGCGGCCAGCACCGTGCAGGACTTGACCGACTCGCCGTCGAGCAGCACCGTGCAGGCGCCGCAGGACGTCGTGTCGCACCCGATGTTCGTGCCGGTCAGCCCGGCGGTGTCGCGCAGGAAGTGCACCAGCAACGTCCGGTCCGGCACCTCCTCGGCCACCGGCTGCCCGTTGACCTCGATCGAAACCTTCACCGCGCGTTTCCCTTCCGAGCTTCTTCGAGTGCGGCCCAGACCCGGATCGGGGTCGTGGGCATGTCCAGGTGCTTGACGCCGCGCTCGGCCAGCGCGTCCACCACGGCGTTGTGCACCGCGGGCGTCGAGCCGATCGTCGCCGCTTCGCCGATCCCCTTGACGCCCAGCAGGTTCCGGTCGGTCGGGGTGGCCATGTCGACCAGCTCGAAGTCCGGCAGCTCGGCGGCGGTGACGAACGAGTAGTCCGCCAGCGTCGCGGTCGTCGGGTTGCCGTCATCGTCGTAGGTGACGACTTCCATCAGCGCCTGCGCCGCACCCTGGCCCAGCCCGCCGTGCCGCTGACCGCGGAAGGTCAGCGGGTTGACGATCGGGCCGGCGTCGTCGACGGCGATGATCCGGCGCAGCTCGACCTTGCCGGTCTCGGTGTCGACCTCGACCACGGCCAGGTGCGCGCCGAACGGGAACGTCGGCTTGCCGCCGCCGAACCAGACGTCGGCGGTGAGCTTGCCGCCGGACGCCGTCTCGGCGACCTGCGCCCAGCTGAGCACGGTGCTCGACGGCGCGCCGCGGACCTGCCAGACGCCGCGTTCGGCGTCCAGCTCGAGGTCCTCCGGTGCGGCTTCGAGCAGGTCGGCGGCCAGTGCGCGGGCCTGCGCGATCACCTCGTCGGCGGCCTGCCGGATCGCCGAGCCGCCCAGCTGCAGCGACCGGGAGCCGAACGTGCCGACCGCCTTGGGCACCTCGTCGGTGTCGCCGTGGCGGACGGTGATCTTGTCCAGCGGCACGCCGAGCTGGTCGGCCAGCAGCATCGCCAGCGACGTCCCGATGCCCTGCCCGTGCGGTGAGCTGCCCGTCCAGGCGACCACCGAGCCGTCCGGGAAGAGGTCGACGCGGCCGCTCTCCCCGCCGGCGTCGCCGCCGGTGATCTCGACGTAGGCGGCGATGCCGAGGCCGAGCTCGATCGGGTCGCCGGCTTCCCGGCGCCGCTTCTGCTCGGCGCGGAGCTCGGCGTACCCGCCGGCTTCGAGGGCCTTGTCCAGCGCCGCCGCGTACTCGCCCGTGTCGTAGGACGCGCCCGTCGGCGTCGTGTAGGGGAACTCTTCCGGCCGGATGAAGTTGACCCGCCGGACCTCGGCCGGGTCGACCTCGATCTCGGCGGCGAAGCGGTCCATCGCCCGTTCGAGCGCGGCCGTCGCCTCCGGGCGGCCCGCGCCGCGGTAGGCCGCGATCGGCGTCGTGTTCGTGACGACGGCCCGGCTGCGCGTCTCCACCTTCGGGAACCGGTACACGCCGACGGCCATGAGCTCGGTCAGCGTGGGCAGGAACAGCGTCCGCGGGTACGCGCCGGCGTCCTGGATGACGTCGAGGCGGTACGCGAGGACGGTGCCGTCGCGCTTCCCGCCGATGGTCACGGTGTTCTGCTGCGCGCGGCCGTGCGTCATCGAGGTGAGGTTCTCGCTGCGCGACTCGATCCAGCGGACCGGCCGGCCGATCTCCTTCGCGGCCCAGCCGAGAACGGTCGCTTCGGGGTCCGCGCCGATCTTCGCGCCGAAGCCGCCGCCGACGTCCGGCGCGATGACCCGCACGTTCTCCTCGCCGACGCCGAGGCTCATGGCCACCTGCGTGCGGGCGATCTGGGCGTTCTGCGTGGAAAGCCAGACCGTCAGCCTGCCGTCCTCGCCCCACGCGCACGACGCGCCCCGGACTTCCAGCGGCGCGGGTGCGACACGCTGGTTGACGATCGTCTGCGAGACGACGACCTCGCAGTCCGCGAAGATCCCGTCGTCGAACTCCTTCGCGCCGTTGACCTGCACGACGTTGCTCCCCGTCTCGGGGTACAGCAGCGTCTCGTCCGCCAGGCCCGCGTCGATGCTCGCGACGGCGCCGAGGGGGTCGTAGTCGATGTCGACCAGCTCGGCCGCGTCGGCCAGCTGGTAGCGCTCCTCGGTGAGGACGAGCGCGACAGGCTCGCCGACGTAGCGCACCACCCCGTCGGCCAGCCACGGTTCCTTCACCGGCCCCGCGGCGTGCGGGTCGAGGCCGAGGTCGGCGGCGGTGAACACCCCGAGCACCCCCGGCGCCGCCTTCGCCTCGCTGACATCGATGCTTTCGATCCGCGCGTGCGCCACCGGACTGCGCACGAACACCGCGTGCGCGGCGCCGGAAAGCGCTTCCTCCCGCAGATCGTCCACGTAGGTGCCGCCCGCGGTGATCAGGTTCTGATCCTCCTGGCGGACCACCCGGGTCCCGACAATGCTCATCTGGTCTCCTGCTCGCCGATACCCCGCCGATCATGCCCTGTTTTCAGGAGAACGCCAGCACCGCCGCGAGTCCCAGGCCGGCGATGCCGATCCCGATGCGCAACGGCGTGGCGGGCAGGTGGCGCACGAGCGTCGAGCCCAGCCACGCGCCGCCGAGGGAACCGAGGCAGACGGCGAGGGCGGCCGTCCAGACCACCTTGCCGGTGACGGCGAAGACGATCGCGGCGAGCAGGTTCGCCGAGCCGGTGACCAGGTTCTTCGCGGCGTTCGTCCGGGCCAGCGGCTGCGTCCAGACGGAGACGAGCAGGGCCAGCATCAAGACGCCCGCGGCGGCGCCGAAGTAGCCGCCGTAGATGCCGATGAAGAACGCGGCGACGCCGGTTGCCGGGCGCAGGCCGTGGTGCTCGGCGCCTTCGGCCAGCCGGCGCAGCCGCGGCCCGGCCATCAGGACGATCGAGGCGGCGCCGATCAGCCACGGGACTATCGCGGTGAAGGCGTCGGACGGGGTCAGGAGGAGCACCAGCCCGCCGCACGCGCCACCGACGGTGGTGATGACGCAGAGCGGGACGAGCTTCTGCCGTTGACCGGCCAGTTCGGGACGCGCCCCGGCGGCGCCCCCGGCGGTGGTGCCGAGCATGGCGACGGTGTTGGTGATGTTGGCGGTGACGGGTGGCAGCCCCGCGGCGAGGAGGGCGGGGTAGGAGACCAGCGAGGCCAGCCCGGCGATCGACCCGGTCAGGCCGGCGCCGACGCCGGCCAGGACGAGCAGGAGGAAGACGCCGGGGCCGGTGATCACGTTGTCATCTCAACACGGCGGGCTTTGGGGGCCGTGCCGGGGTCGTGAGTGAGAAACAGTGTTCTAACCCGGTTTCTCACTCACGACCCCGGGCGAGCTGCGGTATAGGTCGTTATACGAATTACCCAGGCGTTGTCCGAAACCGGACGGGATCCGGCGACGGGCTTGCCCCGCGGCGACGGGCCGTCACAGAATCCGCGCTGACAAGGTTGTCAGCGAGCGGAGACCGGACCATGGGCGAGTTGAACCGGCGGAAGGCCCTCGTGGGCGCGGGCGGCGTCGCGGCCCTCCTGGCCTCGGGACTGCTGCCGGGGGTCGCGGCGGCCACGGGCGCGGCGAGCGGGCAGGCACCCGGCGGACCGCCCGATCCCGTCGCCGCCACCTACCTGCGCGTGCTGCTCCGGCACACCCGCTGGGCCGAGCAGCAGTTCGACGCCACGGCCGGGATCTACCCCGCGAAGGACTTCACCTTCGCCGTCGTGCTCGGCAACGCCCTCCTGCTCACCCGCCCCGGCTACGACGAGACCACCGCCGGCGTCAGCCAGGCGACCCTCAAGGCCCACACCCTCGCCACCATCGAGCACTTCGCCGCGTCGAACCTGCTCACCGGCGGCACCGAGTGGGGCCGGAAGCTGTTCTTCGACACCACCTTCCAGTCGTACTTCCTGCTCGCCGCCCGTCTCCTGTGGACGGACCTCGACGACGCCACGAAACGGAACGTCGAGCGCATCACCACCGAACAGGCCGCCTACACGACCGCCCTCGGCACCGCGGACGACCCCACCTCCGGCAGCTGGACGCCGAACGGCCTGAAGGGTGGCTTCGTCGGCGACACCAAGCTCGAAGAGATGGGGGTCTACGCCCAGTCGCTCGCCCCCGCGCTCGCGTGGGCGCCGGGCGACCCGCGTGCGAAGGACTGGCGCGAAGCCTTCGGTGCGTGGAGCCGCAACGAGACCGGGCTGCCGGCCGCCGACCTCGCCAACCCGCGGCTCGTCGACGGCCACCCGATCAGCGCGAACACCGCCACCAACCTCTACGACACCTTCCTCGTCGAGAACCACGGCTCGTTCGGCCCGCACTACCAGGAAGAGCTGTGGCGCACCTCCGGCCGGAACGCGATGCACTTCCTCGCGGCCGGTGCCCCGCTGCCCGAAGTCCTCACCGCCCAGCCGAACGGCGAGCTCCTCTGGCGCACCATGCTGCTGATGACCAGCGACGCCGGCGAGCCGTTGATGCCCATGGTCGCCGACCGCGAGCACCTCTACGGCCGCGACGTCATCCCGCTGGCCTTCCGCGCCCAGGTGCTCGGCGACCGCCATGCCGCCCGCGCCGAGGCCGACCTCGCCGCGCGGCTCGAGCCCTACCAGGCCTACGCGCCCGCCGACCGGATCACGAAGTTCTCCGGCGAACCGAAGTACGAGCCCGAGGCCCGCGCCGAACTGGCCATCAGCTACCTGTTGCACGAATGGCGCGCGCGGCAAGGCCCGATCGAGCCCGTGAGCACGAGCGAGTTCGACGCCCACGCCGCCGGGGTCGCCGACTTCGGCGCCGCGCCCGGCCTCCTCGCCCACCGCTCCCCCGCCGCCTGGGCCGCGACCGTGACCAAGACCGGGTTCGTGAAGTTCGCCTGGCAGCCGCACCACGACGACTGGCTGTTCGTGCTCGGCGGCGCCAACCCGATGCTGCTCCCGGCCACGAACATCGCGGTCAAAGAACGCCACGCCACCACCTACGAGAAGGTCCGTGACGGCTTCGACGGCACCGTAGGCGTCCTGCGCTTCGACGCCGGGTACGCCGCGCTCGCCACCCTTCCCACCGGTGCCGCGGTGTACGCCAGCACCGGCGTCGCCGAGAGCGAAGGCGTCCTGAACGTCTACAACCTCGCCATGCCGGGCGTCCCCGGTCTCGACGGCGACCGCACCTACACCGCCGCCGAAGGCAAGGTCACGCTCAAGGCCACGGCCGCGCCCACCGGCGCCCGGACCGACGACCTGACGTTCACCCCGGTCACGGCCCGGCACGTCCGGATGCTCGGCGTCCAGCCGGACCCGACGTACGGCTATTCGCTCTGGGCCTTCGAGGTCCGCGACGGCGACGGCCCGGACCTCGCGCGAGCCGGAACCGCGTCGGCGTCCTCGGCAAGCTCGGGCAAGGAAGCCAAGTACGCCACCGACGGCGACGCGGCCACCCGCTGGGCAGTGTCCACATCGGACCGTCCGCGCGCCGACAGCTGGCTCGCGGTCGACCTCGGCACCCCGCAGACCCTCGACCGTGTGCGGCTGAGCTGGGAAGCGGCCGCCGGGCGCAAGTACCGGATCGAGACGTCGCCGGACGGCGCGACCTGGACGACAGTCGCGACCTACCCGGTGCCCGCGTTGCGCAGCACGAAGGGCCGGCTGGACATCGACGGCCGGGCCGGGGTCCTCGTCGAGAGCGCGAACCCGCTCACCGTCACCGCCGACCGCGTCACGCTCTCCGACGGGCCGGCCGCGCCCCTGCTCGCCGAGCTGTACCCGCACACCGAGGACCTCGCGAAGCTCGCCGCCCGCCCCAAGGCCACCACCACGGCGAGCGCGGTCCGCGCGAGCGTCACCGACGGTTTCCTCGTGCTGGTCAACCTTTCCGGCACCGCGGCGACCGGCACGGCGACCCTCCCGCAGGACGGCGGCACCTACCGGCTCTACCGCGGCGAGCAGACCGTCACCCGGACCGGCACCGAAGTCTCCTACGCGCTGGCCGCGGCGGAAGGCCGCATCGAGCCCCCGCGGTTCACCGTGCGGGGACCGGCCGGGCTGAAGGCGGTCGTGCGCGACGCGAGCCGGGTCGACCTGACGGCGCCGCCGGGGTTCCTCCCGGTCGTCGTCACCGTGACGCCGGACGGCGGCCGCCCGCGGCCGGTGCTGCTGCCGCCCCGCCGGACGGTGCCCGTCGTGTTCGGCGACGTCCGGCCGTACCCCCTGGCCGACCTCGCGCTCGGGCGGACCACCTTCCCCGCCGAGCCCCTGCCGCCCGGGATGTCGAGCCCGGGGGCGGCCGTCGACGACGACCCGGCGACGGCGTGGCGGCCCGGCCCGGACGGTCGGCTGGTCGTAGATCTCGGGGCGGTGACGGCGGTTTCCGCCGTCGAACTGGCCTGGACACCCGGACGCCGGCCGAAGGCGAGCGTCGAAACCAGCGTCGACGGCGTCACCTACCGGACGGCGAGCTCCGGCCCGGCCCGGTACGTGGCGGTCCGGACGGGCTGGCGAAGCGGCGATGCGAGCCTCACGCGGCTTTCCGTCCGGACTTGATCGATCTCGCAGCGCCCGCGGCGGGCCCCGGGGCGAGTACCTTGGCACCACAGGTCTCGCCGGCCCGGGAGGACGGATGCGCGTCACGATCGCCGAGGTCGCCCGCCGCGCGCGGGTGAGCAAGACGACCGTGTCGAGGGTGCTCAACAACAAAGCCGATGTGGACGCGGCGACCGCGATCCGCGTGCGCGAGGTGATCGCGGCGACCGGGTACATCCCGAGCGCCGGCGCGGTCGGGCTCGCCCGCGGCGTGACCCGCACGGTCGGGATGCTGGTGCCGGGCCTGACCTGGCCGTGGATGGGCGAGGTGCTGCAGGGCGTCGCCGACGTCGTGGAGGCCAAGGGCTACGGCCTGCTGCTGTCCACGGCCAACCGCGGCGCGGACTCCCTCGGCGAGTTCTCCCGGCAGGTGTCCGCGAAGGCGTTCGACGGGCTGCTGCTCGTCGAACCGCCGGACGCCGTGCGGCACCTGCGCGTGCTGCACGACTCCGGGCTGCCGGTCGTGGTGATCGACGACCGCGGCCGCCGTCCCGCGTTCCCGTCGGTGGGCACGGACAACCGGCAGGGCGGCGCGTCCGCGGCCCGGCACCTGCTCGCCACCGGGCGCACGCGGCTCGCGACCGTCACCGGCCCGCGCGACTTCGGCTGCACCAGCGACCGGCTCAACGGCTTCCGCGACGTCATCCGCGAAGCCGGCCTGGCGCTGGACCCGAACCTGATCATCGAAGGCGACTTCACCAGCGAAAGCGGCGAGGCGGCCATCCTCCAGCTCCTGGCCACCGGCCCGGAGTTCGACGCCGTCTTCGCGCACAACGACCTCACCGCGGCCGGTGTGCTGGCCGGGCTGCGGAAGGCCGGGCGTGCGGTGCCGGCGGACGTCGCCGTGGTCGGGTTCGACGACATCCCCCTGGCCGCGCACACCCAGCCCCCGCTGACCACCGTCCGCCAGCCGCTGCGGCAGATGGGCGAGACGGCGGCCCGGCAGCTGCTCGCCCAGCTGGGTGGGGCACCCCAGCCGGACGAGCCGCTGATCGTCCCGACCTCCCTGGTGATCCGGGAGTCGACCCGGGAGGCTCAGGAGACGGTCAGCGCCGCCGAGAGCGGGACGTTGCGCGAGGAGTCACCGAGGTAGACCCGGTACTGGCCCGCGTTGGTCGTCCACGACCCGGTCCAGTGCGCGAGGTCCCGCGGGGTGAGCGGGAACGACACCTGCTGGCTCTGTCCCGGGTTGAGCTGCACCTTCTTGAATCCCTTCAGTTGTTTCGGTGGCTCGCCGTTCCCGGCGGGCTGGCCGACGTAGAGCTGGACGACGTCGGCGCCCGCGCGGGGGCCGGTGTTGGTCACCGTCGCCGTCACGGTCGCCGTGCCGTTCGTCCCCTGCGGCGACACGACCAGGTTCGAGAACCCGAACGTCGTGTACGACAGGCCGAAGCCGAACGGGAACAGCGGCTCGATGTTCCGGCTGTCGTACCACCGGTACCCGACGTTGAGGCCTTCCGAGTACTCGATCCGGTCGTTGGCGCCCGGGAACTGCTGGACGTTCGCCGTCGGCAGGTCGGCGAGCTGCTTCGGGAAGCTGACCGGCAGCTTGCCCGACGGGTTGACGTCGCCGTAGAGCAGCGACGCGATCGCGTTGCCGTTCTCCTGCCCCGGGTACCAGCCCTCGATGACCGCCGCGGCCTTCGACAGCCACGGCATCGTCACCGCCGAGCCGGTGTTGAGGACGACGATCGTGCGCGGGTTGGCGGAGGCGACCGCGTCGATCAGGTCGTTCTGCTGGTTCTGCAGGTCGATCGTGTCGAGGTCCTGCGTCTCCGACTCGCCGTAGCTGGCGAACACGATCGCGACGTCCGCGGCCTTCGCGGCGGTGACCGCGCCCGGGATGTTCGGCGTCTGCACGTGCTCACCGGCGCCGTCCACATAGGACACCGTGACGCCGGACCCGGCCCGTGCCCTGATGCCGTTGATCGGGTTCACCGACGCCGGGGACGGGTTGACCTTGGCGCTGCCGCCACCGATGTTCTGCGGGTCGATCCCGTCGCCGCCGGACAGCGCGATCGACTTCGTCGACGCGGTCAAAGGCAGGACGCCGGTGTTCTTCAGCAGCACCGACCCGGCCGCCGCGACGTCCCGGGCGGTCGTCACGTTCGCCGCGTTCGTCACGACCGACTGCGGCGTGCCGCGCCGGGCCCGATCGAACACGCCGAACCTGAACATCTGCGTCAGCACCCGCCGGACCATGTCGTCGACCCGCGCCTGCGTGACCTCACCGCGCGAGACGGCGTCGAGCAGGCCCTGGCCGAAGAACGCGCCGCCGGGCATCTCCATGTCGAGCCCGCCGTTGGCCAGCTGCCGCGGGCCGCCGGTCGCCGAGCCCCAGTCGGAGCCGACGAAGCCGCCCCAGCCGGCGTCCTGCTTGATCGCCGTGGCGAGCACCCCGCTGTTCTGGCACGCCGGGACGCCGTTGATCTGGTTGTAGGCGCACATCATCGACGCCACCTGCCCCTGGCTCGCCACCTGCTGGAACGCCGGCAGGTACAGCTCGTGCAGGGTGCGGTCGTCGATGATCACGTTGTCCGACGGCGTCCCGCGCGACGCCCCGGCCTCGACGTTGTACGCCGCCGCGTGCTTGGCCTGCGCCATGACGCCCTGGCTCTGGATGCCCTGGATCGTCGCCGTCCCGGCCGCCCCGGCGAGGTACGGGTCCTCGGCGTAGGTCTCGAAGTTGCGGCCCCACCGGGGGTCGCGGACCAGGTTGATCGTCGGGCCGAGGGCGATGTCGACGCCCTTGCCCGCGAACTCGGCACCCATCGCGGAGCCGTACCGGTTCATCAGGCCGGTGTCCCAGGTCGCCGCGGCCGACACCGGCGCCGGGAACTGGGTGACGCCGTCGAGGCCGTCGCCGACCCCGGCCGGGCCGTCCTGCAGGCCGAGGGCCGGGATGCACAGCTCGGGCACGGCGTCGGTGTTGCCGATGTACGGCCCGGTCGCGCCGTTGCCGTGCAGCACCTTGATCTTCTGCTGCGCCGTCATGGCCGCCATCAGCTGGGTGACGCGGTCGGCGACCGGGGCCGTCGAGCCGACCCACGGACAGCCCGTCGGTGGTGGCGTTGTGCCGTCGGTCGTGTGCACCGCGAACTCCCACAGCGAGACACCCCATTGCGTGGCCCGCGCGGTCGCGGTCATCCGCACGTAGCGAGCCGTGCCGGACACCGCGGGGTGTTCGGTGCCGCCGGTACCGGCCACGGTCGCCGCCGTGGTCCACGAAGTCCCGTCGGTGGACAGCTGGATCGTGTACGCGCTCGCGTAGGCCGCCTCCCAGGTCAGGTCGACGCCGCAGACCGGCCGCGAGCTGCCGAGGTCGACCTGGATCCACTGCGGGTCCGCGGCCAGGCTCGACCACCGGGTGCCACCGTCCCCGTCGACGGCCGCTGACGCCGGGAAGGCGTCCGACTGCACGCTCGACGCCGTCGCCGGTTGCCGCAGTGCCGCGTCGGCGCTGCCGCACGCCTGCGACGAACCGTCGCCGAAGACCTGGAACTCCCAGAGCGAGACGCCCCACTGGGTGGCGCGGTGGGTGGTGGTCAGCCGGACGTAGCGGCCGCTGCCGGACACCGGCAGCGTCTGGGTACCGCCGGTGCCGGTCGTGGTCGAGTACACAGTGGACCACTGGCCGCCATCGGCCGAGGCCTGGATCGTGAACGCCGTGGCGTACGCCGCCTCCCACTGGAGGACGACCTGGCTGAGGCTGTGCGACGAACCGAGGTCGACCTGCAGCGTCTGCGGGTCGGCGGCCAGGCTGGACCAGCGCGTGCCCGGGTCGCCGTCGACGGCCGCGCTCGCGGGGAAAGCGGCGTTTTCGGTGGAGGAGGCGATCACGGCGTGCCCTTGGGAGAGCAGGGCCGGGGCCGCCTGGGCGGTGAGCGGCGGGACCGCGAGCAGTCCCATCACCACCGCCGCACCGAGGGCGAACCGCCTCACTGGTACACCCGCACGTAGTCGATCACCATGTCCTGCGGCAGGACGGTCCCGGCTCCCGGCGGACCGGGGAAGTCGCCGCCGATCGCGTTGTTGAGGATCAGGAAGAACGGGTGGTCGTAGACCCACGGCCCGCG
The DNA here is from genome assembly GCF_902497555.1 of Amycolatopsis camponoti. Classification (NCBI taxonomy): domain Bacteria; kingdom Bacillati; phylum Actinomycetota; class Actinomycetes; order Pseudonocardiales; family Pseudonocardiaceae; genus Amycolatopsis; species Amycolatopsis camponoti. The sequence continues at coordinate 155,496 of NZ_CABVGP010000004.1, read as the reverse complement.
CGTGCTCTCGACGGTGTCGCGGTTGATCGTCTCGAACGCGTTCCCGTCGACGTAAAACGTCATGTGCGACGCGTCCCAGTCGAGGCCGAACTTGTGGAACCCGGCGGAGACGTCCTGGCCGAGGTCGAGCGGCGCGCCGATGCCGCCGGCGCCGTTGTACGCGGGCGCGTGGATGGTCGAGTAGGCCAGGTTCGGCGACTTCCCGACGTGCTCCATGATGTCGATCTCGCCGCAGTTGGGCCACGGCGTGCCGCTGAAGAAGTTCGCGCCCAGCAGCCAGAACGCGGGCCAGAGCCCCTGCGAACCGGACACCTTGATGTTCGCCTCGACGTGCCCGTAGGTGAAGCTGAACTTGCCCGCGGTGTTGATCCGGCCGGACGTGTACTGGCAGGTGCCGCTGCCGCTGATCGGGTCGACCGGGCAGGCGCTGCCCGGGGTGGCTTCGCGGCGGACCTGGATGACGAGGTTGCCCCGGCCGTCCTGCTTGGCGTTGTTGTTGTTCGTGTAGTACTCGAGTTCGTTGTTGACGCCGGGGCCGGTCTCGGCGGTCCACTTGCTCGCGTCCGGGCCCGCGCCCGCGGCGCCGTTGAACTCGTCGCTCCAGACCAGCGTGCCCGGGAAGTGCGGGGCCGGCGGCGCGGGCGGCGGGGTGGTCGGGTTGCCGCCGGTGCCGTAGACGTCGAAGCCCCACAGCGAGTAGCCGTAGCCGTTCGACCGGGCGGTGCCGTACATCCGGACGTACCGGCCGCTGCCGTTGACGGTCAGCGTCTCCTTGAAGCCCTTGCCGGTCGTGGTCGAGTAGAGCGTCGTCCAGTTCGCGTTGTCGTTCGAGATCTGGAGCTGGTAGGCGACGGCGTAGGCCGGGTCCCACTGCAGGACGACCTGGTGCACGGCCGCGGTGGCGCCGAGGTCGACGGTGATCCAGCCCGGGTCGACCCAGCCGGTGGTCGCGCTCGTCGCCCAGCGCGTGGCCGGGTCGTGGTCGAACGCCTTCGCCGGGAGGCAGCCGGGGCACGCGCCGTCGTCCTGGTACGAGGAGGCCGTGCCGGACTTGCCGTAGGACAGCAGGGCGTCGCCGGGCTGGGTCGTCCCGCCCCCGCCGTAGACCTGGAACTCCCAGAGCGAGTAGCCGTACTGCGTGGCGCGCTGGGTGCCGGTCAGCCGGACGTACCGGCCGCTGCCGGTGACGTTCAGCGTCTGGGTGCCGCCGGTCGCGGTGGTGGTCGAGTAGAGCGACGTCCAGGTGGCGCCGTCGGTGGACGCCTGGATCGTGAAGGCCTTGGCGTAGGCGGCTTCCCAGCTCAACACGACCTGGGACAGCTGCTGGGTGGAGCCGAGGTCGACCTGCAGCGTCTGCGGGTCGCCGAACGCGCTGGACCAGCGGGTGCCGGGGTCACCGTCGACCGCGGCGGCGGCCGGGAAGGCGGCGGACTCGGTCGAGGACGCCGTCACCGGACGGCCTTGGGAGAGCAGGACGGGCGCGGCCTGGGCCACCGGCGCGGTGAGCAGGGCGGCGAGGGTCAGGGCGAGGACGGCGAGAACCCGGGTTCTCGGCATGCGGCGTTGCATGGGGCACCTCCACGGCGAACCGGCGCCGGGACGGCCTTGCCCCGGCGCGGATCGGCTCACGTGGTCCTTGGCGCGGGTGTGGGTCCCGCCCTCGGCACGCTCTTAGTTCAGGATATAAATAAAGAGCCGTAAAATGTCAACGGCGCTGCGCCGGACGGTCGCGGACCACCCCGCACACTGGTCCGGGAGAACGAATCCCCGCCGGATCCTTGACTCCGCCGAACCCCGCGCTGTTAACTGCGAACCGCCGTCGGAACCGGTTCCGTGACCGCCACCCGGGATCGTTCCGCCGCGACACGCACCCCTTCGGGATGACCGGTTCGCGCCGTCGCACCCGCCTCGCACCGCTCCTCCGGCTCACGGCGCCGGGCGGATGAGGCGGCCGCGGACCCGCCGCACCACCCGACGCCGGCGCGAGCTGTGGGGCTCGCCCGGTCCGCCGCCGCCCGGCGTTGCCGCGCGGTCTCTTCCCCGCACCTCGATCAGCAGGCAGGCAGATGAGATCACCGACGTTCTCCCCCGCACACCGCCTCCTCGTTCTCGCGACCACCCTCGTCACCGCGGTCACCACCGCGGTGGTGGTCGGGTCCGCTCCGGCGCAGGCCGCCGCGTGCGGGACCACGAACCTCGCGCAGGGCCACACGGCGACCGCGTCCTCGACCGAAAACGGCGGGACGCCCGCGTCCGCCGCGGTCGACGGCAACGCCGGCACGCGCTGGTCCAGCGCGTTCAGCGACCCGCAGTGGCTGCAGGTCGACCTGGGCTCCGCGCAGCAGCTCTGCGACGTGGTCCTCAGCTGGGAAGCCGCGTACGCGAAGGCGTACAGCGTGCAGCTCTCTTCGGACGCGAACACCTGGACTACGGCGTACACGACCACCACCGGCGCCGGCGGCACGCAGACCGTGTCCGTCACCGGCACCGCCCGCTACCTGCGGGTCTACGGCACCCAGCGGGCGACCGGCTACGGCTATTCGCTCTGGGAAGTCGCGGTGCACGGCACCGGCGGCGGGACGACCATCCCGCCGACCGACCCGCGCAACCCGGACCTCGGGCCGAACGTGTCGGTGTTCGACCCGTCGACCCCGGCCGCGACCATCCAGAACCGGCTGACGCAGCTGGCGGACCAGCAGCACACCAACCAGTTCGGCAACGAGCGTTACGCCGTGCTGTTCAAGCCCGGGAACTACACCGCCGACGTCAACCTGGGCTTCTACGAGCAGGTCGCGGGCCTGGGCCTCTCCCCCGACGACGTCAACCTCAACGGCCACGTCCGCGTCGAAGCGGACTGGCTGCAGCAGGGCGACAACCCGGCCAACAAGGGCAACGCGACGCAGAACTTCTGGCGCTCCGCCGAGAACCTCTCGGTGACGCTGCCCGCCGGGCAGGTCGAACGCTGGGCCGTCGCGCAGGCCGCGCCGTACCGCCGGATGCACCTCAAGGGCAGCCAGATCCAGCTGTGGAACGGCGGCGACGGCTGGGCCAGCGGTGGCCTGATCGCCGACAGCAAGATCGACGGCGTGGCCGTTTCCGGCTCGCAGCAGCAGTTCCTCACCCGCAACAGCGAGCTGGGCGGCTGGCAGGGCGGCGTCTGGAACATGGTGTTCGTCGGCTCGACCGGCACCCCGCCGGCGTCGTTCCCGAACCCGCCCGAAACGGTCGTCGGCCAGACGCCGGTGATCCGCGAGAAGCCGTTCCTCTACGTCGACGGCTCGGGCAGCTACAACGTGTTCGTCCCGGCGCTGCGGCAGAACTCCTCGGGCACGAGCTGGGGCCACGGCGCGCCGGCCGGGCAGTCGATCTCGCTCAGCGAGTTCTACGTCGCGCACCCGTCCGACTCGGCCGCGACCATCAACGCGGCTCTGGCCGCGGGCAAAAACCTGCTGGTGACGCCGGGCGTCTATCACCTGGACCAGGCGCTGAACGTCACGCGCCCGGACACCGTGGTGCTCGGCCTCGGCCTGGCGACGCTGATGCCCACCACCGGGACGGCGGCGATCACGACGTCCGATGTGGACGGCGTCAAGATCGCCGGGCTGCTGATCGACGCGGGCGCGGTCAACTCGCCGGTGCTCGTGCAGGTCGGCCAGCCGGGTTCGAACGCCAACCACGCGGCCGACCCGACGTCGCTGCACGACGTGTTCTTCCGGATCGGCGGCGCGGCCGTCGGGAAGGCCACGCAGACGCTGGTGGTCAACTCGAACAACGTCATCGGCGACCACATGTGGCTGTGGCGGGGCGACCACTCGAACGGCGTCGGCTGGAACGTCAACACCGCGGCGAACGGCCTGGTCGTCAACGGCGCCAACGTGACCATGTACGGCCTGTTCGTCGAGCACTACCAGCAGTACGAGGTGCTGTGGAACGGCAACGGCGGGCGGACGTACTTCTTCCAGAACGAGATGCCGTACGACCCGCCGGACCAGGCGTCCTGGTCCAGCGGAGGCGGCCGGCAGGGCTGGGCGGCGTACAAGGTGGCCGACTCGGTGACCAGCCACGAAGGCTGGGGCCTGGGCAGCTACTGCTTCTTCAACACGAATCCGTCCATTGTGGCCAGTCACTCCTTCGAGGTGCCGAACAACGGCGGGGTCCGGTTCCACAACCTCGTTTCGGTGTCACTCGGTGGCGTGGGCACGATCGCCCACGTCATCAACGATTCGGGTGACGCCGCGAACACCGGGCACCAGGTGAGCCCGCTGGTCTCCTACCCGTAGCACGGCGGCGACGTACGCGTCCGGGCGGACCAGCCAGGCTTCGCCCGGACGCGCACCCAGCACCCCGCCCACCGGGATCCCCACCGACCGCGCACCCTCCGCCCGCACGCCCGGCGTCGTCAGCAGCAGGAACCCCCGCCGGGCCAGGTCCCGCAACCGTCCACTCGCGACGGTGAGGTCCGGTAGCAGCACACCCGGCCCCGGCGGCGGCACCGCCCCTCGCGGCGGCCGTCCGGCGAACGGGCGTCCCGGATCTGTCGTGGTCAACGGCGAATCCGCGTACCAGAACGGCTCCGCCAGGCGGCCCGAGTCGACCTGCTCGCACGCGGCCGGGTCGTGTGCGGCACGCGTGAGGACGTCCAGTCGGCGCCGGTGCCGCTCATCGTCCTGCGGCACCAGGAAGTCCATCGTGGCCGTGGTGACGGCCGCGTTCTCCACCGCCGCGGCGTGCCGCTCGGTGTGGTAGCTCTCCAGCAGTTCCTCCCCCGCGTCGCCGCGCAGGACCCACGCCAGCTTCCAGGCCGCGTTCTCCGCGTCGGCCACGCCGGAGTTGAGCCCGCGCGCCCCGAACGGCGCGACGAGGTGCGCGCAGTCCCCGGCGAGCAGCACCCGCCCGACCCGCATCCGCGGGACCAGCCGCGTGTGGAAGCGGTACACCGAACGCCAGATCACCTCGTAGGGCACCGATCCGATGATCGCGCGGATCCGCGCCTCCATCGCCCCGCCCGACTCCTCGGCCGCGAGGTCGTAGTCCGCCGGGACCTGCCAGTCGATGCGGAACTCCGAGTCCGGGCACGGGTGGATGAGCACCTGGCGGCCGGGGTTCCACGGCGGGTCGAAGTAGAACCGCCGCTCGGCCGCCCAGCCCGGCAGGTCGGCGCGGATGTCGCAGATCAGGAACAGGTCCCGGAAGGACACGCCGTCGAGACGCTGGCCGAGCGCCCGTCGCACGATGTCGCCGCGCGCACCGGTGCACGCGATGGCGTAGTCGGTTTCGATCCGGCGCGGCCCGGCCGCCGTGTCGCACTCGACGACCACCCGGCCGGGCTGGGTCAGGCGCCGGACGCGGTGCCCGCGGCGGACGTCGATCAGCGGCTGCCGCGCGATCAGCTCGTCGAGGACCTCCTCGACGCGGGCCTGCGAGAGGTTGACGAACGGCGGCAGGGCCGAGCCGCCGTCGGGCAGCTTCAGCGAGAACAGCTCGGTGTCGCGGTGGAACGTCCGCGCGGTCGTCCAGGTGAGCCCTTCCTCGGCGAGGCAGCCCGCGCCGAGGGACGCCCAGACGTCCAAAGTGTCCCGTTGCTGGCAGATGGCCTTGGACCCGACGGGGTCGCGCACCTCGTGCTCGTCGACGAGCACGACGGGTACGCCCCAGTGCGCGAGCAGCAGCGCGGCCGTCTGGCCGACGGGGCCGCTGCCGAGAACGGCGACGGTCATCGCTTCAGTCCTGCAGCTGGTCCCAGACTTCGCGGTCGCGTTCGGCGGTCCACACCACCGGCCGCTCGATGCCGCCCAGCTCGTCCCACAGCCGCGAGACGTCGAAGGGCAGGCAGTGCTCGAAGATCGGCCACTGGCCGTACTGCCCGACGAGCGCCGCGTGGGTCCGTTCGAAGGCGTCCTTGAGCGTCCCGCCGGCGTCCCGCGCCGCGCCGACCTCGCGGATCATCGTGTCCAGGAAGTGGCGGGTCTGCGCGATGGCGGCCTCGACCGCCTTCGCTCCCCGGCTCACCCCGCCGCGGCCGCCGATCAGTGTCTCGGCCCCGAAGGCGCCGACGCGGTCCAAAGTGGACGATGCCCATTCGCGGTGGAACGCGTCGCCGGTGTACAGCGCGGCTTCGGCTTCCACGAGGTCGCCGGCGTAGAGGATCTTCCGCCGCGGCAGCCAGGCCACGATGTCGCCCTCGGTGTGGCCGCGGCCGCAGTACTGGAGGACCAGGTCGCCGCGGTCGCCGCCGAGGTCGATGGTGAGCCGGTCGGAGAAGGTCAGCGTCGGCCAGGTCAGGCCCGGCACCGAGTCCGCGGCCTTCGCCAGCCGCGGCATCCGGCCGAACTCGCTCTCCCAGTCCTCCTTGCCGCGCTCGGCGACCAGGGCCCGGGTGTTCTCGTGCGCGACGATCACGTCGGCGTCGAACGCCGACGCGCCCAGCACGCGCACCGCGTGGTAGTGGCTCAAGACCAGGTAGCGCACGGGTTTGTCGGTGTGCTCGCGGAGTTTCGCGAGCCATTCGCCCGCGGCGACCGGCGTGGCCAGCGCCTCGAAGCAGACGAGGAAGTCCTCGCCCTCGATCGCGCCGATGTTGGGGTCGCCTTCGGCGGTCAGCGCGTAGACGCCGTCGTCCAGGACTTCCAGGGTCTGCGCTTTCTCCGCCAGGTCGGCCGAAGAGGCGAAGGCTTTCTTCGTCACGGCGAGCGCTCCTCATGATCGTCAAAGGTTTGACTATCTCGCCGGTCACACTAACCCGCCGCACCGGCGCGCGGAACCCCTTCGCCTAATCTGGGCCGCATGACCGACCGACCGGCCGAAGACCTCGACTACCTCTCGTTCGTCGACTACGCGATCGGGAAGACGAAGGCGGAGCTGCCGGCCACCGACCCCGTCGCGATGCGCCTCGGCCTCACGCTGCACCGGCTGGCGGGCGCGCTGGTGTACGACTGGGAGTCGACGGTGCACCGGCCGCGCGGCCTGAGCTGGGGCGGGTTCCGGGTGCTGTTCGTGCTGTGGCTGGCCGGCCCGCAGGAGTCCCGCCACGCGGCGCGCCTGGCCGGGATGAGCCGCGCGGCGGTGTCGGCCCTGGTCAAGACCCTGGAGCGCGACGGCCTGGTGACCCGCACGCAGGTCCCCAGCGATCGACGGGCCGTCCGGCTCGCCCTGACCGAGGGGGGCCACTCGGCGGTGACCGACGCGTACCAGGCGCACAACGCGCGCGAGAAGGAGTGGGCGGCGTCGCTGACGCCGTCGGAGCAGACAGTCCTGATCGGACTGCTGGAGAAGCTCACCACGAGCCCGGTGGCCGCGGCGGCCCAGCGGCTCGCCTAGCTGGCCAACCCGGGCAGGGTGTGCCCGGTCTGCTCGGCCTTCGCGCGGAGGTACCGGACGTTGTTCTCGGTGGCGAAGACCCCGGTCGGCACCTGCTCGCGCACGGCGATCCCGGCTTTGCGCAGCTGGGCGGCCTTGTCTGGGTTGTTCGACAGCAGGTCCACCTCGGTGACCCCCAGCGCTTCGAGCATCTGCGCGGCGACGGCGTAGTCGCGGGCGTCCTCGGGCAGGCCGAGCGCGGCGTTGGCGGCGTAGGTGTCGAGGCCCTGGTCTTGCAGCGCGTACGCGTCGAGCTTGTTGTAGAGGCCGATCCCCCGGCCTTCCTGACGCAGGTAGAGCAGGTAGCCGCCGGCCTCGGAGATCCGCTCGACGGCCTCGGCCAGCTGAGGCCCGCAATCACAGCGCGCGGAGCCGAAGACGTCCCCGGTGAGGCATTCTGAGTGCGGCCGCACCAGCGGCACGTCCCCGGGAGTGCCGAGGACGAAGGCGAGGTGCTCGCCTCCGTCGGCCAGACCCCGGAAGGTGACGGCCTCGGCGTCGACGGCGACGCCGCCGTGGAGTCGCAGCGGGATCCGCACCCGCGTCCGCACCTCGGCCGTCATGCTTTCTCCCTGGGATCGCCCACGTGATCGACCCTACCGGAAGTTCAAATTCGAACATCGGTGATCGCGCCGAACATCACTGGGGCCAACACCGGAGGATCACCGGATCTTCCCGATCGGCCCCGAAAACCGGTTACGTCACGTCGTATCCTCGAGCCATGATCCCCGGGACCACCGCCGCGTCGTTCCTGCTGGTCGTCGTCCTCGGGGCGATGTCGCCCGGGCCCGACTTCGTCGTCGTCACCCGGTCCTCCCTGACCGGTGGGCGACGGGCCGGGATCGCCGCCGGGGCCGGGATCTCGCTCGGGGTCTTCGCCTGGGTCGTCGCCATCGCCTTCGGGGTCGCCGCCGTGCTGACCGCGTCGGCCGTCGCCTTCAGCGTCGTCAAGCTCGTCGGCGCCGGCTACCTCGTCTTCCTCGGGGTCAAAGCCTGGCTGGCCGTGCGCCGCGGCGAATACCGGGACCTCGGCGACGCCGGGGACGCCCCGCCGCTCGCGGCCGGTGCCGCCTTCCGGCAGGGGCTGTTCACCAACTTGCTCAACCCCAAGGTCGCCGTCTACTTCCTCGCCCTGCTCCCCCAGTTCCTGCCCGCGGGCGGCTCCACCCTGCAGACGCTCGAGCTCGCCACCATCGCGACCGCCGGCACGGTCCTGTGGTTCGGGGCGCTCGCCCTCGTGGTCGGCGCGTTGAAGCGGTTCTTCGGTGACGGACGCGTCCGTCGGGGGCTCGACGCCGTCCTCGGCAGCGTGCTCGTCGCGCTCGGGGTGAAGGTCGCCGCCGAAGCGGCGTGAGGGCCCGCCGGGGCGGGCCCTCCGGCCGTCACAGCGCTTCGGCCGCCAGGCGGGTGCCCTCCACCCGGGCCCGGATCTTCGCGAACGCGATGTCGCGGGAGGTCGACGTGTCGTCCGCGAACGGCGAGAACCCGCAGTCGTCGCAGGTGCCGAGCCGATCGGCCGGCAGGTACTTCGCCGCCGTGAGCACGCGGTCGCGGACCTCCTCCGGCGTCTCCACCCGCGGGTCGATCGGGTCGATCACCCCGACGAAGATCCGCTGGTCCGCCCGCAGGTGATCGGCGATCACCTGCAGCGCGCGAGCCGGGTCGGCCTCGCTCGCCAGCTGGACGTAGAAGTTCCCCGCCTCCAGCCGGAACAGCTCCGGCAGCAGGTCCGCGTAGTCGACGTCGAGGCTGTGCACGGAGTCCTGGTCGCCGCCCGGGCAGGTGTGGACGCCGATCTTCGCGCGCTCCTCCGCCGTGAACCGCTGGAGCACAGCGTTGTTGAGCTCGACGAACTGCCGCAGCAGCCCGCCGGACGGGTCCAGCTTCAGCGACAGCCGCCCCTCGGTGAAGTCGATCTGCACCGCGTGTGCCCCGGCGTCGAGGCTGCGCCGGATGTCGGCCTCCGCCTCGTTCACCAAGTCCGCGACGAACTGCTCCTGCGGGTACCCGTCGATGCCGTCGGCCGGGTAGATCAGCGAGATCGCGGACGCGGCGATCACGGCCTGCTTGACCGGCTTGTCCGTGAGCGCCTTCGCCCGCGTCAGGTACTCGTCGGCGTGCGTCGCGTAGCGGAACGGGCCCGCGGTCAGCCGCGGCAGCTGCCGGGTGTGCCCGTCGGCGAACGGGATGACGACGCCGTCCGGCGCCAGCGCGGTCAGCCCGGCCAGCGGGTAGGTCGCGAAGCTCGGCTTGCCCTGTTCGCCGTCGGACACGACCGGCGACCCCGTCTCTTCGAACCGGCTGAGCGTGTCCGCGAGGGCGCGGCTCTCCAGCTCGGCGAGCGCGGCGGCGTCGATCCGTCCGGCGGCGAACGCGCCGAGCCCGTCGATCAGGTAGCCGGGACGGGGAATGCTGCCGATCGGTTCGGTCGGCAAGGTCATGGAGTCCTCCGCTGCTTGAAGGTCCTGACCGGCTTCGACCGGCGCGAAGCCGGCCTGACCGGCCTCGTGTCAGGCGAACCTAACGCGCTCCCGGGCGGTCACGGAGCGCGGATCACCCGGTCGGAGCAGCGAAAAGCACGAAATAAGAAGACGTTTGGCGGTTAGCCGGGAGGACGATTGGGTATTCGCTACGGCGACACGGCGGGTTCGGCGCCGAAGGAGTACCCCGATGCTCAGTCACCACGATCGCACCGAGCTCGAGAAGATCGAGCGGAACCTCGAGGTCACCGACCCCGACCTGGCCACCGCCCTGCGCGAGGGCAAGCGCCCGAAGTCGCGCGCGCTCCGGAGCGCCCTGCTGATCGCCGTCGACGTCGTCGCCGTGACGCTGCTGGTCCTGGGGTTGATCTTGCCCGACCCGGGGGTCACGCTCTGCGGGATCCTCGCCCTCACCGGCACCGTCTGGACCCACGTGGCGCGCCACCGCGTCTGACGTCCTGGGGCACACTGGGCCTCGTGAAGTGGGTCCTGCACGTCGACCTCGACCAGTTCATCGCCGCGGTCGAGATCGCCCGTCGGCCGGAGCTGCGCGGGAAGCCCGTGGTGGTCGGCGGCAACGGCGACCCGACCGAACGCGCCGTCGTCGCGACCGCGTCGTACGAGGCCCGCGAGTTCGGGATCCAGTCCGGCATGCCGCTGCGGATCGCCGCCAAGCGCTGCCCGGACGCCGTCTTCCTGCCCAGTGACCCGCCGGCCTACCTCGAGGTGTCCGAGCACGTGATGGCCGCGGTGCGGGAACTCCCCGTCGTCGTGGAGGTGCTGGGCTGGGACGAGGCGTTCGTCGGCGCGGAGACCGACGACCCGGAGGCGCTGGCCGTCTCGATCAAAGACGCCGTGGCGCGCGAGACGGGGCTGTCGTGCGCGGTCGGGATCGGCGACAACAAGCTGCGCGCCAAGCTCGCCACCGGGTTCGGCAAGCCGGGCGGGATCTTCCGGCTGACCCAGGCGAACTGGTGGGAGGTCATGGCTTCGCGCCCGACCGACGCGCTGTGGGGCATCGGCGGCAAGACCACCAAGAAGCTCGCCGAGCTGGGCATCCACACCGTCCTGGACCTCGCGGGCGCGGACGCCGCGGCGCTGGCCGCCCGGTTCGGCCCGAAGACCGGCCCGTGGCTGCGCCTGCTCGGCGGCGGCATCAGCGATGCGGAGGTGAGCGCGACGCCGTACGTGGCCCGCTCCCGCAGCCGCGAGACGACGTTCCAGCGCGACCTCACCGATCCGGCGGAGATGGCGGCGGAGGTGTCGGCGCTGGCCAAGCGCGTGTCCCAGGACGTCCTCGACGAAGGCCGGCCGGCGGCGCGAGTCGCGGTGAAGGTGCGGTTCGTGCCGTTCCTGACCCACACGCACAGCATCACCCTCCCCGAGCCGACGTCGGACGCCGGCGAGATCGACCGCGCGGCGCAGGAGGTACTGGCGATGTTCGAGCTGACCCGAGCGGTGCGGCTGCTCGGTGTGCGGGCGGAGTTCCTCAGGGAGGACTAAAGCCCCTCCGGCAAGGGCAGCGGCCGGTCCGGGTCCAGCTCGACCCCGCCCGCCCGGAGCGTGTGGTCGAGCATCGCCCAGATCGTGCCGCTCAGCTGGCCGGTCAGCTGCTCCAGGCTCAGCGTGCCCGGGTGGTCGAGCCAGCGGGTCGTCGCCGACTCGACGTAGCCGACCAGGCCGAACGCGATCGTGTCCCCCGGGGCCGGGTCCAGGCCGAACGCCGTCAGGTAGCCGGTGAGCAGCCGGCTGAGGTGGCGGGCGATCGTGCCGCGGACGTCCACCGGTCCCGGCGCCGCGCGCGTCAGGTACCGGTGCAGGGGGACGTGCTCGGTCAGCCAGCGCAGGTGCGTCGCGATCACCGTCGAGATCATCTCGTTCGGCGAGCCCGACGGGTGCCAGAGCGGCTCCAGCTCGGCCGTCACCAGCTCGGCCGCGCGCTCGGCGATCGCCCGCTGGAGGTCGGACGCGCCGTCGAAGTGCTTGTACAGCCGCGTCCTGGCCACGCCGGCGCGCTCGGCGATCTGCTCGGTCGAGACGTCCGGGCCGTGCTCGGCGATCGCTTCGAGGGCCGCGTCGACGAACTCGGCGCGGCGCCGTTCCTGCTGGCCCGCCCACCGCGTCGCCCGTCCGTCGACCTTGGTCACGACGGAAGCCTACTCAGCGCCCGCGAGGGCGTGTACGCTCCCGAAGTAGCTAGTACAGCATGTACCCCCTACTTCCGGAGGCCACCATGGGCGTCGAGGCCCAGGACCGGGACGTCACCGCGGCTCGCCTGCTCAAAAGCTCCGCGAAGAACTCCTACGACCCGTACGTCGACATCGACTGGACCGCCCCGCTGGCCGAGGGCAAGGCGTACATGCCGCTGGAGCGCGTCTCCCTCTACGGCACCGACCTGTGGGCGCGGCTGACGCCGGAGCAGCGGATCGAGCTGTCCAAGCACGAGATCGCCAGCATCATGAGCGTCGGCCTCTGGTTCGAGATCGTCCTGATGCAGCTGCTCGCCCGGTACGTCTTCGACCTCGACGCGCGCACCGAGCACGCGCAGTACGCCATGACCGAGATCGGCGACGAGACCCGCCACTCGGTGATGTTCGCCCGCACCGCCGACCGGCTCGGCGTGCCGCGCTACGGCGTCCCGAAGGTCGTGCACCGCGCCGCGAAGGTGTTCGGCGCGACCGCCGCCGGGCCGTCGATGTTCGCCAGCGTGCTCGTCGCCGAGGAGACCACCGACCGGCTGCAGCGCTCGATGATGGACGACGACGGCATCCAGCCACTGATCCGCTCGGTCAACCGCATCCACGTCGTCGAGGAGGCCCGGCACGTCCGGTTCGCCAAGGAGGAAGTGCTGCGGGAGACGCCGAAACTGTCGAAGGCGGCGCTGCAGCGGCACCGGCTGCGGACCGCGCTGGTCGCGTTCGGCGTCGTCGATGCCATGGTCGACCCGCGGGTGTACCGCAGCGTCGGGATCGACGCGCGCGAAGGCCGGGCCGCGGCGCTCGCCAACCCGCACTTCCACGAGACGCGCCGGTGGATGGCGGAGAAGATCGTGCCGTTCCTCCGCGAGGCGGGGCTGATCGGCGGCCGGTCCGAGGGCATTTGGCGGCGCGCGCACCTGCTCTGACGAACCGGCCGCGAAATTGCCTTCCCGGGAGGCACCGGACTGCGCCACGATTCCCGGGTGACCGAGGGCTACTCGCAGGACTTCCCGGCCGGACCCCCGTCCGGGCCGCCACACCCGGCACCCCGTCCGCCGCTCAGGCGGCCGGTCGTCGCCGGCCTGATCGGCGTGCTCGTGGGCGCGATCCTGGTCGGCGTGCCGTGGCTGGCGCTGAGCCTGCTCGGCGGGCCGAGCGGGCAGGCACTGGCCGCACCGGCGAACCTGGGCGGGCTCAGCCGCGCCCAGGACGCGATCGCGAAGGTCGACTCCGTGCGCGGCAAGGCGACGATCGACCGCATCGACAAGACCGACCAAGAGACGACGTCCCGGGTCTCGGCGGCCTACGGCGGCGCCGGAGCGGTGGTCCAGGACTACCAGGACGAGCGGCTGCTGCGGTCCTTCCAGCTGGTCGCCGTCCGCGCGCCCTCGCCGCAGCTGTTCGCGCCGTACGAAGACGTCCAGGCCCTCGGCGTGGCCAAGCCGGGCACCGAGCTGGTCAGCGTCGGCGCCGTGCAATGCCTGGTGCACAACGCCCCGGCCGCGCCCGGCGCGACCCCGGACCCGGACCAGTCCTTCGTCCTGAACTGCCAGCGCACCGGCCCCGGCTTGACCGTCGCGGTGCGGAGCCTGGGCACCGAAGGCAACCACGACCCCCAAGAGCTCGCCGGGATCGTCGAGCAGGCCTGGAAGGAGCTCGGGTGAGCACCGTCCGGACGGCCCGCGCCGGTGACGAAGCCGTGCTGGCGAAGCTCGACGAGCGCACCTGGACGACGGCGGTGTCCCCCGCTCCCCCGCCGCCGGCCGGCACCCCGTTCTTCGACGAAAGCACCCACCCCGAAGACGTCCTCGTCGCCGAGCACGACGGCATGGTCGCCGGCTACGTCCGTCTCGACGCGGGGTTCCCCATTCCCGCCCACGCTCACGTCCGGGTGATCGGCGGGCTCGCCGTCGACCCGGACCGGCGGCGGCTCGGCATCGCCCGGCGGCTCGTCGACGCCGCCGTGGCCGAGGCGCGCCGGCGCGGCGCGCGCAAGGTGACGCTGCGCGTCCTGGGTCACAACACCGCCGCCCGGCGGCTCTACGAGAGCGCCGGGTTCGTCGTCGAAGGCGTGCTGCGCGGGGAATTCCACGTCGGCGGCGAGGACCTCGACGACGTTCTCATGGCCCGCCGGCTCGCTTGACAGCTTCCCGGCGGCTTTGCCATCCTGGTCGTGGGCCGAGAGGCGCTGCGACGGAACTCTTTCCGCCACGCTCGGCCCGGACCACGACTCCAAGGGCGCCTCCCGCGAGGGAGGTGCTTTTCGGTGTCCCGCCGTCGTCGTGCGCGTGGACTGTCCCGTGCCGCCTCCCGAGCGTTCCGCAAACGAACTCCGGAGTGCGCGCAAGCATGAGTGACAAACTGCAGACCCGAAACGGCCTCGACTTCGCCGTCGCCGACCTCGCACTGGCCGAGGCCGGCCGCACCCAGCTGCGGCTCGCCGAGCACGAGATGCCCGGCCTGATGGCGATCCGCGAGGAGTACGCCGCCTCGCAGCCGCTGAAGGGCGCCCGGGTCGCCGGGTCGCTGCACATGACCGTCCAGACCGCCGTGCTGATCGAGACGCTGGTCGCGCTCGGCGCCGAGGTCCGCTGGGTGTCCTGCAACATCTTCTCCACCCAGGACGAGGCCGCCGCCGCGGTCGTCGTCGGGCCGGACGGCACGGTCGACGCGCCGTCCGGCACTCCCGTGTTCGCCTGGAAGGGCGAGACGCTCGAAGAGTACTGGTGGTGCACCGACCGGCTGTTCGCGTTCTCGGGCGGCCAGGCGCCGAACATGATCCTCGACGACGGCGGCGACGCCACCCTGCTCGTCCACAAGGGAGTCGAGTTCGAAGCGGCGGGCGCGGTGCCGCAACCGTCCGAAGAGGACCCCGAGGAGTACCGGATCGTCCTGGAGACCCTGCGCGCGAGCCTGGCCGCCGACGGCGACCGCTTCACCCGCATGGCCAAGGAGATCCGCGGCGTCACCGAGGAGACGACCAACGGCGTCAAGCGGCTCTACAAGCTCGCCAAGGACGGCGAGCTGCTCTTCCCCGCGATGAACGTCAACGACTCCGTCACGAAGTCCAAGTTCGACAACAAGTACGGCATCCGGCACTCCCTTGTGGACGGCCTGAACCGGGCCACCGACGTGATGATCGGCGGCAAGCGCGTCCTCGTCTGCGGCTACGGCGACGTCGGCAAGGGCGCGGTCGAGGCACTGCGCGGCCAGGGCGCCCGGGTCTCGGTCACCGAGATCGACCCGATCTGCGCGCTGCAGGCGGCGATGGACGGCCTCGACGTGGTGGAGCTGGACGACGTCGTCGCGACGGCCGACATCTTCATCACCACCACCGGCAACTTCGGCATCATCTCGGCGGAGCAGATGAGCCGGATGAAGCACAACGCGATCGTCGCGAACGTCGGGCACTTCGACAACGAGATCGACATGGCCGGCCTGGCGAAGCTCCCGGGCATCGTCAAGAAGGAGATCAAGCCGCAGGTGCACGAGTGGACGTTCCCGGACGGCCACGCGATCCTCGTGCTCTCCGAAGGCCGCCTGATGAACCTCGGCAACGCGACCGGCCACCCGTCGTTCGTGATGTCGAACTCGTTCACCAACCAGGCCATCGCGCAGATCGAGCTGTTCGCCAAGCCCGGCGAGTACGCCACCGACGTCCACCGGCTGCCGAAGCACCTCGACGAGAAGGTGGCCCGGCTGCACCTCGACGCCCTCGGCGTGAAGCTCACCAAGCTCTCGAAGGCGCAGGCCGAGTACATCGGAGTCGACGTCGAGGGTCCGTACAAGCTCGATCACTACCGGTACTGATTCGAGATTGCTCCATTTGACGCAGTTTGCCGCACCGCGAAAGTGGCCATCCTCCCCGTGACAGCGCATCCGTCCGGCCCGTACGGCGGATGGGTCCCATGCGAAGGAGTGTGTGTCAAAGTGATCGTTCTCGGTGTAATTCTCCTCATCATCGGGTTTATCGTCGGTATCCCGGTGCTTTACACCATCGGCATCATTCTCGCGGTGGCCGGTGTGGCACTGGCCATCCTGGGCGGCACCGGCCGCCGGATCGGTGGGCGTGCGCACTGGTACTGATCGAGTACTCGCGAACGGCCCGGCACGGCGCAGCAGCAATGCTCGCCGTGCCGGGCCGTTCGGCCTTTCACCACCACGAAGGTAAGCGCAGAGCAAAGTCCGCTTGCCGGCGAGACACCCGGGACGGGAATGAAAAGGGTCCTCCGGCTCCGAGGGGGAGGGAGAGCCGAAGGACCCCGTTAGTGTTAGCACATCGCCCAGCCCGTGTACACAGCTGCATACACGATCGTGTCATGCCCTTGACGCTTCCCTGACGCCGTGAAGGCCTCCCCGGCCGAGCCGGGGAGGCCTTCACGGTCCTGGCGGGAGGCTCAGGAAGCTTGGCGCAGCCGGGGTTTTCCCGGTTCGGCCGCACAGCCGCACCCGCGGCCGAGAGCCTGGCAGTCGACGATCAGCGCGTGCCGGAGGCGGTCACCGTCCCCACAGGACGGCTCGGTGCATTCGGCGAACCCGCCGTCCGGGTGCACCACCAGCGTGCCGTGGCAGTGATCGATCCCCGCGTCACAAGAAGCGCACTCCATGACCGGCCCGCCCTTCCGCGTTGGTGCCCGGTGTGCTCGCCCTCCTTGGTACCACCGGGAAGCAAGCGAACGCGGGACCGGAACCGCGCGTGTCGGCCCCGCCACCCGGACGGAACGACCGGCCGGGGCCGCCCTCAAGCCCGCTTCCGGGCCGCCGGCTTCTTCTTCGCCGGCGCCGGAGCCGGCGCCTCGTCCTCATCGGACTCTTCCGAAGTGGACTTCGCCCCACGCGACTTCTTCGCCGCGTCCACACTGGCCTGCAGCGCCGCCATCAGGTCGACCACGTCGGCCTTCGCGGTGACCGCCGCCGGCTTGGTCGTCTCCTCCCCCGCCACCTTGGCCTCGATCATCTCCTCGAGGGCCTCGCGGTAGTGGTCGTGGTACTTCTCCGGCTCGAACACCGGCTCGGCCAGTGAGTCGATCAGCGACCCGGCCATGGTCAGCTCCTGCGGCCGGATCTGCGGCGGGTCGTCGCGCAGGAAGGGGAAGTCGGGCTCGCGGACCTCGTCCGGCCAGAGCATCGTCGTCATCACCAGCACGTCGGCGTGCACCCGCAGCACCGCCATGCTCTCCCGCTGCCGGACCGCGACCTTCGCGATCGCCACCTGGCTCGACTTGTGCAGCGCGTCCCGCAGCACGATGTACGGCTTCACCGCGTTCTTCTGCGGCTCCAGGTAGTACGTCCGGTCGTACTGGATCGGGTCGATCGACTCGAGCGGCACGAACTCCAGGACGTCGATCGTGCGCTGCGAAGGCAGCGGCAGGTCGGCCATCTCGGTGTCGGTGATGACGACCATCTCGCCGTCGGGCAGCTCGTAGCCCTTGGCGATCTCGGCGTAGGGCACCTCGGCGCCGTCGATCGTGCAGAACCGCTTGTACTGGATGCGGCCGCCGTCGGCCTCGTGCACCTGGCGCAGGGAGACGTTCTTGTTCTCGGTGGCCGCGTACAGCTGGATCGGGATGCTCACCAGCCCGAACGACACCGAGCCCTTCCACATCGCCCGCATGCCACGCACCTCCGAGAGACGACCCTGCCGACTTCACGCTCGGTAACTACCGTAGCCCGAATCGTCCCCCGGCGACAGTCTGATCTAGACCTCTGCCAGGTACTTCTCCCAGAGCACGGGGTCCATGAACCAGTTCCGGAAGTCCGTCGGATCGGTGAACCCGTTCGCGAACCGCTTCGCCACCGCGGGGTTCTGGCCGGCCACCCCGAGGATCTGGAGCACGTGCGGAGGGGGCGGCATGAGCAGCGCGTTGGTCCATTCGGTGACGTGCCGGGCGTACTCCCAGTAGCGCTCGAACGTGGCGTCCATCCACCCCGCGTCGAACGGCCGGTCGCCGTGCTCGACGATCGCGTCCAGGTAGGTCGCCGCGCAGTGGCTCGCGTTGTTCGAACCCTGGCCGGTGATCGGGTCGTTCGCCACGACGACGTCGGCCATGCCCAGCACGATCGCGCCGCCGGGCAGCGTGCCGACCGGGTTGCGCACCACCGGCGTGTAGCCGCCGGCCAGGGTGGCCTTCGCGTCGGTGAGCTCGGCGTCGCGGCTTCGCTCGTACTCCCACGGCACGAACTGCTTCATCAGGTCCAGGATCCGCCCGAAGTGCTCGGCCGGGCCCGTGCGGTCGTCGAAGCAGTCCAGCGGACCGCCGGGCACGCCTTCGAAGAAGAGGATGTCGCAGTTCCCGCTCAGGGTGTACGCGGGGATCATGAACAGCTCGCCGACGCCCGGGACGATGTTGAACCGCACGGCCATCTTGTCCGGGTGCTCCGGCCGCGGGCGCACGCCGTGGGCGTAGGCCAGCGACAGCGCGCGCATCGGCTTCGTGTACGGCGAGCGCTCCGGGATCCGGTCGAACAGCTGGACCAGCTCGCCCTTGCCGGCCGAGATGATCACCAGGTCGTACAGCCGGGCGAGAGCGTCCAATTCGGACGTCATCACGCCGTGGATGACGAGCTTGCCCCCGCGGTCCTCGAACAGCTCGAGCCAGCCGGCCATCTTCACCCGCTGGTCGACCGACTGCGCGACGTGGTCCAGCTCGGCGAACCAGTCGAGCGCGCGCCCGCCGTCGGGCGCGGCCACCGACACGCCGAGGCCCTCGACGTTCACGGTGTCGGCTTCCCACTGGTCGATGCCGAGGTCCCGCTCGTGCTGCAGCGCGTCGTGGAACATGCACTGCGTCGACATCACGCGCCCGTTCCGGATCTCCTCCGGTGTCCGCGCGGACATCACCGTGACGTCGTAGTCCTTCGCCAGCAGCCCGAGGGCCAGCTGCAGCCCGGACTGCCCGGCGCCCACGATCAGGACCTTGCGCATGAAGCTCTTCTCTCCTCGTTCAGGCCTGCGGGACGCTGGCGGCCAGCTCGCGCGGGCCGGACAGCACGGCCAGCGACAGCGTGTGGCCGACCAGCTCGGTCAGGGTGGCGATCGTCGAAGCGCGGTCACGGGCGTCGCAGGTGACCAGCGGGACGCTCGGGTCGAGCGCGAGGGCGTCGCGCACCTCGTCGAGGTCGTGCACGGGCATGCCCTCGAACTGGTTGACCGCGACGACGAACGGCAGCTCCGAGTCGTTCTCGAAGTAGTTGATCGCCGCGAACGACTCGTCGATCCGGCTGGTGTCGACCAGCACGACCGCGCCGAGCGCGCCGCGACTCAGGTCGTCCCAGAGGAACCAGAACCGCGCCTGGCCGGGCGTGCCGAACAGGTAGAGCAGCAGGTCCGGGCGCAGCGTGATGCGGCCGAAGTCCATCGCGACGGTCGTGGTCGACTTGCCGCCGGGCGGGATCTCGTCGATGCCGTCGCCGGCCTCGGTCATCCACGCTTCGTTGCTCATCGGGGGCACTTCCGACACCGACCCGACGAACGTGGTCTTGCCGACACCGAAGCCCCCGGCGACGACGATCTTCGCGGAGATCGTCAGCAGATCGCCCTCAGGCGGGGAGCCGCTTGAGCCCATCAAGGATCCTCTCGAGGACGTTGGTGTCGTGGTGGTAGGCGTGCGCCGTGGGGTGGACGAACACCGCGCCCTGCGAGGCGAGGTCGCCGATCAGCACCCGCACCACACCGAGCGGCAGGTCCAGCCCGACCGACAGCTCGGCGATCGAGCACCGCGCCCGGGCGCGTTCGTAGAGCGAGCGCGACTCGGGCATGAGCGTGCCGCTCAGCGCCGGGTCGTACCGCGGGACCGAGACCAGCGTCTCCACCAGCAGCTGGTGGCGGGTGCTGGTGCGGCCGCCGGTCAGCGCGTACGCGCGGATCCGGCGGCTGCGCCGCGGCAAGGCGGTGTCCTTCTCGGACACGGGAATCACATCCTTGTGCTGTCCGGGGCTCCGCCCCGAGCCGGGGGCTTCGCCACCCGGACCCCCGAAAGACTCGTCATCGGCCACGCGAGTCACACCCGGGGGCGGCGCGCGGTGAGCACCTGGCGCAGTTCGGCGCGCACCTCGGGGGTGAGCGCGTGGCCGGCGTTGGTGATGAACTGGGTCATCTCGTAGGCGACCACCTTCATGTCCGCCTCGCCCGAGGTCAGCACCGCGAGCCCGGCACCGGAACCGATGCCCATGAAGAGGAAGTACCCGTGCGTGAGCCGGATGATGATCTGCTCGCAGGCGCCCTTCCCGAACAGCGCCGCGCTGTTGCCGGCCAGCGAGAGCAGGCCGCTGGCGATCGCCGCGAGCTGCTCGGCCTCGGCTTCGCCGACCGAGTCGGACGCGGTCAGGGGGAAGCCGTCCACGCTCATGATCAGCGCGTGGCTGACGCCGTGGACCTTGCGCACGAAGTCGTCGAGCAGCCAGGCGAAGTTCGCCGGGGCCGGGTGGGGGGCGCTCACGAGGCGGTTCCTCCGGGCGTCTCGTCCTGCTGGGAACGGTTCTCGGCGAGCGCGGCCCGCTCGCCGTCGGTGAAGGCGCCGAGGTCGGCGAGCAGCCGCTCGTGCCCGTTCGCCGCGGGTTCGGCGGCCGCGGGCGGTGGTGGCGGTTCGGGCGCGGCGGCACGGATGCTGCCGGGCACCCGGCGCGGCAGGCCGTTGGCCGTGGTCCCGCCGGTCTGCTCGACCGGCCGCGGGCGAGGGGTGGGCTTGCGCGGGATCGGCGTGACCGGTTCCTCGCGGGGGAAGGTGCCGGGGCGGCGGCGCGGGAGCCCGCCGACGGTGGCCGGCTCGCCTGCCGGTGCCTTGACCGGCTCGGCCGTGACGGTGCGAGTGCCGGACCAGGCGTGCTCGGCGAGCTCGGTGACGATGCCGGTGGGCAGCAGCACGGTGGCGACCGTGCCGTGCGGGCTGCGCCGGTCCAAGCGCACGGTGACGTCGTGGCGGGCGGCGAGCCGGGAGACCACCGCGAGCCCCATGTGGCGCGCCGCGGCGTCGTCGAGGTCACCGCCGGCGGCCAGCCGCGCGTTGAGGCCGTCGACGCGGTCGGCCGGGATGCCGATGCCCTCGTCCTCGATCCGGACGAGCACGCTGCCCTGCTCGGTCAGGTGGGCGCTGACGTTCACCGGCGAGCTCGGCGAAGATTGGTTGGCGGCGTTGTCGAACAGCTCCGCGAGCACCCGGCCCAGGTCCTCCGCGGCGAAGCCGACGACGCCGAGGTTCACGACGCGGCCGATGGTGATCCGGGCGTAGTGGTCGATCGACGACATCGCCGCGCGCATGACGTCGAGCAGCGAGGTGGCGCGGGCGGCGTCGTCGGCGGTCTCCTGGCCGGCCAGGACACGCAGGTTCTCGGCGTTGCGCCGCAGCCGCGTCGCGAGGTGGTCGAGCTGGTAGAGCTCGGCGAGGCGGTGGTGGTCCTCCTCCCCCGCCTCCAGCTCTTCGAGCCGGGCGAGGAGCTGGTCGAGCAGGTTGAGGTCACGCAGGGCGACGCTGGCGCAGATCTCGGCCAGCACGGCGTCGTCCGCCTGCGCCACCACGGGCGGCTGCAGCTGCGTGAGCGCCGGCCCGGCCGCGGGCTCGTACCCGCCGTGCTTCGGCGGCGCGGTGAGGTACTGCGCCGCCGCGACCCGCGAGCGGTCCAGCAGGACGCGTGATCGATCCAGGAGTTCCCGGGCCCGGCTGGCCATGTGGTCCCACTTCTTCCTTGCTCAGTTCGGACGCGGTGCTTCTGCCGACCCCCGGCGACGACCGACATGCAAGCAGAAAGGCTCGTGACGTGTCCACAACCCGTCCCCGCGCGATCGCGCCGAGTGAGCACCGATCGGCAGCGTCGCTCCTGATGAGCGCAGTGCGTTAGGCCATTCGGTTCATTTTTGCAATTTGCTGTTCGCGACACAGCGCACACCGGGGCCGATACCGCAGGCCGGGCGGGTCCGCACGCCGGAATCCCGGGCGTGTCCGGTTCGCCCTGATTTTGCGGGCCGCGCACTTTTTTGCGTGGCCCGCAAGTTTTTCGCTACACTCCGTTCATGCCGCCGGAGGAACCACCGAAGCTGACGCTGCGGGAACGCAAGAAGCGCGAGGCCCGCCGGGCGCTCGCGCAGGCCGCGTTGCGGCTTTCGATGGACCGCGGGCTGGAGAACGTGCGGGTCGAGGACATCGCCGCCGAGGTCGGCGTCTCGCCCCGCACATTCAACAACTACTTCTCCAGCAAGGAGCAGGCGGTCTGCTCGATGGTCGTCGACCGCCACGAGGGGATGCGCGAAGCCCTGCTCGCACGCCCGGAGGGCGAGCCGCTCTGGGAGTCCGTGAAGCAGGCGGTGATCGAGCAATATTCGCGTGAGGGCGAGCCGGATCGCGCGTATGTTGCGCGTATCCGGGAGCTGATGGGCCAGCTCATGCTGCGCGGCGAGTTCCTCAACGCCCACGCGGCGGTCGAACGCGTCCTCGCCGAGACCATCGCGAAGCGGGCGGGCGGAGCGGACCACCTCTTGTGCCGGCTGATGGCCTCCACGGTGGAAAGCGCCGTCCGCGTCGCCTTCGTCAACTGGTTCATGACCGAGGGCGAGCCGTTCCTCCCGACCCTGGAACGGCTGCTGGACGAGCTGGCCACGGGGATGCCCGGCCTGACCGGCGGCACCGCACCGACACCCGGACCGAACACCACCACCACACTGGGGGAACCGTTGTGCTAGTCAAGCTCCTGCGCAGTCACCTGCGCCCGTACAAAACCACGTTGTGGGTGATCGTGGCGCTGCAGCTCGTGCAGACGATCGCCATGCTCTACCTGCCCACGCTCAACGCCGACATCGTCGACAACGGGCTGATCAAGGGCGACATGGCCTACATCCTGCGCATCGGCGCCGTGATGCTCGCCGTGACGCTCGCCCAGATCGCCGGCTCGATCGGCGCGGTGTACTACGGCGCCCGCACGGCGATGGCGGTCGGGCGCGACATCCGCGCCGGCGTCTTCCACCGCGTGCAGGACTTCTCGGCCCGCGAGGTCGGCCAGTTCGGCACGCCGTCGCTGATCACCCGCACCACCAACGACGTCCAGCAGATCCAGATGCTGGTCGTGATGACGCTGACGCTGATGGTGTCGGCGCCGATCATGTGCGTCGGCGGGATCATCCTGGCGCTGAACCTCGACGTGCCGCTGTCCTCGCTGCTGCTGGTGATCGTGCCGGTCCTGGCGGTCGCGGTCGGCACGATCATCACCAAGATGCGCCCCGCGTTCCGCAAGATGCAGGAGCGGATCGACAAGATCAACCAGGTGCTGCGCGAGCAGATCATGGGCATCCGCGTCATCCGCGCGTTCGTCCGCGACAAGCACGAGCGCGAACGCTTCGACGCCGCGAACGACCAGCTGCTCACGGTGTCGCTGCGCGTCGGCCGGTTGATGGCGCTGATGTTCCCGATCGTCATGCTGGTGATGAACGCCTCCAGCGTCGCGGTGCTGTGGTTCGGCGGGCAGCGCATCGACTCCGGCAGCATGCAGATCGGGGCGCTGACGGCGTTCCTGTCCTACCTGCTGCAGATCCTGATGTCGGTCATGATGGCCACGTTCATGTTCATGATGGTGCCGCGCGCGGAGGTCAGCGCCGAGCGGATCAGCGAGGTGCTCGACACCGAGTCGAGCGTCCGCCTGCCGGTTTCGCCGATCAAGCCGGGCACGCTCCACGGGCACCTGGAGCTCTCCGGCGTCGAGTTCCGCTACCCCGGCGCGGAAAAGCCGGTGCTGCAGGACATCTCGCTGATCGGGCGGCCGGGTGAGACGACCGCGGTGATCGGGTCCACGGGTACCGGGAAGACGACGCTGCTGAACCTGATCCCGCGGCTGATGGACGCGACCCGCGGCACGGTGAAGGTCGACGGCGTCGACGTGCGCGACCTCGACGCGGGGGTGCTCGCCCGCGCGGTCGGGCTGGTGCCGCAGAAGCCGTACCTGTTCGCCGGCACCGTGGCGAGCAACCTGCGCTACGGCAACCCGGACGCGACCGACGAAGAGCTGTGGCACGCCCTCGAAGTGGCTCAGGGCAAGGACTTCGTCGAGGCGATGCCCGAAGGCCTGGACGCACCGATCTCGCAGGGTGGCACGAACGTCTCCGGTGGTCAGCGGCAGCGGCTCGCGATCGCGCGGATGCTGGTGCACAAGCCGGAGATCTACCTCTTCGACGACTCGTTCTCGGCGTTGGACTACGCGACCGACGCGGCCCTGCGCCGCGCGCTGGTGTCGGAGACCGCCGACGCCACGGTGATCATCGTCGCGCAGCGGGTGAGCACCATCCGGGGCGCCGACCGCATCATCGTCCTCGACGAGGGCCGCGTCGTCGGCACCGGCACCCACCACGAGCTGTTCGACGGCAACGAGACCTACCGCGAGATCGTGCTGTCCCAGCTGACCGAGCAGGAGGCGGCGTGAGTACCACGGAATCGCCGAAGACCGCCGTCACCGAAGCGGGCGAACGGCCGACCGCGGAACGGCAGAAGAACACCGGGGCCGCCACCGTCGGGCCCGGCCGGTGGATGGCCGGCGGCGCACCGCCGGAGAAGGCGCTCGACTTCAAGGGCTCCCTCAAACGGCTGCTGCACATGCTGGCCCCGCAACGGCTCCACCTCATCGGGGTGCTCGTGCTCGGCGCGGCGAGCGTCGCGCTGACGGTGATCGGGCCGAAGATCCTCGGCCAGGCCACCGACGCGATCCTCGCGGGCGTGCTCGGCAAGCAGGTGCCGCCGGGCGTCACCAAGGAGCAGATCGTCGCCGGGCTGCGCGCCCGTGGTGACGGCACGCTCGCCGACATCTACAGTCGCGTCGACCTCGTGCCCGGCGTCGGGATCGACTTCGACAAGGTCGGGCAGATCCTGCTGACCGTGCTGGCGCTGTTCGTCATCGCGTCGTTCTTCGGGCTCATCCAGGCCCGGCTGACGACGACGCTGGTGCAGAACGCCGTCTACCGGCTGCGCCAGGACGTCGAGGAGAAGTTCGCGCGGCTGCCGCTGAAGTACTTCGACCGCCAGCCGCGCGGCGAGGTCCTTTCCCGCGTCACCAACGACATCGACAACCTGGCGATGTCGCTGCAGCAGACGCTGTCGCAGATCGTCTCGTCACTGCTGACGGTGATCGGCGTGCTGATCATGATGTTCCTGATCTCGCCGCTGCTGGCGCTGATCGCGCTGCTCACGGTGCCGCTCTCGGCCGTCGTGGCGGCGAAGATCGGCAAGCGGGCGCAGCCGAACTTCATCAAGCAGTGGTCGACGACCGGGAAGCTCAACGCGCACGTCGAGGAGATGTACACCGGGCACTCGCTGGTCAAGGTGTTCGGCCGCCGCGACGAGTCCGCGGCGATCTTCGACAAGCAGAACGAAACGCTGTACGAGGCCAGCTTCCGGGCGCAGTTCATCTCCGGGATGATCCAGCCGGCGATGATGTTCATCGGCAACCTGAGCTACGTGCTGGTGGCGGTGATCGGCGCGCTGCGCGTCGCGTCGGGCAGCCTGACGCTCGGCGAGGTGCAGGCGTTCATCCAGTACTCGCGCCAGTTCAGCCAGCCGGTGACGCAGATCGCCAGCATGGCGAACCTGCTGCAGTCCGGCGTCGCCTCGGCCGAGCGGGTGTTCGCGCTGCTGGACGCGGAGGAGCAGGCGCCGGAGCCGGAGCACCCGGAGCGGCCGCCGGTGATCCGCGGACGCGTCGAGTTCCAGGACGTCTCGTTCCGCTACCTGCCGGACAAGCCGCTGATCGACGACCTGTCGCTGACCGTCGAACCCGGCCAGACGGTGGCGATCGTCGGCCCGACCGGGGCCGGGAAGACGACACTGGTCAACCTGCTCATGCGGTTCTACGAGCTCGACAGCGGGCGGATCACGCTCGACGGCGTCGACATCGCGAAGATGAACCGCGAGGAGCTGCGCGACCAGACCGGCATGGTGCTGCAGGACGCGTGGCTGTTCGGCGGCACGATCGCGGAGAACATCGCCTACGGCGCGGACGACCCGACCCGCGAGGAGATCATCGAGGCGGCGACGGCGACGTACGTCGACCGCTTCGTCCGGACGTTGCCGGACGGCTACGAGACGGTCCTCGACGACGAGGGCGGCACGGTCAGCGCGGGCGAGAAGCAGCTGATCACGGTCGCGCGGGCGTTCCTGGCCCGGCCGGTCATCCTCATCCTGGACGAGGCGACCAGCTCGGTCGACACCCGCACCGAGGTGCTCATCCAGCGGGCGATGAACTCGCTCCGCAGCGGGCGCACGAGCTTCGTCATCGCGCACCGGCTGTCCACGATCCGCGACGCGGACGTGATCCTGGTGATGGAGCACGGGCAGATCGTCGAGCACGGCGACCACGAAACGCTGCTCGGCAGCGGCGGCGCCTACGCCCGGCTGTACGCGGCCCAGTTCGCCGAAGCCATGGCGGAGACGGACTGACGTCGTCACCCCGGTATCCTGGACGCTCCCGAGCGGAAGGGGTACCGGGGCGGCGATGGCCGACAAACTCGAGGAGTACCGCGGCAAGCGCGGGAAGGACCGCACCCCCGAGCCCTGGCCCGAGGGGCCGCCGGAACCGGGCGGCAACGACCTCTTCGTCATCCAGGAGCACCACGCCTCCCGGCTGCACTGGGACTTCCGGCTGGAACGCGACGGCGTCCTCGTGTCGTGGGCGGTGCCGCGCGGCCTGCCGCTCGCGCCTGGCGTGAACCGGCTCGCGGTGCACACCGAAGACCACCCCATGGAGTACCTGACGTTCTCCGGCGAGATCCCGGCGGGCGAGTACGGCGGCGGCCGGATGACCGTGTGGGACACCGGGAAGTACGAAACCCTGCACTGGAACGACCACAAGGTCGAGGTCGTCTTCCACGGCGAGCGGGCGCGCGGCAAGTACCTGTTCGTCAACCGGCACCACGACGACGACCGCGACTGGACGCTGCGGCGCCTCGACCCGGCCGAGCCGGGCCACGAGGACGCACCGGAGTTCCTGGAGCCAATGGCGGCGGTCCCGGGCGGGCTCCCGGCGGACGACGGCGAGTGGGCCTACGAGTTCGCGTGGGGCGGCCTGCGCACGATGCTCCAGGTTTCGGGCGGCCGCGTCACCGCGCACGACGACTCCGGCGCCGACGTCACCGGCCGTTACCCGGACCTGCACAAGCTGGGCGAAGAGCTCGGGTCGACGGAAGTGCTGCTGGACGGCGAAGTGGTCGTGGTGAAGGACGGCAAGCCCTCACCGGAAGGCCTCGAGGAACGCCGCCGGGCCGACGGCGCGGCGGCGAAGCGCCTCAAGACGCATTGCCCGGTGTTCTACTTCGCCAGCGACATCCTGCACCTCGACGGCAAGCCGACGCTTTCGCTGCCGTACACCGAACGCCGCGAGCTGTTGGCGGACCTGCCCGTGACGGACGGCCGCTGGCAGGTCCCCGGCTACTTCCTCGGTGGTGGCGAGGACGTGCTCGGCGCCAGCCGCCAGCATGGCTTGCCGGGCGTGGTGGCCAAGCGGGCGGACAGCGTCTATCGCCCCGGCGACCACTCAGGCGACTGGCTGTTCATCGGGAACTGACGCGTCAGTGCACGCGCGGCACCGCGGCGAGCTGCCCGCGCTTCGCGTTCTTCAGCAGGAAGAACGCGACCACCACCCCGGCCGCCCCGATCCCCGCGCAGACGAGCATCCCCGTGTGGAACCCGGCGAGCGCGCCCGCCGGTCCGGGGGTGGCCGCCATGGTCGTCGCGATGACCGTCGACACCACCGCGACCCCGAGCGCGCCACCGACCTGGAACGCCGCCACGTTGATCCCCGAGGCGATGCCCGCGTCGGCCGTGGTGACGCCCTTGAGCGCGGCCGCGGCCAGGACGACCGGGCCGATGCCGAGTCCCAGGCCGAACACGACCAGGCCCGGCAGCACGCTCGTCAGGTAGCCGGAATCGGGTGAGAGCCCGGTCAGCAGGGCACTGCCGACGGCCATCAGCAGCAGCGCGGTCACCGCGACCGGGCGGATGCCGAGCCGGGCCAGCGCGGCTTGTCCGGCGTACGCACCGAGCACCGCCGCGACCGGCATCGCGGACTGGCTCAGCCCGAACACGATCGGCGTGTAGCCGAGCACGCCCAGCGAATACTGCGAAAGCACGACCGACGACCCGAAGGCGAGCATCGCGATCAGGACCGTCAGCACGTTGCCGCCGAGCACGGTGGCCGACCGGAACAACCGGGCGGGCAGCAGCGGAGCCGCCGACCGGCGTTCGACGACGATCGTCGTCGCGGTCAAGACCAGGAAGACGGCCCCGAGGCCGAGCGTCCGGAAACTGGCCCAGCCCCACGCGGGCGCCTCGACGAGCACGTACACCAGCAGGACCAGCGCCGCGGTGCTGAGCACCGCGCCGGCGACGTCGAAGGTGCGGTGCGCCGAGGTGTCCCGGCTCTCCCGCAGCAGGACCGGGCTCAGCACCAGCATCAGCACGGCGACCGGGACGTTGACGTAGAAGAGGCTCTGCCAGCCGAACCAGTCGAGCAGCGCGCCGCCGAGCAGCAGCCCGATCGTCGCGCCCAGCGCGGCGATCCCCGACCAGATGGCGAGAGCCCGGTTGCGCGGGCGCCCCTCCGGGAACGTGTCGGTGAGGATCGCGAGCGCCGTCGGCGCCATCAGCGCCGCGGAAACCCCGTGCAGCGACCGCGCGGCCAGCAGCAGCGGACCCGCGGTGGCGACCGCCGAAAGCAGCGACACCAGCAGGAACAGCGCCGTGCCCGCCATGAAGAGCTTGCGGCGGCCGAGCAGGTCCGCGGCCCGGCCGCCGAGCAGCAGCAGGCCGCCGAACGTCAGCAGGTTGGCCGAGAGGACCCACTGGGCTTCGACCGGCGACAGCCCGAGGTCCGCCGCGATCACCGGCACGCCCATGATCACGCTCTGGGCGTCCAGGATCACCATGAAGTTGGCCGCGCAGAGCAGGACGAGCGCCGCCAGGCGGCGGGGGTCCGCGGGCCGCGCGGCCGAGTCCGGCCGCGCCGATTCTGCGAGGGTCATCCGCGCTCCCATGCTCGTTCCGGTCGTGCGACCGACCGTACGAACCGCGAGGCGGTGCGCTCATCTCCCCCGCTGCGCAAGGACGAGCACGCCCGCCACGACGACCACCGCGCCGGCGACGGCGTTGCCGGCGAACGCGGCCGCCGACGGCTGCGTCTGCGCGGCGGACCGCAGCAGCCACGGCGAAAGCGCCGCCCACGCACCGAGGACCGGGACGACCCAGCCGAGCCCGCGCGGGCGCCGGGTCACGATGCCGGCGATCGCGAGCGCGATCAGAGCGACGCCGACGACGGTGTTGGTCAGGGCGAGCACGCCCGCCCCGCCGAAACCGGCGACCCAGGGCGCGAGCACGAGGTAAGCACCGGCGAGCAGCACGAGACCGGCGGCCCACCGGCCCGCGGGCGAAGTCGTCTTCACCCCGGAGTGATACCCCGGCGGTCGCGGCCGGTAACCGGGAACTGCCCGCAGCCCTCGAGACGGGCAGTCCCCGGACCCGGACCTCAGCAGCCGCAGGTGTAGTACGTGATGTCCCAGTGGTTGCCTTCGTCGCAGTAGAGGTTGCCGGAGCCGGCCTGCCACTGCGGGTAGCCGTCGCCGCGCAGCCCGATGTAGCCGAAGTTGTTCTTGATGTAGCTGTCGATGCAGCTGTTGTGCGAGATGTCCACCTTGTAGCCGTTGTAGTG
This sequence comes from Amycolatopsis camponoti, assembly GCF_902497555.1. Taxonomy (NCBI): domain Bacteria; kingdom Bacillati; phylum Actinomycetota; class Actinomycetes; order Pseudonocardiales; family Pseudonocardiaceae; genus Amycolatopsis; species Amycolatopsis camponoti. Next base: position 125,795 of record NZ_CABVGP010000004.1, on the reverse strand, counting down.
GCTGTAGGTGCCCGACGCGTGGCCGACCTCGGTGCCGCCGGTGATGTTGATCGCGCAGCCGCTGGCCCGCTTCAGCGTGATCACGCCGGTGACCGTCGTCTGGTTGATCTGCTCGTAGGACGTGCAGGTCGAGTTCGACCGCGTGGTGCAGCCCCCGCTCGACGAGTGCGTCACCCCGGCGGCGGACAGCTGCGACGCGGCGGCCGACTGGCTGAGCTTCGTGACCTCGACGCTCGCCGAAGCCGTGCCGATGGTCGCGAACACCACCGTCGCGGCCGAAGCGGTCAATCCCACTGCCACGCGCGCGAGCATCCGTTGTCCCGGCATGCCTTGCTCCTTCTCCTGCGACGGACCGAACGGCGGCAGCCAAAACGGGACGGCCATAACTTCGCCAAACGACCTCGTCGCGGACCCCGGCGGGAGCGGGTCAGGTCCTGATCTTCGTCAAGACTTCACGAGTCCGCTCGCGGGCCGGGGATTCACTGGAGACGGCGGTGAGCTCCCGCAGCGCGCGCAGCTCCCACAGCGGGAACCCCAGCTCCTCGAACAGGCCGGCCGAGGTCCGCAGCAGCCGCGCGGCCTCCGGCCCGGCGCCCTCGTCGGCGTGGGTCCGGCCGAGGCTGAGCAGGGTGTACCCGGCACCGCGGCGGTCGCGCAGCTCCCGGAAGACGCCCATCGCGACGCGCAGGTGCCACCGCGCGCCCGCCGGATCGCCCGCGCGGAGCCGCAGCTCGGCGAGGGAGCGGTGGGTGTACGCGGCGGCGTGCCGGTGCCCGATCTGCTCGAACAGGGCCAGCGAGCGCGTCAGGCAGCGTTCGCCGTCGCCGAGCTCCCCCGCCTCGGTGTGCAGGTCGCCGAGGCTGCGCAGGACGTGGGCCTCCCAGTGCCGCTCGCGGGTGCGCACGGTGCCGCCGAGCGCGCCGGTCAGCAGGTCGGCCGCCTGGTCGCAGCCGCCGTGCCGGCGCAGGACGTCGGCGTAGCGCTTGGCGGCGTGGTCGTGCCCGCGGCCGTCGTCGCACTCCCGGGCGAGCAGCATGCTCACCTCGAAGCTCTCGACGGCGCGCCGCACGTCCCCGACGTCCTCGGCCAGCGAACCCAGCTGCGCCGCCGCGGCCGCCTGCCCGTGGCGATCGCCGCATTCGCGCAGCAGGTCGAGGGCCTCCAGCAGCGCGGCTTCGGCGGCTCGCGCGTCCCCGCCGTCGAGGTCGACGTCGGCGATCGCGGCCAGCACCGCGCCCGTGCCCTGCGGGTCGTCCAGCTGCCGGAAGCGGTGCTCGGCCATGACGAAGTAGTTCCGCGCCTGCCGTCCGTGGCCGTGCTGCAGGTGCACGGAGCCGAGGTTGTACAGCTTTTCGGCCTCGGCGTGCGGATCCTGCCGCCGGCGCGCGGCGGCGAGGCCGAGCACGGACACGGCGCGGGCGGCATGGCCGAGCCACGGCGTGCCGGCCAGCGCGGTGCACGCATCGGCGAGACGTTCGGTGAGGTCGTGCCAGCCGTGCGCCCCGGCCAGCCGCGCGGCCGCGGCGAGGTGCGCGGTCTCCTCGGCGGCCCAGGCCGCCGGATCGGCAGTGACTTGCCGAAGCGCGGCGGGATCCGGCCGGGAGAGAGCCGGTGCCGGGCCACTCGGGACGACCTCGGGCGGAGTACGCGACCCGGGAGGGGTCACCGCGCCGGTCGCCGGGGCCGGAGTACGTGAACCGGGCGATGTCCCCGCGCCGCCAGCCGCAACCGCCGCCGCCGCAGTATGCGAGCCGGGCAGCGCGCCCGCGGCGGTCGCCGCGGCCGGACTACGCGACCCGAGTGATGTCCCCGCGCCCGCAACTCCAGCCGGATTGCACGTACCGGCCCGCGTTACCGCGTCGGCAGCCACAACCGCACTACCCGACCCGGGCGCCCCCGGACCGGCAACCGAAGCCCGCGACCCCCACGCCGGTCCCTCCCCCACCGGCCCACCAACCGCAGCCCCCCGGGCGTGCTCGGCCAGTGCGAGGGTGACCTCGCAAGCGCGGCGCAGCGCGACCCCGTCCGTCTCCGGCGACACACCCTCGGCCACCACGAGCCGGACGAACGACGCCACCGCCCAGTGCCGTCCGGCCGGCTCCAGCAAGTGGGCGCCGGCCAAGGCGTCGAGCCGGTCGCGGGCCTCGTCGAGGGGGCGGTCCAGCAGCGCGGCGGCGCACCAGTCCGGGACCGGGCCGGGGAAAGCGGCGAGCAGGCGCACCAGGTACCGGTCGGGCGCGGGCCGTTCGCGCAGCCCGGACGTCACCGTGGCGCGGACGCCGAGGTCGCCCGCGGTCAGCTCGTCGAGCCGCCGGCGGTCGTCGGCGAGGCGGCCGGCGAGGTCGGCCACGCGCTGGTTCGGCCGCGCCGCGAGCTTCGCCCCGGCGATCCGGACGGCGAGCGCGAGCCCGGCGCAGTGGCCGAGAAGCCGTTGCACCGCTTCGGGTTCCGCCCGCAGCCGCACCTCCCCGGCGATCGCCGCCAGCAGCGCCCACGCGTCCTCTGTGGACAATCCGGTGACCGGCACCGGTCGCGCTCCGCACAGGCCGGGCAGCTCCCGGCGCGCGGTGACCAGCGTGGCGCAGCCGGGCCCGCTCGGCAGCAGCGCCCGGACCTGGGCCTCGTTCGTGACGTCCTCCAGCAGCACCAGCAGCCGCCGGTCCGCGGTGTAGCTGCGCCAGAGCCCGGTCAGGCCGGCTCGATCGGCCAGCTCCGCCGGCGTCGCGCCGAGCAGGCGCAGGAAGCCGGTCAGCACCGTCGCCGGGTCGGCGTCCTGGCCCCGCAGCGACGCGGTCAGCTGGCCGTCGGGGAACCGGCGGCGCGCCCGCCAGGCCGCTTGGACGGCCAGCGCGGACTTCCCGGCGCCGGCCGCTCCGTGCAGGACGACCGGACCCGGGCCACGCAGCGCACGGCCGACGTCGGCGAGTTCGGCCACGCGGCCGGTGAAGTCGGCGACCGCGGGCGGGAGCTGGGCGGGCGGCCCGGGCGTCGTCCAGTCGGTGCCCGCGATCCGGCGGTACACCGCGACGAGGTCGTCGCCCGGCCGGACGCCCGCCTCCTCCCAGAGCGCCCGCCGCGTCCGGCGGAGCACCTCCAGGGCCGACTCGCGGCGGCCGACGGTGCCGAGCGCGGACGCGAGCCGGGCGGCGAACCGCTCGTCGGCGGGCCGGGCCGCGACGACGGGGTCGAGCCGCTCCACGACGGCCCGCCCGTCGCCGTCGGCGAGCTCCAGCTCGACCAGCTGCAACAGAGCCGCCGAGCGCCGGTCTTCCAGCCACAGCTTGTGCGCCTCCAGCAGCGGCCCGCCCGCGACGTCGGCGAAGGCGTCACCCCGCCAGCACGCCAAGGCCCGCTCCAGCGCGCGCCGGCGCTGGGCCCGGTCGTCGGCGCCCGCGGCCAGCAGCGTCACGAAGTCGTCCGCGTCCAGCTCCCCCGGCTCGACGACGAGCGCGTACCCGCGCGGGCCGGAGAGCAGGCGCTGCCCGGCCTCGGCGGCCCCGAGACCGGGCGAGAGCGACTTGCGCAGCTTCGACACGGTGACCTGCACGATCGCCGCGGCGCTCGACGGCGCGCCGTCCGGCCACAGCTCGTCGATCAGCGTGTCACGGCCGACGAAGCGGCCGGCTTGGGCGAGCAGGACGGCGAGCAGCCGCCGCGGCTGGGCTGCCGAGGGCAGCACGACGGAGGCCGTCATCGGACCGAGGACCTGGAACCGCACGGCTACACCTCACCCGCGAGATCACCTGATCGAGCGGGGTGAATCTAGCCGCCCGGGGTCTGGCATTTCCCTCGTTCACCCGGATGGCCGACGACGTTGGTTCAGGTGTGCGCGAGCAGCTTGCCCAGGAGTTCCGGGTTGTCCCCCAGCCCGGCCCGCAGCGTGTGCTCGCGCAGCGGCTTGAGGTCGCCGTAGGGCTGGTTCGCCCAATCCAGTTCGCCCTGCGGCGGTTCCGGGTCGTACTCGATGGCGAACTGGACGTTCGTCGCGATCTGCCGCCCGGCCAGCCGCTCCACCAGGTGCAGCGCCAGGTCGATCCCGGCCGAGACGCCCGCCGCGGTGATCACCCGGCCGTCCTCGACCCAGCGCTCGGCGACCGGTGTCGCGCCCAGACCGGTCAGCAGGTCGCGGAACATCCAGTGCGTCGTCGCCCGCTTGCCGTCCAGGAGCCCGGCCGCGCCGAGGATCATCGAGCCGGTGCAGACCGACGTCACCAGCTCGGCGCCGGCGGCCGCGGTGCGCAGCCAGGAGAGGAGGCGCTCGTCCGACATGGCCTTCAGGGTCGGCACGGTGCCGCCGGGCACCAGCACCGCGTAGGGCGACGGCACCTCGTCGAAGGTGTGGCTCGGCGCGACGCTCAGCGGCGTGTCGGTGCCGATGGTGTCCTTCGTGGCGCCCACGACGACGGTCCGGTAGCCGCGATCCATTTGCGCGAGGGCGCTCAGCACCTGGAGCGGGCCCACCAGGTCCAGTGGCGTCAGCCCCGGGTAGACGACGAAAGCGAGGGTCTTCTGCTCAGCGGTCATGGCCCTCACCCTGGCGGGGGTCGCCGGCGCGGCGGGCGCGGATGTCCGAATTCCTGCGAACCGCGTCCGAAGGCCGGTCCGGCTGCTAGCGTGCGATCATGGCAGGTTCACCCAGACGGGTAACCATCGTCGGATTTCCCGACGTGGAGCTGCTGGACGTCGCCTGCCCGGCCGACGTCCTCGACGCGGCGAACCGCCACGGCGCGCGCCCGCCGTACGAGATCCGGCTGGCCACGATCGACGGCCAGGCCGTCCGCACCTGCTCCGGCCTGATCCTGCAGCCCCACCTGCGGCTCGACCAGGTGGCGGGCGACCTCGACACGCTGGTCGTCGCGGGCGGCTGGGGCAGCACGACGGCGGCGTCCGACGAGCGCGTGCTGGCCCACATCCGGCGGCTGGCCCAGACCAGCAGGCGGGTGGCGTCGGTCTGCACGGGCGCGGAGGTGCTCGCCGCGGCGGGCCTGCTCAACGGCCGCCGCGCGACGACCCACTGGCGCTGGGCGGCTCAGCTCGCGGAGAACTACCCGGCGGTGACGGTGGATCCGGTACCGCTGTACATCCGGCACGGCAACGTCTACACCGCCGCCGGGGTGACCAGCGGGCTCGACCTGACCATGGCGCTCGTGGAGGCCGACCACGGCCCGACGCTGGCCCGCGAGGTGGCCCGTTCCCTGGTGACGTACCTGCAGCGGCCGGGGAACCAGGCCCAGGTCAGCCTGTTCCTGGCCGGCCCGCCGCCGGAGCACCGCGAGGTCCGCGACCTCACCGCGTACATCGCCGAGCACCTCGACGAGGACCTCGGCACGCCGGCCCTTGCGCTCCGGGCGGGCATCAGCACCCGCCAGCTGACCCGCCTGTTCGACGCGCACCTGGGCACGACGCCGGGCAAGTACGTCCGCACGATCCGCACCGAGCAGGCGGCCCGGCTCCTGTCCGGATCCGACCTCCCCCTGGCGACCATCGCCCGCCGTTGCGGCTTCGGTTCGACGGAGACGCTGCGGCAGGCCTTCCTCGACCACTTCGACACCCCGCCGTCGGCCTACCGGCGCGTCCACGTCCGCCAGGCCAACGGCTGACGCCGTGTCGACCCCGCAATCACGCGTGTCGACCCCCTGATCACGCGTGTCGACTCCCGGAGCACGCCGAGAGCCGGGCCGGGCCGTGTGCTTGGGAAGCCGACACGCGTGACTGGAGGGTCGACACGCGTGATTGACGGGACGACACGGCGCATCGGGACGAACCGGGCCGTCGGCGGCCCCTTGCGCGGGGCGGGGAATCCCGCTGTCAGGATGTGCGCGTGGACCGCCCCGACCTGGACGACGACGCAACCGGCCCGATTCGCCGGATCACGGACGAGGTGTCCCCTTCGCCGGTCCGCGGCGCGTCCGGAAAGCCGGGAACGCCCCGCAAGCCCGCCCGCCCGGCGCCGCCCGAAGGCGCCCGCCGCCGCGCCGACACCGGACCGCAGCGGGTTCCGAACACCGGCGCTCAGCGCGTTCCCGGCGCGGACAAGCGGACCGACACCGGCCCGCAGCGCACCGCCCGGCGGCCGGACACCGGCCCCCAACGCGCCGTCCGCCGCGGCGATACGGGCCCGCAGGCGGTCCCGGCCAAGCCGCGCACCGCGAAGAAACCCGAGGCCGAAGCCGGCCACGGGCACGGACATGGCCACGGTCCCGCCGCCCCGGCGTCGAAACGCGTCCGGCTGCTCCTGATCTGGATGCTCGCCCCGCTCGCGCTGGCCACCGTCGTCGGCATGATCGTGCTGTACCCCTGGGGCAAGCCGGACCCGACCAGCGTCGTCCCGCAGGGGACGCCCGTGGCCGCGAACATCACCGCCACGAACACCGGCCCCTGCCTCGCCCAGGGCCAGGTCCAGGTGGGCGACCAGACCGACCCGAACGCCAAACCCTGCCTGACCGCCGACCTCACCATGACCGACGGCCCGGCGAGCGGGAAGCAGCTCAAGCTGACCGTGCCGATCGAGCCCAGCACGCCGCGGTTCAGTGCGGGCGACGCCGTCGTGCTCGCCTACAACGGCGGGAACGCCGGCGACCCCGCGAGCTTCCAGCTGGTCGACTTCCAGCGCGGCACCCCGCTGCTCGTGCTCGCCGCGCTCTTCGCGGTCGCGGTGCTGGTGCTCGGCCGCTGGCAGGGCCTGGCCGCGCTCGTCGCGCTCGGCCTGTCCTTCCTAGTGATCGCGCTGTTCATCCTCCCGGCCATCCTCGCCGGGGAGAACCCGCTGGTCGTGGCCATCGCCGGGTCCGGTGCGATCATGTTCATCGCGCTCTACCTCACCCACGGGCTGACGGCGAGAACGTCCGCGGCCGTCCTCGGCACGCTCGCCAGCCTCGCCCTCATCGGCGTCCTGTCGGCGATCTTCTCCGCCGCGGCTTCGCTCACCGGGCTCGACGACAGCACGTCGACCCTGATCGGCTCACTGGGCCACGGCATCGACTCGCGCGGGCTGCTGCTCGCCGGCGTCGTCATCGGCGCGCTCGGCGTGCTCGACGACGTCACCGTCACGCAGACCAGCGCCGTCTGGGAGCTGCGCCGCGCCAACCCCGACCTGAGCTGGCAGGAGCTGTACCGCTCGGGCCTGCGGATCGGCCGCGACCACGTCGGTTCGGCGGTCAACACGCTCGTCATGGCGTACGCCGGCGCCGCGCTGCCGGTGCTGCTGTACTCGTCCATCTCCGGCGTCGGGCTGGGCTCGCTGCTCGGCAGCGAGGAGATCGCGCAGGAGATCATCCGGACGCTCGCCGGCAGCGTCGGCATCGTGGCGGCCGTCCCGGTGACGACGGTCCTGGCCGCGCTGATCGCCTCCCGTGAGCCCGCCGGGTACCTCAGCAGCACCACGAAGGCCGTTCCGTCCCACCCGTAACACCGGCGCACCCCGGCCGCGCCAGACGGGCGGGAACGCGGTAGGAAGGCGGCAGCCGACCCCGGGAGGCGCCATGTTCCTGCTCGCCGGTCCGCGTTACTTCGTGCGCGGCGCGCTGCGGGTCGTCACGGCCACCGTCCAGGCCGTGGAGTCGCTGCCGCGCATCGCGGCCGCCCTCGAGGACGTCCGGGCCACCCTGCACCACGTGGAGCGCCTCGCCGCGTACATCGCGCAGGAGGTGCCGGAGCTCGTCTACCAGCTCGAGCAGCTGCGCGAGGCGGACGAAGAGCTCAGTCGAGAGTCGCCACGAACCGGCTGACGGCCTCCATCGTGAACCGCTGCACGTACTTGCCCGACGGCGCCACCGACGCCAGCCGGTAGAGCGGGCGGTCGGCCACACCGGAGCCGCGCGCCTCGGCCTTCAGCTCGGCGACCAGCAGCTCCCCGAACACGAGGCCGTTCGCCTCGACGTTGTTCATCAGCGCGTTCGCCAGCTTCCGCAGCTGCAGGATGCCCAGCTCGCGCCCGCCCGTCCCGGAGAACACCGCGAGGTCGACCTTCCCGACCTTGCCCCGCTGACCGGCGTTGACCAGCAGGCTCACCGTGCGGGAGCCGCGGACGTCGCCGATCACCAGGTCGAGCCGCGTGGCGGTGACCAGGTCGACCCGGCGCAGCCCCCACGTGCGCACGAGCAGCGTCGAGCCCTCCAGCCAGACGCGGCGCCGGATGCTCACGGCCATCACGTACAGCAGGGGCAGCGCGATCACCAGCGCGACGACCAGCCCGATCACCGTGCCGCCGATCAGGCCCGCGACGCCGCCGAACGCCGCGGCGACGATCACCACGCCGATCAGCCCCGAGATCCCGCGGCGACGACGTCCGCGCGGGTCCTCCTCGAACAGCGCCACCCGTTCCGATGATTTCTCTGTCTCCTCGGCCATGCTCACGCCCCCGTCCCGGCCAGGAACGGGTTGCCCGCGCGTTCCCGCCCGATCGTCGTCGCCGGGCCGTGGCCCGGCAGCACCACCGTGTCGTCCGGCAGGCTCTCCAGCAGGGTCCGCACCGCCGCCGGGTCGGCGCCGCGGCCGACCGAGCCGGCGAACAGCGTGTCGCCGGTCAGCGCGAGCCGCCCGCCCTCGGCCGTCCCCAGGCCCAGCACCACAGATCCGGGCGTGTGCCCCGGCAGGTGCCGGACATCGATGGCCAACCCGGCGAAGATCCCGGCCTCGAGCGGCACGCTGTCGCCGTCGTAGAGCTCCGCGTCGCCGGGGTGCAGGTGCAGCGGGACGCCGTGCTCGGCCGACAGCGACGCGGCCGACGCGACGTGGTCCGGGTGGCCGTGGGTCGCCACGAGCGCCGCCGGGACCAGCCGGTGCTCCCCGAGCGCGGCGGTCAGCGGCGCGGCCACCTCCGGCCCCGGATCCACGACCACGCACGGCCCGCCGGCGGCCTCCGCCAGCAGGTAGCAGTTGGCCTGCAGCGGGCCGCTGCCGAACCCGACGACGAGCACCGAACGCCTCCCGGACATCCGCGCCGGATGGCGCCGATCACGATCGGGTTGAGACTAGCGGGCCCTGTACATGGTCCTCACAGGCTGTGCCCATACACTGCCGCTACCTCAGACGTGTGACACGAGCGGAAACCTGGGAGGGTACGGGGTGGCGACCAACCAGCAGCGCCGCGAAGCTGCGAAGCGCAAACTCGAGCGACAGCTCGATCGCCGTAAGGAGCAGCGGAAGCGGCGTCAGCAGATCGGCATCGGCGTGACGGCCGTGTCGGTGCTCGTCATCGCCGGCATCGTGGTCTGGATCGTCAGCTCCAACGGCGCGGACACCACCGACGCCGCGGCGTCCTCCTCCTCGGCCGCCCCGACGCCCACCGAGGTCCAGATCCCGACGCAGCGCACCGCGGCGGCGAAGCGGACCACGGCGCTGCCGAACCCGACGACGTGCGACTTCAAGGCCGACACGACGGGCAAGGCGCCGAAGAAGGTGAACCTGCCCGACGGCAAGAACGTCCCGTCGACCGGCACGGTGAACGTGACGCTGAAGAGCACGGCGGGCGACATTCCGCTGACGCTCGACCGGGCGCTCGCGCCCTGCGCGGTGCAGAGCTTCATCAGCCTCGCGAAGCAGAACTTCTACAACGACACCATGTGCCACCGGCTGGGCACCGAGGGCCTGCAGATGCTGCAGTGCGGTGACCCGTCGGCCACCGGCGACCCGACCCAGGACGGTCAGGGCGGCCCCGGCTACACGATGCCGGACGAGGCGTTCCCGGAGATCAAGTACGGCCGCGGCATCCTCGCGATGGCGAAGACGTCCGCCCCGAACTCCGGCGGCAGCCAGTTCTTCATGGTCTACGGCAACGCCGAGGGCCTCCCGCCCGACTACTCGGTGTTCGGCACCATCGGCGACGAGGGCCTGAAGGTGCTCGACGCGGTCGCCAAGGCGGGCATCGCGAACCCGAACCCGCAGGACGGCACCGGGGCGCCGACGAAGCAGGTCAAGTTCACGGGCGTCACCGTCCAGTAGTGACGCGGCGCATCGAGCTGAACGGGGACCCGCTCGGCCCGGACGCCTTCGTCGCGGGAATGACCTCCTACGGTCACTTCACCGCGATGCAGGTCCGGGACGGGCGGGTCCGCGGGCTCGCGTACCACCTCGAACGGCTGGCCACGAGCACCCGCCTGCTGTTCGGCACCGATCTCGACGTCGACCTGGTGCGGTCCTACGTCCGCCGGGCGATCGCCGGTGAACCCGAGCTTTCGGTGCGGGTCCTGGTGCTCACACGCTCGTTCGCCGAACCGATGACGCCGGAGATCCTGGTCCGGACGCTCCCGCCGCACCCGCCCGAGCCGGCACCGCTGCGCCTCGGGACGGTGCGCTACCAACGGGATCTGCCGCAGGTGAAGCACCTCGGCACGTTCGGCTTGATCTACCACGCCCGCCAGGCCGAGCTGGCCGGCTACGACGACGCGTTGTTCGTCGACCCCGCGGGGCGGATCAGCGAAGCATCCGTCTGGAACGCCGGGTTCCTGGCCGGCGACACGGTCGTCTGGCCGGAAGCCGCGGTGCTGCCGGGGATCACGATGCTGGTCCAGAAGGAAGCCTTGCGCCGCCTGGGTGTCCCGCAGGAGACGCGCGAGGTCCGGCCCGCCGACCTCCGCGGCTTCGACGCGATGTTCGTGACGAACTCCGAGACGCCGGGACGCGCGGTGGCGTCCGTCGACGACCTCGTGCTGCCGCCCGCGGACCGCGCGGTGGAGCTGCTCGCGAAGGCGTACGAAACCGTGCCCTGGGACGAGATCTGAACCACGGCTCGCCCTCTCCCGATCGCAAGATCTGAACCGCGCCCGCTCCGGCCCCGTGTCAAGGGCAACACCGGGACCCGCCGGGGTCGCCGGGGAGAGGGTGGGAGAGCCATGGCCGGAAACCGGGTTCCCGCGGTGCGCCGCGTCCTCGGGCGGACCGGGCAGGCCGGCGCCGCCGGTGTCCTCTTCGCCGTGCTCGCGGGCGGGCCCGCGCTGGCGCAGGCCACGCCGCCGCCTCCGGTCAAGTACTACATCGTCCCGCACGCCGACAACCCCGACGACATCTCGCTGTTCAAGATCGCCGAGCGCGCCCTCGGCGACGGAAACCGGTTCCCCGAGATCTTCCGGCTCAACCAGGGCCGCCCGCGCCCGGACGGGACACCGTTCACCGACGCCACCGCCATCGAGCCCGGCCAGGTGCTGCAGCTGCCCGAGGACGCCCGGGACCCCGCCGTGCAGTTCGGCCCGCTGCCGGCCGCTCCCCCGGTCGTTCCGCAGGCGAAACCCGTCGAGGAGTCCTCCGGGCTCGACGTCGGGCTGGCCTCGGCGGTCAGCGGCACCGGCGGTCTGCTGACCGGCCTGATCGCCGGGCTCTGGTGGCGACGCCGTCCCCAGCTCCTCCCGCCGCCACCCTTCCAGCCGGAGCACCACGAGGACGTCGACGGCTCCGGCTCGGTCAGCGGGACCCTGCCGATCCCGGTCGTGGTCCCCGAACCCCGTCCCGACGCGACGCCGGAGGTGCTGCTGCGCCAGGAACCGATCACCGCCGAGCACTCGATCATCGTGCTCGACACCGCCGACACGCAGGTGATCGCCGCGATCCGGCCCGGCGCGCAGTTCCGGTTCCGCTTCGACAAGGAACCGGGCTTCGTCGACGGCTCCACCGTCCTGGTCGTCGACGACGAAGGCGACAGATCGTGACCGATCCGCTCGTGGCCCCCCGTGCGCGCCGGGTCACTCTGCGCTGAACGGCTCAACCGGTGCCGGAACACTGGCTTCGGCCCGCCGGTGCCGCAATAGTCGAACGATGACCTCGGATCCGTTCGGGACGCTGCGGAAGACGCTCTGGATCGGTGGGGCCCCGTGGACGGGCAAGTCCACCGTCGCCCGGCTGCTGGCCGCGCGGCATGGGCTGGCGGCTTACCACCACGACGACCGGGCCCGGCCCGCCGCCGCCCCCGCCGACGACATCCCCGCCGGCGACCAGCTGACCGCGGTGCTGGCCGAGTTCCGGCGGCGGTTCGAATCCGCGCTGGACGAGCTGCGCGCGTGGGAGTCACCGCGACCGATCGTCGCGGAGGGCCGGAGCCTGCGCCCGGAGCTGGTCGCCCCGCTCGTGGACTCGCCGAGCCGGATGGTCGTGCTGGTGCCGACCGAGCTGTTCCGCCAGCACCAGCTGCGGCACCGGCCGGACGAGCCCACGATCCCGCGGCAGCGCACCCGCCTGACGCGCGACCGGATGCTCGCCGCGCAGGCCGTGCGCTCGGCGCGGGAGGCCGGCATCCGCGTCATCGAGATCGACGGCCGGCTCGACCCGGCCGGCGTCACCGACGTGGTCGCCGAGCACTTCCGCGCCTACCTGGACGCCTGAGGCTCCGGCGGCCGAGTCCGATGTGGACGACCGCGGTCCGGGCCGGTCAGCGGTGGGTGAAGCGCGGCGGGCGCCGCTCGAGGAACGCGGCGACGCCCTCCGCGTAGTCCACACCGTGCAGTGCTGCGGACCGGATCTCCTCGACCTCGGCGTCCGAGGTTTCCTGCCCCGCCACGATCTTCTCGATGATCCGGTTCATCCCGCGGATCGACGCCTGCGAGCGCGAGCAGAGCGTCGAGACGAACTCCAGCGTCGAGGTCTCCAGATCCGGCGCCGGGAAGACGTCGTTGAGCAGCCCGATTTCGCGGGCCCGGTCCGCCGTGATCAGCTCGCCCGAGAGCAGGAAGTACTTGGCGTGCGCCGGTCCGACGAGCGAGACCAGCTGGCGCGTCGAGTCGAAGTGGTAGACGATGCCGAGCTTCGCCGGGGTGATGCCGAACCGGGACCCCTCGGCCGCGAAGCGGAAGTCGCACGCGACCGACACCTGGCAGCCGCCGCCGATGCAGTTGCCCTGGATCATCGCCACCGACGGCTTGCGCATCGCGGTCAGCGCCGCCACCGCGCCTTCGACCGCCTTGTCATAGCTCGCCGCGCCCTCGGCCGTCGTCCGCAGCTCGCCGAACTCGCTGATGTCCGCGCCCGCCGAGAAGTGCTTCCCCGCGCCCGCGATCACGAGCACCTTCAGCCCCGGGTCGGCCTCCACCTCGGCCACCACGTCCGGGATCGCCGACCACATGCCGTAGGTGATCGCGTTCATCTTCTCCGGGCGGGTCAGCGTGAGCCGGGCGACTTCGCCGTCGCGCGTCAGGTCGAATCCGTCGGTCATGAACCGCACGATAGCTGCTCGCCCTGAGCGAAAACTGCGGTGTGTGACGCGGTCGGGTCGCTAGCTTGGGGCCATGGCGACGATCGAGGTGGACGGCACGGCGTTCGGCTACGACGAAGCGGGCGAGGGGCCCGCGGTCGTGCTGCTGCACGCCGCGATCGGCGATCGCCGGATGTGGGACGCCCAGTTCACCGCGCTCGCCGCCACGCACCGGGTGATCCGCGACGACCGCCGCGGCTTCGGCGAAACCGCCGACGGCCCCGGCGAGTACGCCCACTACGAGGACCTGCTGGCCCTGCTCGATGCCCGGGGGATCGAGCGGGCCGCGCTGGTCGGGGCGTCGATGGGCGGGGCGTGCGCGCTGGACGCCGCCCTGGCCGCGCCGGAGCGGATCACCCGGCTCGCGCTGCTCGGCTCGGGCCTGACCGGGCACACCTGGCCGGACCACATGCTGGCGGACATCGAGCGGCTGGCCGCGGAAGCGCTCCCCGCCGGGCGGCTCGCCCGGTACGCCGCCCGCGAAGCCGAGGTCGACCCGGCGGACGTACGGGTGATGGCCGACGCGAACATCCGCTACCTGGTCGCCGGCCCGGAGCGGGACGTCTCGGTGCTGCCGCCGGAAATGGTCGCGCTGGTCAGGGAAATGTGCGAGCAGGTCTACCGGCACGACTGGACGGCTCCACAGTGGACGGAGAAGGTCCCGGACACCCGGCACCGGCTGGGCGAGATCACGACGCCCGCCCTGGTGGTGATCGGGACGGCGGACGCGCCCGGTCTCGTCGAGCTGTCCCACCACCTCGCGGCGTCGCTGCCGGACGCGGAGCTCGTCGAACTCCCCGACACCGGTCACCTGCCGTCGATGGAACGGCCCGACGAGGTCAACGAGGTGCTGCGGAAGGTCCTCAGCTGAAGATCTTCTGCACCTGATCGGAGATCTTCGCGACCAGCTCGGAGAACTGCACCGCCCCGCCCAGCAGGCCCTTGACCTTCTCCCAGCGGCTGCGCACCACCGCCGGCTCCGCGGCGTCGCCCGCGCGCAGGTCGCCGGCCAGGTCGGTCAGGGTGTCCTCCAGCACCTCCTGCTTCGCGAGGTCCTTGCCGCGCACCTCGGTCGTCAGCCGCTCGATCAGCTCCAGCAGCGAAGAGACCGTGGCGTCGGCGTCGCCCCCCTCGATGCCGGTCTGGGTGATCCGGCCCGAGTTGTCGCCGCCGATGCTGACCTTGTTCGTGATCCGGTGTCCCATCAGGCCTCCGCTCCGGTCTGCCGCCCGGTCATCCTGGACGGGCGGGGCCGCGGCCCGCGCTGTCCGGTCTGGGTGATCGGGGCGCTGTTGTCGCCGCCGATGGTGATGTCGTTGTTGACGACGACCGCCGCCTGCTCGTCGAAGTTCGCCGTCGAGAACCCGGCGTCGCCGAGCAGCTTGCCGATCGTCGGCAGGAGCCGGCTCCCGATGATCTTCTCGTACCGCTCGATGTCGACGAGCTGGAAGTAGTCGGTGAAGAGGTTCGCCGACGCGAGCTCGCGCAAGGTGCTGGCGGCGCCGTAGCGCTCCGGGTCGAGGACGCCGGCTTCGCGCCTCGGCTGCCGGATCCACGACGCCAGGTTCGCGATCCGGCCGGGCAGGCTCGCCGGCAGCTCCAGCCAGCCGACCAGCCCCTGACCGAACGGGCGCAACGACTCCTGCCGCATCTTGTCCACCGCGCGGTACTCGGCGCGGATCGGCGGCAGCATGAACGGCGTCCACTCGACGTACAGCGTCGTCTCGTCCACCGCCACGTGCAGGAACGTCGTGAGCACCAGCTCCCGGTCCCAGGTCTCCACCTGGAAGCACAGGTAGTAGCGCGCCCACTCCTTCGGTTCCCGCCGGATCCGCTCGACTTCGGCCTCGGGCAGCCGGGTGTGCGGCGGGTACTCGATGTCCGGCAGGTAGGCGGCGGCCTCGCTCTCCCCCAGGTGGTCGACGAGCTCGGCGGCCGGGGTGAACACCGCCTCCGTCACCGTCAGCCCGCCCAGCCGGCGGTCCGGCGACAGCGGCGCCGAGCGGCGGAGGTCCGCGATGGCCCCGCGGATCTCCTCGTACAACGTCTCGGTGGTGAGCTCGCGGCGGTCCGCCGGATCGGTCCCGTCGTCCTCGACGCGCTCGAGCGGGATCGCCATGGACCAGGCGTCGCGCCGGAAACCCGCGCCCACGAACGGTTTGTAGCCGCGGTACACCACCAGGGGCGCGCCCGGCGCACCGGCGAACTCGTCGATCTGCCGGTAGCGCCCGAGCTGCGCGCGGAAGTCTTCGGTGAACAGCCCGGCGAGGGTGCCGGTGTCGGGAGCGGGCGGGGCGAAGCGCTTGAAGCGCGTCGTCAGCAGGTTCCACAGCGACCAGCGTTCGAAGGTCACGACCATCAGGACGACCACGGCGAGCACGATGCCGATGACGTACCGGGCGGTGTCGCCGCCCGAGGAGTCGTCGAACTGGACGTCGTCGTAGTAGCGCGACGAATAGCTCCGGCCGGAGTCGAAGATTTCGCCGGAGTAGGTCAGCAGCAGCCAGACGATCACGACGGCGACGCCCACCAGTGCGAGCGTCTTCGGGCTGAGCGGCCGCTCGGTCACCCGGACGTTCTTCCCCGACCGGGCGATCACGAGCACGATCGAGAGCACGATCCAGCCGTACAGCAGCGGGTTGTCCCACGACAGCCCGATGACGACGGCCATCAGCAGCACCAGCAGGCCGTCGTAGTTCTTCCGGCGCGCCCGTGCCCGCACCGCCTCGGTGAGCACGCGGCCCGCGTCGAGGCCGGGCGACGGCGGGACCGGCCGGGTCGGCTCGACGAGGAACTCGGTGATCGCCCGCGTGCCGAAGCGGGGATCGAGGTAGGAGGCCGCGCACAGGTAGCGCGTGGTGTCGTCGGCCGAGCCTGGGGACATGCTCGCTCCCTCGGGGAACTCCGGAAAGACCCACTCAGCAAGTTGCCGACCGTAGCATGCACATTGGGGACGGGGGACGGTATTTCGGGCACCGGTCACGCCAGCAGTTCCGCCGTCAGTTCCCCGCGGCTGCGGACGCCCACCTTCCCGAACACGGCCTTGAGGTGGTCCTGCACGGTGTGCGCCGAGATGCCGAGCCGGCCGGCGATGTCCGAAGTGGACCGGCCCGCCAGTACCTCGCGGCAGACTTCGCTTTCGCGCGCGGTCAGCCCGTAGGCCGCGAGCCGCACGCTCAGCAGTTCGGCCCCCGACGCGCGGCCGATCGTCACCACCGTCTCGTCGTCGGCGGACCCGGTGACCAGCCGGCTCGCGTGCAGCACGATCCAGCCACCGCGGGCGTCGCGGACCCGGGCGCGGAAGGTTCCCGTCGCGGCCGCCCGCGCGCCGGTCACCACCGCGCGCAGCAGCACCGCGAACCGGCCGGGGGCGATCGCGTCCAGTTCGGCCCGCCACGCCGCGGCCGCGCCGGTGGCCGCCCGCTGCCCGCCGTCCGGGCCGGCCACCACGATCGCCGGGTCCGCCCGCTCCCCCGCGTCACGCGTGCGCGCGGCCACCCGCGTCGCCGCCGCCACCGCCGGTGCGATCGCCGTCAGGAACTCGACCTCGCGGTCGCCGAACTCGCCGCGCCGCACCAGGCCGGCCGCGCCCCACGACGTCCCGTCGACCCGGAACACCACGCGCAGCTCGTGGCGCAGGCCCAGCGGCCGCCAGACCTCGTTGAGCCGCCCGCTGCGCTCGACGTCGCGGCGTGGCAGGTCCGAGAGCCGGGCCACCGGCACCGGCCGGGCGGCCAGCTCGGCGAACGTGTGGGGCTGGGCGCCGTCGTACTCGTAGGTCGCCAGCAGCGGCTCGTACTCCCCCGGGATCCGGGCCCGCCCGCTGGTCATCGAGCTGATCACGGCGGTGTCCGGGTCCAGCGACGCCCAGCACGTCAGCTCCGTCGGCACCACGCGCTCGACCAGCTCGATGGCGGCGGCGTGCAGCTCGGCGACCCCGAGGCCCGCCGTCGCGAGCGCGGCGATGTCCCGCCGCACGCCCTGCGCCCGGCCCTCCCACATGGACGCAGTATGCGCCGCGCCCGGCGTCCCGGGTATCCCACATTCCCGGGATGGTCCGGCCCGCGGCGCGTTCCTAGCCTCGGCGGCATGACCCATTTCAGTGCGCCGGGCGAAGGCCCGGAACTCGATGCGAAGGACGCGAGGATCACCGTCAAGGTCGGCGCCGAGCACACCGGCGGCGCCTACGAGCTGTTCGAGGTCGACGCGTCCCGCGGGCCGTCGGTCCCGCCGCACGCCGAGCCGTGGGCGAAGAGCTTCTACGTGCTGCACGGGCGCATCACGGTCTACGTCGACGGCGAGCTGCACGACCTCGGCCCCGGCGCGTCGATCAGCATCCCGGCGGGCGCGGTCAACACCTTCACCGTTCACACGCCGTCGGCGCAGTTCCTCGCCGTCAGCCTGACCGCCGCGATGGGGCGCTTCTTCCGCGACGTCGACCGGGCCGCGCCGGACCAGGTCCCGGAAGTCGCGAGCCGGCACGGCGTCGAGCTGGTGCGGCCGTGAACGCCGTCGTCCAGGTCTTCGCCGGGATCGCGGCGCTCGTGCACCTGCTCGCGTTCACGTGGGAGGTCGTGCTGTTCGAACGGCCGGGCGTGCACCGGGACATCTTCCGCATCCCGGCGGAGAACCTGCCGGCCACCCGGCTGTGGTCGTTCAACGTCGGGTTCTACAACCTGTTCCTGGCCGCCGGCCCGATCACCGGGCTGGTCCTGCTGCACACGGGCAACGTCGATGCCGGGCGTGCACTGGTGCTCTACTGCTGCGCGTTCATGGCGCTGGCCGGGGTCGCCCTCGGCGTGTCCGACCTGCTCGCGCTCAGCCGGCCCCGCGGCAGCGGCCGCGGCGGCGCGCTCGCGCAGGCCGTACCGCCACTCGTCGCCCTGGTCGCGGCGCTGTTCTAGCCGGGCTCGATCAGCTGCTCGCTCCAGGCCCGGATGGCCGCGGCCTGCTCGGGCGCGAGGCGGTCGAGGACGAGCCGGCGGATGTTGGCGCCGTGAGCCCGGGTGGCGCTCTCCGCGGTCCGGCGTCCTTCGGCGGTCAGCTCGACGCCGGTGCGACGGCCGGTGGCGCCGTCCTCGGTCCGCGCCACCAGGCCGCGGTTCTCCATCCGGGTCAGCAGGTGTGCGACGCGGCTCTTCTCCCAGTCGAGCGCGTCGGCCAGTTCGCCGACGCGCATCGGCTTCCGCAGCGTCATCAGGACGCTGAACTCGGCCTTCGAAATGCCGCAGTCGCGCTGCAGGCCGCGGTCGAGCTCCCGGGCGAGCAGCCGCTGCGCGCGCATCCAGGTGTCCCAGAACGCCCACTCCGCCGGCTCCAACATGGGAGTAGCATACAGAGTTGACGCGTCAACTCTTGGAGGAGACCGATGAAGACACTGCTGCGCGGCGGCATGGTGGTCAGCATGGATCCGGCGCTCGGGGACCTTCCCCGTGGCGACGTGCTCATCGAGGACGGCCGGATCGCCGCCATCGGCGCCACGCTCGACGCCGACGCCGAGATCGCCGACGCCGAGATCGTCGACGCGACGGGGAAGATCGTGCTGCCCGGGTTCGTCGACACGCACCGGCACACCTGGCAGACGGCGTTCCGCGGCCTCGGGGCGGACTGGACGTTCGACCAGTACCGCGTCGCCGCGCACGGCACGCTCAAACCGCACTACCGGACCGACGACGTCTACCTGGGCAACCTCCTCGGCCGCCTCGAAGCGCTGAACTCCGGCGTCACGACCATGCTCGACTGGTTTCACTGCGCCCTCCACCCGGAGAACGCCGACGCCGCGATCGCCGGGCTGCACGACGCACCCGGCCACTCGATCTTCTGCTACGGCGCCGACGGGCCGGACATCGCGCCGGAGATCCGGCGGGTGCGGGCCCTGCTGCCGGGCGACGACATGGCACTCGGCCTGCGCGGCCCGGTGGTGTCCACAATGGACGAGACCGCCGCGGATGTCGCGCTGGCGCGGGAACTCGGGCTGCGGGTGAGCACGCACGTCCACGGCACCGGCGGCTGGCCGCACGGCGACCGGCCGATCGCCGGGATGCGAGACCGCGGGCTGCTCGACGAGCGCACGACCGTCGTGCACGGCAACGACCTGTCCGACGACCAGCTCGTGATGCTGGCCGAGGCGGGGTGTTCGGTGTCGGTCAGCCCGGACGTCGAGCTGAAGATGGGCTTCGCACCGCCGGTGACCGGCCGGGCGCTCGCCGCCGGCCTCCGCCCGACGCTGTCGGTCGACGACTGCCTGTCCGCCGGCGGCGACCTGTTCGGCGCCATGCGCACGGCACTGGCCGTCGAGCGCGGCGGCGTCACGGCTCGCGACGTCCTCGAGTTCGCCACGGTGGACGGCGCCCGGGCCTGCGGGCGCAACGGCGGCCGCCTCGCCGTCGGCCGCGACGCCGACCTCGTCCTGCTCGACGCCGAGGACCTCTCGGTCTTCCCCGTCGGCGACCCCGTCCGCACGATCGTCGCCGCCGGTCATCCCGGCCTGGTGGACAGCGTCTTCGTCGCCGGCCGGGCGGTCAAGCGCGACGGAAAGCTGCTCGGCGTCGACCTGCCGGCCCTGCGCGTCCGGCTGCTGGAGTCGCGTGACCGGATCGCCGGTGCCGCCGGCGTCGCGGTCGACGGGTCGTGGACGCCTTAAGAAGCCGACGTCACGCGGTAGACGTCGTAGACGCCTTCCACGCCGCGGACCACCTTGAGGACGTGGCCGAGGTGCTTCGGGTCGCCCATCTCGAACGAGAACCGGCTGACCGCGACGCGGTCGCGCGAGGTCGTCACCGACGCCGAGAGGATGTTGACCTTTTCGTCGGCCAGCACCTTGGTCACGTCCGAGAGCAGCCGGTGCCGGTCGAGCGCCTCGACCTGGATGGCCACCAGGAACACCGAGGACGCCGACGGCGCCCACTCGACCTCGACCAGCCGCTCGGGCTGGGACTGCAGGTCGCCCGCGTTCGTGCAGTCGGTGCGGTGCACCGAAACGCCGCCGCCGCGGGTCACGAAGCCGAGGATCTCGTCGCCCGGCACCGGGGTGCAGCAGCGGGCGAGCTTGGCCCAGACGTCGCTGGCGCCCTTGACCACCACGCCGACGTCGTTGGAGCCGCGGCGCCGGGTGACGGTGGACGGCGTCGCGCGCTCGGCGAGCTCCTCCTCCGCCGCGTCGACCCCGCCGATGAGCGCCACCAGCCGCTGCACGACGTGCTTCGCGCTGGTGTGGCCCTCGCCGACCGCCGCGTACAGCGACGAGATGTCGGCGTGGCGCAGTTCGGTGGCGACGGCGCCCATCGACTCCGCGGACACGAGCCGCTGGATCGGCAGGCCGACCTTGCGGATCTCCTTGGTGATGGCTTCCTTGCCGCCTTCGATCGCCTCGTCGCGGCGTTCCTTGGCGAACCACTGCCGGATCTTCGCGCGGGCCTTCGGCGAGCCGGCGAACTGCAGCCAGTCCCGCGACGGCCCCGCGTTCTCCGCCTTCGAGGTGAAGATCTCGACGACTTCGCCGTTCTCCAGCTTGCGTTCCAGCGCGACCAGGCGGCCGTTGACGCGGGCACCGATGCAGCGGTGCCCGACCTCGGTGTGCACGGCGTAGGCGAAGTCGACCGGCGTCGACTCCACCGGCAGCGTGATCACGTCGCCCTTCGGCGTGAACACGAAGATCTCGCGCGAGGCCAGCTCGTAGCGCAGGGACTCGAGGAAGTCGCCCGGGTCCGCCGCCTCGCGCTGCCAGTCGAGGAGCTGGCGCATCCACGCCATCTCGTCGACGTCCACGGCGTTGCCGTTGTGCGTGCCCTTGGTTTCCTTGTAGCGCCAGTGCGCCGCGATGCCGTACTCGGCGGTGCGGTGCATCTCGTAGGTGCGGATCTGCACCTCGAGGGGCTTGCCGTCCGGGCCGATCACCGTGGTGTGCAACGACTGGTAGACGCCGAACCGCGGCTGCGCGATGTAGTCCTTGAAGCGGCCGGGAACCGGCTGCCACAGGGCGTGCACGACACCCATGGCGGCGTAGCAGTCGCGGACGTCCTCGACCAGGATCCGCACGCCGACGAGGTCGTGGATGTCGTCCAGGTCGCGGCCGCGGACGATCATCTTCTGGTGGATCGAGTAATAGTGCTTCGGCCGGCCCTCGACCTTCGCGGTGATCCGCGACGACACGAGGTTGCTGGTCAGGTCGGTGATGACCGAGCGCAGGTAGATGTCGCGCGAGGGCGCGCGGTCGGCGACCAGGCGCACGATCTCGTCGTACTTCTTGGGCTGCAGAATGGCGAACGCGAGGTCTTCGAGCTCCCACTTGACCGTGGCCATGCCGAGCCGGTGCGCGAGCGGGGCGAGCACTTCGAGCGTTTCGCGGGCCTTGCGGGCCTGCTTCTCCGGCGGCAGGAAGCGCATGGTGCGCATGTTGTGCAGCCGGTCGGCGAGCTTGATGACCAGCACCCGCGGGTCCTTGGCCATCGCGATGACCATCTTGCGGATGGTCTCGGCCTCGGCGGAGGTCCCGAGCTTGACCTTGTCCAGCTTCGTGACGCCGTCGACGAGCTCGGCGACCTTCTCGCCGAAGTCGGCCTTCAGGCTCTCGACGGCGTAGCCGGTGTCCTCGACCGTGTCGTGCAGCAGCGCGGCGACGAGGGTCGTGGTGTCCATGCCCAGCTCGGCGAGGATGGTCGCGACGGCGAGCGGGTGGGTGATGTACGGGTCGCCGGACTTGCGCCGCTGGTTCCGGTGCAGTTCCTCGGCGACGTCGTAGGCGCGCTGCAGCAGCCCGAGGTCGGCGTTGGGGTGGAGCTCGCGGTGGATGACGGCCAGAGGTTCGAGGACCTGCTTGACCGGGGCGGCGCGCTGCGCGGTGATCCGCCGGGCGAGACGCGCCCGGACCCGCCGGGTCGCGGACGGGTTCGGCGCCGCACCGTTCGGCCTCGGCGGCTGGGCCGCCGCCTGCCCGTTCTGCGGGGCGCCCTCTTTCGGGGGCACCGCGGCGTCGAGCTCCTGGCTCACCCGCACCTCCTGCTGCTCGTGCGGCCTTCGAACCACCAGGGTAGCCGTTGCGCCTCGCGGCCCTCTCGGGTGCGCCCGTTCAGGGGGATGTCAGGGCTCCGACCAGCGGGTTCACCCATTCGCCCGGCGTGTTGGAAGTCTTGAGGGCACCGTCGTGACTTTTGCGTCACGACGGTGCCCTCAAGGAAGGGAAACCCGGTCAGCAGACCTGGAGTGAGTGGATCTTCCGGTTCGCCAGCACGTCACGGCCTCGCAGCGCCGCCAGTTCCAGGACCACCGACACGCTGTCGACGACGGCTCCCGCGTCCTCCAGGAGCTTGCCCGTCGCCGCGACCGTGCCGCCCGTCGCCAGGACGTCGTCGAGGATCGCGATGCGCTGGCCCGGCCGGACCACGCCCGCCGGGAGCTCGACCGTCGCCGTGCCGTACTCCAGCGCGTAGTCCACCCGGCCCGCCACCTGCGGGAGCTTGCCGGGCTTGCGGATCAGCACCACGCCGAGGCCGCGGGCGTACCCGACGGCCGCGGCGAGGAGGAACCCGCGAGCCTCCACGCCGGCGAGCGCCTCGACGCCATCGTCGAGGGTGCCCGCCAGCGCGTCGGTCACCGCCTTGAACGCGCCCGCGTCCGCGAACAGCGGGCTCAGGTCGCGGAACAGCACGCCGGGCTCGGGGAAGTCCGGCACCTCGGCGATCAGGCCGAGGGCGTCGTCCAGGTGCACGTCAGCGCTTCCGCTTGCCCGCGGGCTTGCCGGACGGGCGCTGCTTCTGGATCCGGGCGGGGACGCTGGCCGCGGCCGCGTACGCCTTTTCCTTGCGCAGCTCCTTCGCCAGGGCGTCGTCGTCCGAGGCGTCGAAGTCCTCGCCCGCGGCCGCCTTGCGCTCCTGGGTGACGCGACGCTGGCGAACGCGCTCGGCCTGCTGTGCGTACTTCGGGTCGCGCATCTTGAAGTCGACCAGCAGCGGCGTCGCCAAGGCCACCGACGACAGGACGCCGACCAGGGTGCCGGTCAGCTGCACCAGCGCCAGGTCCTGCAGCGTGCCCGAGCCGAGCAGGACGTACCCGACGATCAGCAGGCCCAGGATCGGCAACAGCGCGATGAACGCCGTGTTGAACGACCGCATCAGGGTCTGGTTCAGCGCCAGGTTCGCCGCTTCGGCGTACGTGCGACGGGTCAGGCCGAGCAGGCCGCGCGTGTTCTCGCGGACCTTGTCGAACACCACCACCGTGTCGTACAGCGAGAACCCGAGGATCGTCAGCAGGCCGATCACGGTCGCCGGGGTGACCTCGAAGCCGACCAGCGAGTACACGCCGGCGGTGACCAGGATGTCGTGCAGCAGCGAAACCAGCGCCGCCACGGCCATCCGCGGGTCGAAGTAGATCGCCAGGAAGATGACGACCGCGACGAGGAACACCGCGAGCGCGAGCAGTGCCTTCTGCGAGATCTCCCCGCCCCACGACGCGCTCACCGCGCTGTCACTGATGGCCTGCACGCTCGGCTGCTTGTTGCTGCCGATCGGGCCCAGGTCCTGGAACAGGCCCTGCTTGACCTTCGCGACGTCGGCCGCGTCCAGCGTGTCGGTGCGGATCTGGATCGTCGACGACGCGCCGCTGCCGACCTTCTGCGTCTCGGCGGCCGGGCGGCCGAGGGCCTTCTGGAACGACTCCTTGGCCTGGTCCTCGCTGATCACGCCGTGGACGCCGGTGGCGGGCATCTGGATCTGCGTGCCGCCCTCGAACTCGATGCCGATGTTGAAGCCGCGGAAGACCATCGACGCGAGGCACACCAGCACCAGCGCACCGAAGAAGAGGTACCAGCGCTTGCGCTTGCCGACGACGTCGAACGCACCCGTGCCGACGTAGAGCCGGTGGAAGATGCTTTCCTTCTTGCCGGGCTTGGCCGCCACCTTGGCGTCGCCGTCGGCGTCCGTGCCCAGTTCTTCGACCCCCACGTCAGGCCTCCTTCACGTTCGCGCGGCCGACCGTGGTCGACTTCTTACGCTGCGAACCCACTTGCTGCACGGCGCCGAGCCCCAGGTTCTTCGGATTGGACAGGAACGTCGATTTCGACGTGGACACGATGGCCACCAGCGGGTGCGTCACCAGGTACACGACGACGAGGTCGAGCACCGTGGACATGCCGAGGGTGAACGCGAAGCCCTGCACGTCGCCAACCGCGATGATGTACAGGATGGCGGCGGCCAGGAAGCTCACGCCGTCGGAGGCCAGGATGGTGCGCCGGGCGCGGACCCAGCCGCGTGGCACCGCGGACCGGAACGTCCGGCCCTCCCGGATCTCGTCTTTGAGTCGTTCGAAGTAGATGACGAACGAGTCCGCCGTGATCCCGATGGCGATGATCAGGCCGGCGATGCCCGCGAGGTCCAGCGTGTAGCCGATCCAGCGGCCGAGCAGCACCAGCACCGCGAACACCAGCGCGCCGGACAGGACCAGCGACAGGATGGTCAGCACGCCGAGCAGCCGGTAGTAGAACAGGCAGTAGATGAAGACCACCAGCAGGCCGATGCCGCCGGCGATCAGGCCGGCCTGCAGCGAGGCC
Source organism: Amycolatopsis camponoti (assembly GCF_902497555.1). Classification (NCBI taxonomy): domain Bacteria; kingdom Bacillati; phylum Actinomycetota; class Actinomycetes; order Pseudonocardiales; family Pseudonocardiaceae; genus Amycolatopsis; species Amycolatopsis camponoti. Next base: position 101,076 of record NZ_CABVGP010000004.1, on the reverse strand, counting down.
AGGCCGAGGGTCGCCGACACCGTGGTCGCGTCCGAGGAAGCGAACGACAGCGGCAGCGAGCCGTACTTCAGGATGTCCGAGAGGTCCTTCGCCTCGGACTGCGTGAACTTGCCGGTGATCTGGGTGTTGCCGTCGAGGATCGCGACCTGGATGTTCGGCGCGGACACGACCTGCGTGTCGAGGACGAACGCGGCCTGCTGGTTGACGTTCTTCGACGTGAAGTCGGCCCAGATCTTGGTGCCCTCGCTCTTGAAGCTGAGGTTCACCGTCCACTGGCCGCGCTGCGAGTCGTAGGCCGAGTTCGCGTCGGCGATCTCGGTGCCCGGCAGGAACTCCGGCTCCAGCAGGTACTTGTACGTGTCGTGGTCACCGCAGGCGACCAGCGGCAGCTTCGGGTCGTCGTTGCCCTCGAGGGGGTCCTTGGCGTTGGGCGCGCAGGTCAGCGCCGCCATCGCCTTCGTGACGAGCTCCTGGTTCGGCTGGCCGTCGGCGCCGATCAGCTTCGGGTCCTGGCGCAGCGCCTTCGCGGCCTGGATCTCCTTCGCCGTCTCCGCGTCCACCGAGCCGTCCGACGGTGCGGGAGCCTGGCTCGACGCGGGCGGCGGCGTGGTGCTGCTGGTCGGCGGGGCCGGCGTGGTGCTCTGCTGCTGCGCGGGCGCCGCGGCGGGGGCACCGCCACCACCGGCGGCCGGGCTCGACGGCGGGGCGCTGGAGCTGGCCTTCGGAGCGCCGGAGGACGGCGGGGCCGAGCTGCTCGGGGCCCCCGTCGGTGTCCCCGTCGGCGCGCCGGTGGCCGGCGGCGGCGTGGCCTGCGGCGGCACGACCGGCTGCGTCGCGTTCGCGACGACCTTCCGGAAGCCCAGCTTCGCGGTCTTGCCCAGGTTCTTCGCCTGGTCGCCCTGCTCGCCGGGGACGGTGATGACGACGTTGTTGCCGTCCAGGAGGACCTCGGTACCGCCGACGCCGATCCCGTTGACGCGCCGTTCGATGATCTGGCGGGCCTGGTTCAGGGACTCCCGGGTCGGCTGACCGCCGTCGGGGGTGCGGGCGGTGAGCGTGACGCGGGTGCCGCCCTGCAGGTCGATGCCCAGCTTCGGGGTCGGCTTGTGGTTGCCGGTGAGGAACACCAGCGCGTACAGCACGATCACGATCAAGGCGAACAGGGCGAGATAGCGTCCCGGGCGGAGATGCCCGGCTGAAGCTGCCACGGTGCTTCGGTCTCCTCGGACGGGGTGGACCCCAAAGTTGCGGTGCCCGCCCGGAGGGTTACCGGGAGGGACTGTGTGCGATTCACTCCCGGGCACGGGTATGACGGCGGACACGCACGCAGCACCGAGACACTACTCGGTGCTGCGTGAGCCCGGCGTGCGAGGCCACACCGACTTTCGTCGGGCGTTTCCGCGGCCAGCCCAGGGTGCCGCGGGGGTTACTTCTTGCCGTGCTCCAACGGCGGCGCCACCTGAGCGGTGGTCTGCGGCTCGTCGTCCTTGATGCCCGAGCCCGACTCGATGATCGACTCCTCGGCGGGCGCTTCGACGACCTCGTCGGCGGAGTCCTCTTCGGTCTCGACGACCGGCTCGACCTTCTCGCGGACCGCGAGCCGCAGCCAGGTGGTGACGACGCCGGGGGCGATCTCGATGTCGATCGTGTTGTCGCCGGAGGCGTCGGCGACGGTGCCGTAAAGACCCGACGTGGTCATCACGCGGTCACCGGCCGACAGGCTGCTCTGCAGGTCCTGCTGCGCGGCCTGCTGCTTCTTCTGCTTGCGCGTGCTCATCACCAGCGGCACGGCGAGGACGAGCACGAGCAGCAGGGGCAGCAATAGCTGTTGCATGATTCTCCGTTCGACGGACTCTCGGGCCCAGCCGAAATGTCCGGTTTTTGGGTATGTGCTCCTGTCAAGTGTGCCAGGTACCAGCGCGGACGCCAGCACCCACCCGCCGGTTCCGGCCGCTCAGTCCTGCTCGAACGGCGAGAGCCCGCCCGGGTCGGGGCGCCCCGGGTGGTCGGCGGGCGGCACCATGCCGAGGTGCTCCCAGGCTGCCGCCGTGGCGACCCGGCCCCGCGGGGTGCGGGCGAGCATACCGGCGCGCACCAGGTAGGGCTCGCACACCTCTTCCACCGTGGTCGCTTCCTCCCCCACCGCGACCGCCAATGTCGAGATGCCGACCGGCCCGCCGCCGAACGACCTGGTCAGCGCGGTGAGCACGGCCCGGTCGAGCCGGTCGAGGCCCAGCTCGTCGACGTCGTAGACGGCCAGCGCGGCGCGGGCGACCTCGACCGTCACCTTGCCGTCCGCGCGGACCTCGGCGTAGTCGCGGACGCGCCGCAGCAGCCGGTTCGCGATCCGGGGCGTGCCGCGCGAGCGGCCGGCGATCTCCTGGCAGCCGTCGCGGTCGATCGGGATGTCGAGGATCGTCGCGGCGCGGCGGACGACCAGCTCCAGCTCGGTGTCGGTGTAGAACTCCATCTGGCCGGTGAAGCCGAACCGGTCGCGCAGCGGCCCGGTCAGCGATCCCGAGCGCGTGGTCGCCCCGACCAGCGTGAACGGCGCGATCTCCAGCGGGATGCTGGTCGCGCCCGGCCCCTTGCCGACGACGACGTCGACCCGGAAGTCCTCCATCGCCAGGTAGAGCATCTCCTCGGCGGGGCGGGCGATCCGGTGGATCTCGTCGATGAACAGGACGTCGCCGGGCGCGAGGTTGGACAGCATCGCGGCGAGGTCGCCGGCCCGTTCGAGCGCCGGGCCGGAGGTGATCCGGATGGCCGCGCCCAGCTCGGCGGCGACGATCATCGCCATCGACGTCTTGCCGAGCCCCGGCGGCCCGGACAGCAGGACGTGGTCGGGCGGCACGCCGCGGCGGCGCGCGCTCTCCAGCACCAGCTCCAGCTGCTCGCGCACGCGCGGCTGGCCGACGAACTCGTCGAGCTTGCGGGGCCGCAGCGTGCCTTCGACGTCCCCGTCGCCGGTCTGGGCCCACGCCGAGAGGGCTTCGTCTTCCTCCACGGCTTCATACTCCACGGCCGCGCCTACCGCTTCCGGCCGAGGGTGGCCAGCGAAGCCCGCAGCACGCTCGCCGTCGTGTGGCCGTCACCGTCGGCGAGGACCTTGTCGACGGCCTGCTCGGCCTGCTTGGCCGGGAACCCGAGCCCGGCCAGCGCTTCGACGACCTCGGCCCGCAGCGCGCCGGGCGCGGTGACCGACGGCGCGTCGCCGGAGCCGAGCGCGGTGACCTTGTCGCGCAGCTCGAGGGTGAGCCGCTCGGCGCCCTTGCGGCCGATGCCGGGCACCGAGGTGAGCACGGTGATGTTGCCTTCGACCAGCGCGCCCCGCAGCTTGTCCGGGTCGAGCACGGCGAGGGTGGCGAGCGCGAGCCGCGGCCCGATCCCGGACACCGTCTGCAGCAGGCCGAACAGCTCCCGCGCGTCGGCGTCGGCGAACCCGAACAGCGTCAGCGAGTCCTCGCGCACGACCAGCGCGGTGTGCAGCCGCACCTCCTCACCGCGGCGCAGCGTGGCCAGCGTCGCCGGGGTGGCCTGCACGGCGAAGCCCACTCCGCCGACCTCGACCACGACGTGGTCCAAAGCGACCGAAAGGACTTCCCCGCGTACCGACGAGATCATCGTGCTGCTCCAGGCTTCTTCGTCTTGGTCATCGTGGCTTGCTTGTTCGCCGAAGCCTGCTTCGCGGCCGCGGCCAGGCGGGCCTTGTGGGTGCGGGCCATCTCGGCCGCGCGCGCCTCGGCTTCGGCGAGCCGGGCGCGCATCGGCTCGCGCCAGAGGTGGCAGATGGCCAGCGCGAGAGCGTCCGCGGCGTCGGCGGGGTGCGGGGCGACCTCGAGGTTGAGCAGGCGCATCACCATGGCGGTGACCTGCGCCTTGTCCGCCCGGCCCGACCCGCTGACCGCGGCCTTCACCTCGCTCGGCGTGTGGAAGACGACGGGCAGTCCCCGGCGCGCGGCGGCCAGCGCGACGACCCCGCCCGCCTGCGCGGTGCCCATCGCCGTCCGGACGTTGTGCTGGGCGAAGACGCGCTCGACCGCGACGGCCTCCGGCCGGTACTTGTCCATCCACCGCTCGACCTCGTCGGAGATGCCGAGCAGCCGGTGCGCCAGATCCGCGTCGGGCGGCGTCCGCACGACGCCGACGGCGACGCAGCGGACCGCGCGGCCCTTGCCGCCGTCGACCACCCCCAGGCCGCACCTGGTCAGACCGGGGTCGACCCCGAGCACCCGCACCCGTTTTCCCTCCCGCCGCGAACACCAGTTCGAGCTAGCAGGCTACTGGGCGCACCTGCGGCAGGATGGGTGACATGCCGGAGCCGTCGGATTTCGTCACCCACCTGGGCCTCGAGCCGCTCCCCGTCGAAGGCGGGCGGTGGGCGCAGAGCTGGCGCTCCGAGACCGGGTCCGCGATCTACTATCTGCTCGTCGCGCCGGAGTTCTCGGCGCCGCACCGGCTGGACCGCGTCGAGGTCTACGCCCACCACGCGGGCGCGCCCGCCGCGATGCTCCTGCTGCACCCGGACGGCTCGGTCGAGCGGCCGGTGCTCGGCACGGACGTCGCGGCCGGCGAGCGGCCACAGGTCGTCGTGCCCGCGGGGACCTGGCAGGCCACGGTCACCCTCGGTGCGTGGAGCCTGCTGGGCACGGTCGTGGTGCCGCCCTACACGGACGGCTGCGTGGAGTTCGCGCCCGCCTCGGAGCTTGCCTCGCGCTACCCGGAAGCGGCCGCCGACCTGCGGAAGTTCTAGGGGCCGTCGACGCCGGGGGTCCAGCTTTCGGGGTCGCCGCTGCCGGTGAGCACCAGCTGCCACCTGGCGAAGCCCTCGGGGGCGTCCGGGTGCCACGGGAACTTGCCCTCCGGCGTCGCGACGATCAGCTGCAGCGCCGGGAAGTCGCCGTCGGGGTAGATGAGGAACGCCGTGCCGAAGTACTCGGGGTAGTGCCCCTTGTGCACGCGCTCGAGGACGACCGGGACGCCTTCGAAGAAGTCGTCGTAGCGCTTGCCGACCTCGAAGATCTCGCCGTTGGCCGCGCGGTCGACGTAGGCGTCGAGCAGGACGGAGCCCATCTGGTCGGGCAGCCCGACCACGACGGCCTCGGGCACGTTGTGCAGCGCCCACGCGCAGGCGGTGAAGCAGTAGCCGGCGCCCTCGTCGTCGCCCGCGACCGTGATGACCGCGTTGCCGCGTTCCTTGGCCTGCCCCTCGATCCAGGCGACCAGGCGCTGTTCTTCCTCCGTCAGATCGGCGGCGAGGTCGGCGGAGGTGGCGGGGGTCGTCGAGGTCACGGCGCACATTCTGCCTGACGACTCCGCGAGAGCCCAGTGCCCGGGCCGGAAAATTTCCGGCCCGGGCACGAAAGCGTTGCGGTGACGGGGAAAACTCGACCGACTTCGGCGAGCGCGGACGTTCGCCGCGGCCGGACAGCGCGAAGGCCGCCACGGGGACCATGCCCCCTGGCGGCCTTCGCGCGAATCCGAACCCGGCGTCAGCCGACTTCGGCGAGCACCTCGTCCGAAACGTCGAAGTTCGCGTAGACGTTCTGGACGTCGTCGCAGTCTTCGAGGGCGTCGATCAGCTTGAAGACCTTCTTCGCGCCGTCCGCGTCCAGGGGGACGCTGACCGACGGGAGGAACGTCAGCTCCGCCGACTCGTACTCGAACCCGGCCTCCTGCAGCGCCTTGCGCACCGGCACCAGGTCGCCGCCCTCCGAGACGATCTCGAAGCTCTCGTCGAGGTCGTTGACCTCTTCGGCGCCCGCGTCGAGGACCGCCATGAGGACGTCGTCCTCGCTGGCGTCACCCTTCGGCATGATCACGACGCCCTTGCGGGTGAACATGTAGGCGACCGACCCCGGGTCGGCGAGGGAGCCGTTGTTGCGCGTGAGCGCGGTGCGGACCTCCATCGCGGCGCGGTTCTTGTTGTCGGTGAGGCACTCGATCAGCACCGCCACGCCGTTGGGGCCGTAGCCCTCGTACGTGATGTTCTGCCAGTCGGCGCCGCCCGCCTCTTCACCGGCGCCGCGCTTGCGGGCCCGCTCGATGTTGTCCTGCGGGACGGAGTTCTTCTTCGCCTTCTGGATGGCGTCGTAGAGCGTGGGGTTGCCATCCGGGTCGCCACCACCGGTGCCCGTCCGCGCGGCCACCTCGATGTTCTTGATCAACCGCGCGAAGAGCTTGCCGCGCTTCGCGTCGAGGTTGGCCTTCTTGTGCTTCGTGGTGGCCCACTTGGAGTGGCCGCTCATCTCTCCTCCATCTGTTCCGTACCCCGGCCGGGCACCGCGTCTCAAGCAGCCTGTCGCACGAGGTCGACGAACAACCGGTGCACCCGCACGTCGGGCGTCAGTTCCGGGTGGAACGCGGTCGCCAGCACCGCCCCCTGCCGGACCGCGACGATCCTAGCGGTGTCGTCTTCCCCGCCGGGCACGCCGCTGACCGTGGCCAGCACCTCGACGCCGTCACCGGCCTTCTCGACCCACGGGGCCCGGATGAACACCGCGTGCACCGGCCCGTCGTCCACCTCGGCGAAGTCGAGGTCCGCCTCGAAGGAGTCGACCTGCCTGCCGAAGGCGTTGCGCCGGACGACGACGTCGAGCCCGCCGAGCTGCTGCTGGTCCGGCCGCCCGTCGAGGGTCTGCCGCGCGAGCAGGATCATCCCGGCGCACGAGCCGAAGGCGGGCATGCCCCCGGCGATCCGCGCTCTGAGCGGTTCCAGCAGCTCGAACGTCTCGAGCAGCTTCGACATCGCGGTCGATTCGCCACCGGGCAGCACCAGACCGTCCACTTCGGACAGCTCGGCGGCGCGCCGCACCGGCACGGCCCGCGCGCCGGCTTCGGCCAGCATGGCGACGTGCTCGCGCACGGCACCCTGCATGGCGAGCACACCGATGACCGGCTCCGACGACACCCGACCTCCCGAAAGACCTTCCCACCAGCCTAGACGCACTCCCCCGCCGCCGTCCCGGCAGGTCAGCCCCGGTCAGCACCCGTGTGCCGAGAGGCATCACTCGTGATCGAGGGGGCATCACCGCGATGCCCCCTCAAACACGAGTGATGCCCGTCCGATCACAGGTGATGCCCGCCGGGTCACGCGTGATGCCTTCTTGTGCACGTCAGCGCGGTCCGGAGCCGAGCCGTCAGGGCACCCCAGCCAGCCTCAGCAGCGCAGCTGTCGCCGCCGCGGCCACCACCACCAGCACGAACGGTGCCTTCCGCCACGCCAGCACCCCCGCGACCAGCACCCCCGCCGGCCGCGCGAACCCGGCGAACCCGTGGCCCTCCGTCAACGCGCTCACCGCCACCAGCGCCGCCAGTAGCACCACCGCCGCCAGCGCCATCAGCTTTTCCGCGCGCGGGGACAGCTTCACCCGGCTGCGCAGCACCGGGCCGGCGAACCGGAACGCGAACGTTCCCAGCGCCAGCACCGCCGTGCCGACCAGCAGCTCCACCCCGTCCATCAGCGCACCTCCGCCAGTTCGGGTTCCTTCGCCAGGACACCCACGACGACGCCCGCCAGCGCCAGCAGCACCGGGAGCCCGGCGGGCAGGAACGGCGTCGCGGCCAGGGCGACCACCACCCCCACCAGCACCGGCAGCCGGGCGGACCGGTCACGCAGGGACGGCAGCACCAGGGCCAGCAGCACCGCCGGGAACGCCGCGTCGAGGCCGAACACGTCGGTGTCGCTGATCGCCGTCCCCGCGAACGCGCCGGCGACCACGCCGACGTTCCAGCAGGCGAACAGCCCGATCCCGCACGCCCAGTACGCCGCGCGGCGGCGGCCGGCCTCGCGCTGGGCCAGCGCGAACGCCACCGACTCGTCGATCATCAGGTGGCTGCCGGCCAGCCGGGCGGGCCACCGCTTGCCCAGGACGTCGCCGATCGCGAAGCCGAACGGCAGGTGCCGCGCGTTGGCCAGCAGCCCGGCCAGCACCGCCGCGAACGGGTTGCCGCCCGCGGCGACGATCCCGATGAACATGAACTGCGACGCGCCGGCGAAGACCAGCAACGACATCAGCATCGGCAGCCAGAACGGGAAGCCCGAGCTCACCGCGATGGCACCGTAGGAGACCCCCACGAGACAATCGGCCAGGCAGACCAGGCCGATGTCGCGGGCGAGGCCCCGATCGAGTGTTCGCCATATCGAACGCATGTGTTCTATGGTGAACACAGGCACCCGTGTTCGTCAAGGCGAACAGAACGACCGATGGAGCGAACGGCTATGTCGCAGGAAACGACGGGCGCGCCGCTGGAGATCATCGCGGCGTCCCTGCGCCGGGAACGCACCCGCGCGGGCTTGTCCCTGACGGAGGTCGCGCGCCGCGCGGGCCTGGCCAAGTCGACGCTGTCCCAGCTCGAGTCCGGCACCGGCAACCCCAGCGTCGAGACGCTGTGGGCGCTCGGCGTCGCCCTCGACGTGCCGTTCTCCCGGCTGGTGGAGCCGGAGCGGCCGAAGGTCCGCGTCATCCGGGCCGGCAAGGGCCCGACCGTCTTCGCCGAGCACGCCGACTACGCGTGCACGCTGCTGTCGGCCTGTCCCCCGTCCGCGCGGCGGGACATGTACCTCATCCGGGCGGAACCCGGCACGCCGCGACGGTCCGACCCGCACATGACCGGCGTGATGGAGCACATCGTCCTGTGCGCGGGACGCGCCCGGGTGGGCGTCCTGGAGGCGCCGGAGGAGCTGAACCCCGGCGACTACATCTCCTACCCGGGCGACGTCCCGCACATCTTCGAAGCCCTCGAGCCGGGTACCTACGGCGTCGAGATCTCCGAGTACATCTAGCTCCGGGCCGCCCGCCACCCGCGACCACCCGGCCGGACCGTCAGGCGGGCTCCTGCGCCGGATGCGTCAGCAGTTCCGCCTCCAGGCAGGCCCTGCGGTTCCGGATCCGGGCCTCCTCCGTCTCGATCCGCAGTCGCGCCTCGCGCATCGGATCGCACGAGGAGCAGTGAGCCAGTTCCGCCTCGTACAGCAGGCCGTCCGTCGGGAGGGTCACCTGCCGGGCGTCCGTGGCCTCCTCGAACGGCCGCGGCAGGACGTCGCCGAGGCCCTTCATCGCGCGCTCGACTTCCGCCGCCCTGTCCTCGATGGACCGCCACGGCGTGTCGCCGATGCGCCACTCGATCGACTCGACCCGGCTCGACGCGGAGTACACCTCGAGGACCCGCCGCACGTAGTAAGTGACCGCGTAGCAGGGGTTCTCGTTGCGGAGGGTCCGGCGCGTCGTGGTCTGGTTGTCGGCTTCGTCGAAGGTGGAGACCACGACCGACCGCTCCGCCTCGGTGGACTGGGCCGCGGTGATCGCGTTCTGGGTGAACTGGGAACTCGCCGTCCGCACCGACGCACCACTGGCGACGGTCGTCTCGGTGGCGACCCCGAATTCACCGCGTACCTGAGGTGCGCCGAAGAAGCCGGCGAGCCCACCGCCCGCGGAGACCGACGTGTCGGCCCGCGTGCGGATGTCCACCAGGCTGTTCGTGTACGCCGAGGCCGACGAGAACCTGCTGGTCTCGGACAGCGCGCTCATCGTCTGCCGGAACGACGAATGCACCGACAGCCGCTGCTCCGCGGCTCGCACCCGGCGATACCGGTCGAATTCGGAAACCTCCACCGATTCACCGGGCAGCAGGGTCACCGTGTACAGCAGCGGCCCCTGCTGCCTGCCGACCAGGCTGAGCGCGTGCTGATAAGTGATCCTGATCTCCAGCCGGCCCTGGTCGAACCGGTCGAGGGCGAACACCCGGCCCTCGTAGAAGTACTGCGCCCGGTCGTAGGGCAGCCAGGGAACCGGTGCGGGGCCGCCGCATTCGCCCGGGGTCGGCTCCTCGCATCCGCCGCCACAGCCGGAACAATCCCCGCGGTCTTTCCGCTTCTCCCCCTCGGCCGGGTGCTTCTTCTCTTCCACAGTCACGTTTCCTCCTCCGTTTCCGGCACTGTTCACGCCGTTGTCGAACGGTGGGAGGAACCGCTGCCGTGATACGTGGCGGAACGGCTAGACCGTCGTCCAGTCCGTGAGCACGACGTGTCCCGACCCGGTGCGCAGGCGCAGCCGGAACCGTCCCGCCGGCTTGGGCCGGACGGCGAACCAGCCGACGTCGTCGACCGGCACGGTCAGGACGGTCCCGTCCCGGGTTTCGACGTCGAGCTCGCCCGGCTGCGCGGGGACGACCTGTCCGTGCAGATCGCCGGAGCCGACCTCGAGCTCGATCGTGAAGTCGCGGCCGGAAAAGGTGAGCGCTCGCAAGGGTGCCGCGTCGGCGCGCACCCCCGTCGGCCCCGCGGCGGCGACGGAGTCGTAGGAAAGAGTGGCGAATTCGGCGTCGAGATCGCGCCACGAGAACGCGGCCTTGCCCGCCTCGACGAACCGGGCAGGCACCTCCCGCGCGGAACGGACCGCCTCGCCCAGCTCGGCGAGCAGCTCTTCCTCGCCCCTCCAGTGATCCGCCATGGCCTTCACGCTTCCTCGGCACCGACGAACGACGCCAATGCCCGGCTGCGGCGGAGCGCGGCGATGCACCGCGAGCGGGACGGGCCGATCCCCCCGACCGGCATGTCCAGTCTCTCCGAAATCTCGGCGTAGGGCAGCCGCGGATCGTGGAACAGGAGGGTCAGCAGCTCCCGGCAGCGGGACGGCAGCTCGGCGAACGCTTGGCGCAGCGCGATGAACCGCTCCTGCTTCAGCAGCTCGGCATCGGCATCCGGAGCTGCCTCGTCGGCGAGCCCGCCGTCGTCGGGCACGAGCTGCGTCCGCTGCTGCTCCCGCAGGAACCGCAGGCATTCCCGGCGGGTGACGGTCGCCACCCAGCCCGGCAGCGCCGCCGGCTCACGCACCGACGGCAGGCCTTCGACGAGCCTGAGCCACACGCTCGCGCCGACGATACTCAAGTTCGTCGAGCAGTTCGCCGGGGAGAAGCACATGCCGCGGCTCGCGTCCGGCCGGGGCGGCGCGCTGGACCTGCCACTGACCCGACCCAGAAACAGCGGGTGCGGGACTGGGTGACGGCCGGGAAAACGGACGGGTCCTGGAACGCGGCGTGGGTGGACGGACCACCGGTGTCCAAGCATTTCACGCCCGACGGCATGGACAAGGCCGCGCTGGAAAACTGCGTCGGCGGGGCGCTCCGCCCCGGGATCGAGGCCGGGGAGCTTCTCCTCGACCCCGCGAGGTACGGGCCGATCGAGACGCCCGACGGGGCCGCCGGCCGGCTCGCGGCGCTGGCGGCCACGACCCACGTCCGGCAGTTCGTCCGCGGCCGGGCGGGGAGCCCCGTCCGGGTGGTCACCGCCGCCGGCCATCGGCTGCGGCCCGGCGCGGCCGGACCGGGCTGGCTGGCGGTCGGGGACGCCGCCTTCGCGACGGATCCGCTTTCGTCCGGTGGGGTGACTTGCGCGTTGCGCATGGCGACGGCCGCGGCGGACGCCTTGACCGATGGCGACCGAGCGCACTACCTCGCGCTGGTCGACGGCATGGCGGCCGACTACTTCGCCCGCTATTCGGAGATCTACGGCTGGGAGCGCCGGTTCCCCGGGTCGGAGTTCTGGCGGGCTCGCCTGCCCGGCGTCACGAACTCGACGACGTCGCCGGAACCGCGTCGGCCGCCGGCGGCTTCTCGTCGCTCTTGTTCTTCGGGTACAGGGCCGCGGTCCCGTCCGGAGTCTTGATCACGCCGCCGATCGACATCAGCAGCGACAGCACCGTCGCCGTGCCCACGGTGGAGAAGAACGTGAGCCAGTGCATGTCGAGCAGCCCCGACCCGGCCGCGACGAACATCGACGCCCCCGCCTGTGCGGCGGTCCGGACCGAACGTTCGAACGCGTCTTTCCAAAATCCGACAGTCCACATGATGACACCTCCGCCAGGACGGAGCGCCCGCCGGCGGCCGTGATACGGACTTCCCCGGCGAGGAGAAATCACCGCGCGAACGTCGATCCGGAAATCGGGAAACCATGGCGGGTTTTGTATTTTCCCGCGCGCGACACCCACTGTCCAGGTGCGACTCAAGATGATCCGGCGCCGGGAGGAAACATGACGAAACGTCTGGTGATCTGCTGCGACGGCACCTGGAACAAACTCGGCCAGCCGAATCCCACGAACGTGGCGAAGGTCAAGAACGCCGTCGCCGCGGCGGACTCCGTTGGCACACGCCAGATCGCCTACCACGGCGACGGCGTCGGCACCGGGACGAACCTGTGGGACCACCTCACCGGTGGCGCGTTCGGCGCGGGCCTCTCGGCCAAGGTACGGGATGCCTACGAGTTCGTCGTGAGAAACTACGAACCCGGCGACGAACTCTTCTTCTTCGGCTTCAGCCGCGGCGCGTTCACCGCTCGCAGTACCGTGGGATTCATCCGGAACTGCGGCGTCCTGCGCCTCGAGAACGTGGGCCTCATCAAAGAGGCCTACCGGCTTTATCGCGACCGGGACCCTTCGACCACCCCGGAGAGCCCGGAGCCCAAGAAGTTCCGCCGGGAACACGCCCACGAAGACCGGACCCCCATCCGGTTCATCGGGGTCTGGGACACCGTCGGCGCGCTGGGCATCCCGCTCAGCGGCGGCCGCCTGCTCAACCTGCTGAACCGGCGGTGGCAGTTCCACGACACGCAACTGTCCTCGATCGTGCAGTCGGCCTTCCAGGCCCTGGCCGTGGACGAGCACCGGCCGTCGTTCGCACCGGCGGTCTGGAAGCCGTCGGAGGCCGACCAGGAGCGCGAACAAGTCTGGTTCGCCGGGGATCACTCCGACGTCGGCGGCGGGCATCCGGTGTCCGACCTCTCCGACCTCGCCCTGCGCTGGATGACCGACCGGGCGCACCACTGCGGCCTCGCCTTCGAACCGGGTGCCCTCACCGGCTTGTACCCCGGCAAACCCCTCGGCGACCTGCACGATTCGCTCACCGGGTTCTTCGGCTTGTTCGGCTCGATGGTTCGCCCCATCGGCACGGTGGATCCGCGGTCCGAGTTCGCCGCGTCCACCGCGGTGGACCGCCACAAGAACAAGCAGCCGCCGTATCGGCCCGGCAACCTCGTCACCTACCTCGCGGCGCACCACACCATGACGGTGTAGACCGCATCCCGGCGCACTGGAGAGGCCCCGTGAACGGCGCCTCTCCAGTGCGACCGAGGTGGCGTTACCAGCCGCGCTCGGCGAGGCGGTGCGGCTCCGGGAGCTCCTCGACGTTGATGCCGACCATGGCCTCGCCCAAGCCGCGCGAGATCTTCGCGAGGACGTCGGGGTCGTCGTGGAACGTCGTCGCCTTGACGATCGCCGCCGCGCGCTGGGCCGGGTTGCCGGACTTGAAGATGCCGGAGCCGACGAACACGCCCTCGGCGCCGAGCTGCATCATCATCGCCGCGTCGGCCGGGGTGGCGATGCCACCTGCCGTGAACAGCACCACCGGCAGCTTGCCGGCCTGCGCCACCTCGCGAACCAGCTCGTACGGCGCCTGCAGTTCCTTGGCCGCGACGAACAGCTCGTCCTCGGGCAGCGAAGTCAGCTTCCGGATCTCGCCGCGGATCTGCCGCATGTGCGTGGTGGCGTTGGAGACGTCACCGGTGCCGGCCTCGCCCTTGGAGCGGATCATCGCCGCGCCCTCGGTGATGCGGCGCAGGGCCTCGCCGAGGTTGGTCGCGCCGCAGACGAAGGGGACGGTGAACGCCCACTTGTCGATGTGGTTGGCGTAGTCGGCCGGGGTGAGCACCTCGGACTCGTCCACGTAGTCGACCCCGAGGGACTGCAGCACCTGCGCCTCGACGAAGTGGCCGATGCGGGCCTTCGCCATCACCGGGATCGAGACGGCTTCGATGATGCCGTCGATCAGGTCGGGGTCGCTCATCCGCGCCACGCCGCCCTGGGCGCGGATGTCGGCGGGCACGCGCTCCAGCGCCATCACCGCGACCGCGCCGGCGTCTTCGGCGATCTTGGCCTGCTCGGCGGTGACCACGTCCATGATCACGCCGCCCTTGAGCATCTCGGCCATGCCGCGCTTCACCTTGGCGGTGCCGGTGACGGACTGGACGGTGCCACTGGAGGTGGTCTGCTGCTCGGACACGACGGGGCCTTTCCACAAGGAGAACAGGGGGTGACGACTCCGAGCGTAGGTCGGCGGTGGACCCTTCAAGCAGGCCAGTTCGCGGCTATCTCAGGAGTCCACTTCCGGCACCCCCGCGACCAGGACTTCCGCAGCGCGGGTGCGTGCGTACAGCACGTGACGTCCGGCACGATGCCCGCTGACCAGGCCCGCGGCCTTCAGGATGCCGAGGTGCTGCGACACGGCCCCGGCGCTGAGCCGAGTCCGGCGAGCCAGCTCGGCGGTGGACGCCGGCGCGGTCAGCTCGGTCAGCAGCATGGCCCGGCCGCGGCCCACCACGGCGGCCAGCGCGCCGGGAGCGACGGCGGTGCCGGTCTCCCAGAGCGTGGCGATCCCGCGCGGCGGGTAGCGCAGCACCGGCTGCCACCGCGGGTCGGTCTTGGAGAACACCCGCGGCCAGACGAACGCCGAAGGCACCAGCACCAGGCCGCGCCCGTCGAGCGGCACCGCCGCGTGGAGGTGGCGGTGGGCGACCGTGAGCGTCCCGCCCTGCCAGCGGACGAGCGGGGTGAGGTCGTTGAACAGCTCGGCGGCGCCGCCCTGGGCCAGCAGCCGCGACCGGTACAGCACGTCGGCCTCGAGCAGCGCGCGGATCCGCGGCCAGTCCGGGGCGAGCACCAGGCCCCAGTACGTCTCCATCAGCGTCGCGAGCCGGTCGAGACCGGCCTCGGGGTCGCGGTGGAAGCGGTTCAGCGCGGGCGTGCGCGGCCCGGCCATCGCGTCCAGCTCGCGCCGGACGACCCGGGCGGGCACGTCACGCAGGTCGGCGAGCTCGTCGGCGAGCTCCGGCAGCGGCGTCGACGGCGTGCCGGCCAGGAACCCGGGCAGGTGCCGCAGCGGGACGAGGTCGCGCAGCAGCCCGATGTCCAGCCCGGCTTCCCGGATCGCCGCGGTGGCGCGCTTGACCCACGGCAGGTGCAGGGCGTGCTCCCCCGGCTGGTTCAGGACGCGGACGCTCGCCACGACCTCCCACGCCGGGGAGAACGCGAACCGGGTGTGCGCCAGGTCCTCTGTGGAGAATGCCAGGTCGAGCACGCGCCGCCTCTCCGCTCCGGGTTCCGCGCAGTTTAAGTCTTTCCGATGTGGACAGTCGAGTGGGGCACCGAAAGTCCTTGCGGGAAGGCGAAAATTCCTCGCGGGTCATACTTTCGGGCGACAGCACGCAGCCTCGGCAGGTTCGGTCCGTAGTACGCCTCGGCCCAGTCCGGCATCTCTGGGTCGAGGTAGTTGACGTAGCCGGTGGTGCCGAACTCCGGTCCGAGCCCGTCGCGCACGGCCGCGAGCGAGCGCCGCGCGCCGGCCTCGCCGCCTTCCTCCGGTGCCGCGCCGTGCAGGAACTGGAGGCTGGCGAGCGCCGTCCGGTACGGGAAGGCGGTCTCGCGGGCGCCCACCCGCGCGATGGCGCCCCCGCCCGAGTCGACGATCGTGCGCACGCCCCGGTCGCGGGTGAGCACGTCGACGACCGCGCCCGGGTCGGCGAGCGGCCGGGTGAGCATCCGCGACGTACCGATGTAGGTCCCCCGGTCCGCGGCCGCCGACGGCCGGGACTCCTGGTCGTCGAACGACCGCATCGCGCTCAGGTGGTCCTGGACGCCCTCGTTCCACACGGTCGGCGCGGTGCCGACGCGGCGGACGAGGTCTTCGAGGAGCGCGTGCATCCGCGCCCGCGGGCCGAGGAAGGTACCGCCGAGCGTGGCTTCGTTCCAGGCCAGTCCCATCCCCGACCACAGCTCGTCCGGCGCCACCGGCTGCCACTCCTGCCAGGCGGCGAGCAACGCGGCTCCGGCGGCAGGCGGGAACTCGAGGGCGAAGGTGGCGACGTCGACGACCGGCACCGTCCGGAAGGTGAAGCCCGTGACGATCCCGAAGTTCCCGCCACCGCCGCCGCGCAGCGCCCAGAAGAGGTCCGGCTCGGCGGTGGCCGACACCGTACGCACCCGGCCGTCGGCCGTGACGATCCGCGCCGCCTCCAGGTGGTCGCACGTCAGCCCGTATTTCCGGTCGAGCACGCCGACGCCGCCGCCGAGGGCGAGCCCGGCGATGCCGACCGTGCCGCAGCTGCCCGCCGGCAGCACCCGCCCGGCCGCGGCGAGCGTCGTCGCGATCGGGCCCAGCCGGGCGCCGGCCCCGATCACCGCACGGCCGTCCGGCCGCGCTTCGATGCCCGAGAACCCGCTGAGGTCCACGACGATCCCGCCGTCCACAGTGGAGTAGCCGGGATAGCTGTGCCCGCCGCCGCGGGCCGCCACCGGCAAGCGGTGCCGCGCGGCGAAAGCGACGGCCGCCTGGACGTCCTCGACGCGCGCGGCGCCGACGACGGCCGCCGGCATCCGGTCGTCGTACATCGTGAAGAAGCCCTGCTTGACCTCCGGATAACCCGGGTCGCCCGGCCGGAACAGCGGCCCGGAAAGCCGTCGCCGCAGCCGCTCCCAATCGTCCGGCGGAGGCCACCCCGCCAGGCCCGCCACCGGCACCGCTCCGGAAACCCGCAAGAAAGTCCGCCTGTCCACGCTCTCCCCCTGCCCCGTGCTCCCCCGGGCATTCGGCTGGTCCGGGAAGCCCTGCCTTGCCGTGACCAGGGTAGCGGGTGTGTGATCGAGGACACATCCCGTACACGAGCCGTTCGCCGAGGAGTCGTCATGGCAGACAAACAGGCCAAGAACGCCGACACCGGGGCCGCCGTCGCTGTGAACGACCCCGCGAAGGTCCGCAACGTCGTGCTCGTCGGCCCGTCCGGCTCCGGGAAGACGACCCTCACGGAGGCCCTCCTCGCGGCGTCCGGCACCGTCCCGCGCGCGGGTTCGGTGGTCGAGGGGACGACGGTGTGCGACCACGACCCCGCGGCGGTCCGCCAGCAGCGTTCGGTCGGCCTCTCGGTCGCGCCGGTGCTGCACCAGGGCCACAAGATCAACCTGATCGACACGCCCGGGTACGCCGACTTCGTCGGGGAGCTGCGGGCGGGGCTGCGCGCGGCCGACGCGGCACTGTTCGTCGTCTGCGCCGCCGAAGGCGTCGACGCGGCGACGGTCGCGGTGTGGGAAGAGTGCGCGGCGGTCGGGATGCCGCGCGCGGTCGTCGTCTCGCGGCTCGACCACCACCGGGCCGACGCGATGGCCGAGATCGCCGCCTGCCAGGCCGCGTTCGGCGCCGGCGTCCTGCCGCTGTACCTGCCCGCCGGCGACGGCCTCGTCGGGCTGATCACCCAGCGGTACTTCGACTACTCCGGCGGGCACCCGCCGAAGATCGGCGCGCCCGACCCGGCCGACCTCGAGCGGATGGCCGAGGCCCGCAACGAGCTCATCGAAGGGATCATCGCCGAGAGCGAGGACGAGTCCCTGATGGAGCGCTACCTCGGTGGCGAGGAGATCGCCGAGGAGACCCTGATCGCCGATCTCGAGACCGCCGTCGCGCGCGGATCGTTCCACCCGGTCATCCCGGTCTGCGCGACCAGCGGGATCGGCCTGGCCGAGGTGCTCGACGGGATCGTCCGGGCGTTCCCCTCCCCCCTGGAGCACGAGCCCCCCGACGTCACGACGCCGGACGGTGAGGCGCACACCGCCATCACCGCCGACCCCGAGGGCCCCCTCGCCGCGGAGGTCGTCCGGACGGCCGTCGACTCCTACGTCGGCCGGGTGTCGCTCGTCCGGGTCTTCTCCGGGACGCTGCGGCCGGAGCGGCCGGTGCACGTGTCCGGGCACGGCCTGACCGAACGCGGGCACGAGGACCACGACGCCGACGAGCGCGTCGCCCACCTCTACTCCCCGCTCGGCGCGAACCTGCGCGAAGTGCCCTACTGCGTCGCGGGCGACCTCTGCGCGCTGACGAAGGTCGGCTCCGCGGAGACCGGCGACACCGTCTCCTCCCCGGAAGAACCGCTGCTGATGGAACCGTGGGCGATGCCCGAGCCGCTGCTGCCGGTGGCGGTCGTCGCGAAGACCCGCAGCGACGAAGACACCCTCGCCCGCAACCTGTCCCGCCTGGTCGCCGGCGACCCGACGCTGCGGCTGGACCGCAACGCCGAGACCAACCAGCTGGTGCTGTGGTGCATGGGCGAGGCCCACGCGGACGTCGTCCTCTCGCGGCTGCGGGCGGGCGGCGCGGACGTCGACACCGAACCGGTGAAGATCAGCCTGCGCGCGACCTTCGCCAAGCCGGCCAAGGGACACGGGCGGCACGTCAAGCAGTCCGGCGGGCACGGCCAGTTCGCGGTCTGCGACATCGAGGTCGAGCCGCTGCCCCGCGGCGGCGGGTTCCAGTTCGTCGACAAGGTCGTCGGCGGCTCGGTACCGCACCAGTTCATCCCGAGCGTGGAGAAGGGCGTGCGGGCCCAGCTCCAGCGCGGGCTGGCCGACGGCCACCCGGTGGTCGACGTGAAGGTGACGCTGGTCGACGGCAAGGCGCACAGCGTCGACTCGTCGGACGCGGCGTTCCAGACCGCGGGCGCGCTCGCGCTGCGGGAGGCCGCGGCGAACGGGCACATCACGATGCTGGAGCCGTTGGAGGAAGTGGCGATCCGGCTGCCGGACGAGCACCTCGGCACGGTGCTGGGCGATCTGTCCTCGCGCCGCGGCCGCGTCCTGGGCACCGAAGCCGGCGAAGGCGGGCGGACGGTGATCCGGGCGGAGGTCCCGGCGACGGAGCTGCTGCGCTACCTGATCGACCTGCGCTCGATGAGCTCCGGCACGGCGACGTTCACCCGCCGCCACGCGAGGTTCGAGCCGATGCCGGAAGGGATGGCGGTCCACTGACCGGTCGTGAGTGAGAAACAGTGTTCTAACCCTGTTTCTCACTCACGACCGGCGTCAGAAGTCGAAGCCGCCCGGGCGGTCGTTCCGGTCGGCGAGCAGGCCCGCCAGGGTCGCGATCGCGATCTCCGGCGGCGTGCGCGAGCCGATGTTGAGCCCCACCGGCCGGTGCACCCGGGCGATGTCGGCCTCCGCCACGCCCAGGCCCTGCAGCGCGGACACGTGCGGGCCGGGGTGCCGCGGGTTGCCGAGCACGCCGATCCAGCGCGGGTTCCCGTCGAGCGCGGCCTTCAGCACGTCGCCCAGTTCGGGCCGGTGGTGGTCGGTGACGACGACGTCCGCCGAGGCGTCCAGCGGCGGCAGCGTGGTGTCCGCTTCGATCCCGTCGGGCCCGTCGGTGGCGCGCGCGGCGTCCGGTTCGAACAGCGCGACGTGGTAGCCGAGGTCCTTCGCGAACTTCAGCAGGTACCGCGACACCGGCGACGCGAACACGGCGACCAGCGTCCGCACGGCCGGATCGACCGCGACCGTGCCGTGGGCGACCTCGCAAGCATCGGGCTCCGTCATGCGCCCAGTCTGTCAGGCCTGCTCGCCGACAGTCACGCGGAACTGCCACAGGTCGGTCTTGCCCTTCACGAGCACCAGGTACCCGTCGGTCACGCGCAGCACGAGCCGGTTCTGCGGCGACGACGGCCGCGGCGGGCGGTGCTGCTTGGCGAGCAGGTAGGCGTCGTCGTACGCGCTGTCGCGGTCCGGGTACGGCGTCGCCTCCGCGACGCCCCAGCCCCGGCCGTCGCCCATGCCGCCCTGCTCTTCGATGACCACCCACCACGTCGGACTCATGCCCGGTCCGACGCGGGCGGCCGGCAAAAGGTTTCAGATCTCTTCGAGCACGCTGAGCCGGAAGTGGAACCTCGACATCTGGCCTTCCACGATCACCAGGTAGCCGCCGGGGCCGCGCAGGACCTTCCGCGCCTTCGGGGACCACGGGTGGGCGGGCTCGTACTCCCGCGCGAGCCGCAGCGCCTCGGCCTCGGCGGTCGCCTGGTCGTCGTAGCGGAACGTCTCCGACAGCGACCAGTTCCGGCCGTCACCGCTCCCGCGCTGCTCTTCGACGACCACCCACCAGCTCATGCCGGCTCCGCCACGGTCTCGCCGAGCGTGACGCGGAAGTGGAACGTCGCGGTGCGGCCGGTCGCGATCACGAGGTAGCCGTCGCCGACCCGCAGGACCTTCCGCTCCTTGACCGACGCCGGGTGCACCGGCCGGTGCTCGAACGCCACCCGCCGCGCCACCTCGTCGGCGTGCTCCCGGTCCCCGCCCCCCGGCTTCGTCTTCGTGACGTTCCAGGTGCGCGCGTCACCGCCGCCGCTCTGCTCCTCGACGACCACCCACCACACGTCAGACCTCCGGTTCGGCGAATTCGAAGTACTCCGGCAGCGGCGCGGTGCCCGCCAGCCGGAAGTACCGCACCTTCCGCCGCCGCCGCAGCCGCAGCGTGTCGCGCACGGCGTCGTTGTGGACGCGCCGGGCGATCACCACCCGGTGCTCGGCGTCCGTCAGTTCCTCGGCCAGCTCGGCCGGCAGACCCGCCCGGTCGACGCGGCTCAGCCGCAGCGTCAGCTCGTTCTCCTCGCCCTCGCGGTCGGGCCGAGGGGCCGCTTCGGCACGCTCGGCGAGCGTCCGCAGTCCCGTGTCGCCCAGCACCACCGCGACGGCGCGAGCCACGACCGCGCGGCGGGCCAGTGCCGCGTCGAGCGCCGCCCAGCCCGCGTCCATCCGGACGTGCAGCCGGTCGAGCCGGTTCGCCGTCGCCACCAGGAAGAGCCCGCCCAGCACGACGACCAGCGCCAAGACCGGGAGCAGCCAGCCGAGCACGCTCATCGGGCCGGCTCCCGCTCCGGCGCCGCGACGCGCCGCGGGTCGGCGGCGACGGCCGTCTCGTAGACGCGCAGCACCTGCGTGGCCACCACCGACCAGTCGAACATCGTCACCCGCTCCCCCGCCGCCGCGGCCAGCGACGCCCGCCGCGCCGGGTCGCCGAGCAGCTCGCGCAGCCCGTCCGCGAGCGCCGCCGGGTCACCGGTGTCGACGAGCATCCCGGCGTGACCGTCGTCGAGCACCCGACGGAACGAGTCGAGACCGCTGGCCAGCACCGGGGTCCCCGCCGCCATCGCCTCGGTGAGGATCATCCCGAAGCTCTCGCCGCCGGTGTTGGGCGCGCAGTAGACGTCGACGCTGCGCAGCGCCTGGGCCTTCACGTCGTCGGCGGCCTGGCCGAGCAGCTCCAGGTGCGGCGCCAGCTCGGGACCGGCGTCGCGGCGCAGCTGGTCCTCGTCACCGCGGCCGACCACGACCAGCCGCAGGTCCTCGAACTCCGGCAGGATCCGCCGCAGTGCCTCCAGGAGGACGCCCATCCCCTTGCGAGGCTCGCCGAACCGGCCGACGAAGCCGACCGTCCCGCCGGCCCGCGGGTAGCCCGGCAGCGGCGTCGCCGAGGAGAAGAACTCGACGTCGACGCCGTTGGGGATCTCCACGGCGTCCCCGCCGGCGTGCTCCACCTGCACCCGGCGGGCCAGCGCGGACACCGCGATCCGCGCGGTGATCTTCTCCAGCAGCGGCCGCAGCACCGGCTGGAACGCCGACAGCGTGCGCGAGCGCGTGGTCGCGGTGTGGAACGTCGCGACGATCGGGCCGTCCGCGATGAGCAGCGCCAGCAGCGAAAGGCTCGGCGCGGCGGGCTCGTGCAGGTGCAGGACGTCGAAGTCGCCGTCGCGGATCCAGCGGCGCACCCGGGCGTAGGACACCGGGCCGAACTGCAGCCGCGCGACCGAGCCGTTGTACCGGATGCCGAGCGCCTTGCCGGCCGGGTGCACGAACTCCGGCAGGTCGGCGTCGTCGTCGGCGGGGGCCAGCACGGACACTTGGTGCCCGCGCGCGAGCAGCGCCTTCGTCAGGTCGATCACGTGCCCCTGGACCCCGCCGGGCACGTCGAAGGAGTAGGGGCAGACGATCCCGACCCGCATCGGACGCGTGGCCACGTCTCAGCTCGCTTCTTCCAGGTCGACCCGCTCGTCGCCCTCGAGGTCGGCCGGCCAGAACTTCTGGACCATGTGCCAGTCGGCCGGGTGCGCGGCGATGTCGCCGGCGAAGATGTCCGCGAGGGCCTGGGTGGCGGCCGCGACCTCGGCGCGCGCGGTGACGCGGATGCGCGGGTGCAGGCGGATCTGCCAGCCGTCCTCGGTGAACCAGCAGCCGGCCGGGATCAGCGCCGCGCCGGTCGTGGCGGCCAGCCGCGCCGGGCCGCCCGGGAAGCGGGCCTGCTCGCCGAAGAACTTCACCGGGATGCCGCTGGTGGTGAGGTCGCGGTCGCCGACCAGGCAGACGGCCTTGTTCTCCCGCAGCCGCTTCAGCAACACGCGCATCGCCGAGCTGTCGCCGGTCAGCGGCACGATCTCGAACCCGAGCGACTCGCGGTACTCGACGAACCGGCGGTAGAGCGACTCGGGCTTCAGGCGCTCGGCGACGGTGGTGAACCCGCCGAGGTAGTCGGCCAGCCAGACGCCGGCGATGTCCCAGTTGCCGCTGTGCGGCAGCGCCATCACCGCGCCGTTGCCCTCGGCCAGCGCCGCGTCGAGGTTCTCGACGCCGGTGATGGAGGCCGCGACCTTCTCGCTGACCGCCTTCTGGTCCATCGACGGCAGCCGGAAGGTCTCGTGCCAGTACCGGGCGTACGAGCGCATCGCGCGCCGGGTCAGCTCGTCCATCTCGACCTCGTCCGCCTGCGGGACGACGCGGGCGAGGTTGGTGCGCAGCTGCCGCACACCGCCGGCGTCGCGGCGGACGGCGAGGTCGGCGCCGAGCGAGAACACCGTGCTGCCGAACCCGGCGGGCAGCCAGCCGGCCAGCCGCCACCCGGCGGCGTAGCCGAAGGCGCTCAGCCGTTCCGACAGCCGGGTCATGCGCGCTGCTCCCCGGCGGCGGCCTCGCGGGCCGCCTTCGCGACGCCGGCGAAGCGCTGCAGCAGGGTGATGACCGACAGGACGGCCAGCAGCCAGAGCGTCACGTCCACGGTGTACGGGATGCCGAAGCCGTGCAGGCCGGTGCCGACCAGGGCGATGATCAGCCGCTCGGCGCGTTCGACGAGCCCGCCGTCGACCGGCAGGCCGGAGGCGTCGGCGCGGGCCTTGACGTAGGAGATGACCTGGGCGAGGACCAGGCACAGCAGTGCCGCGGCGGCCGCCGGGTGGTTGTCGTCGACGACGAAGCACCACCACGCGATCGCGGCGAACAGGGCGCCGTCGACCAGCCTGTCGCAGGTGGCGTCGAGCACCGCGCCGAACGGGGTGCCGTAGCCGCGGGCGCGGGCCATGGCGCCGTCGAGGAGGTCGAGCATGGCGAAGCCCCACACCGTGAAGGTGCCCCAGAGCAGGTAGCCGTTCGGGAAGAAGGCGAGAGCGCTGATGACCGCGCCGGCGGTGCCGATCACGGTCATCGCGTTCGGGGTCAGCCCGACGCGGACCAGCGCCTGGCCGATCGGATCGGTGACGCGGGAAACGGAGGCACGCGCGAAGATATTGAGCATCGGTTCGTCTGAGACACCTGGCTACGAGGATCGGGTGGGCGAGGGCAGCCTATCGACCCGCCCCGGTGAACCCGACGCGCCGCCCCGGCTCAGCCCGATTTCGGCAGCCGGACGACCTCGCCGGAGTACTCCCGCGCCTCTTCGGCGGCCTGCGCGGCGGCGCACTTGGGCGAGAGGCGCTGCCGGATCGCGGCGCTGATCTCGCCGAGCGCGGCGACCTGCTCCGGCGTCAGCGGATCGAAGAGGCTCTCACGGACGGCCTCGACGTGCCCGGGCGCGGCCGCTTCGAGCGCCGTGAAGCCGGCGTCCGTCAGCACCGCCCAGGCGCCGCGCTTGTCGGTCGGGCAGGCTTCGCGGCGCACCCAGCCGTTGGCTTCCAGGCGCGCGACGGCGTGCGAGAGGCGGCTTCGGGACGCCTGGCGCGCGTCGGCGAGCTCACTCATCCGCAGCCGGCGGCCGGGCGCTTCCGAGAGCGCGACCAGGACTTCGTAGTAGGTGTGCGGCATGCCCGAGTCGTGCTGCAGCTGACCCTCGAGGTGCGCGCTGAGCATGCGGGTGGCCGCGTTGAACTCACGCCAGACGCGCTGCTCGTCGTCGCTGAGCCATCGGGTTTCGGACATACGCCCATCATACCCTCGGTTGAACACTCAATTACGGTTTGCCGGTTACGGCATTCGAGCGTTTCACCAAGCGTCGGAGAGCAGGTCCCGCGTTTCGCCCAGCAATTGCGGCAGCACCTTCGTCTGGCCGATCACCGGCATGAAGTTCGCGTCGCCGCCCCAGCGCGGCACCAGGTGCTGGTGCAGGTGCGCCGCGATGCCCGCGCCCGCGATCACGCCCTGGTTGAGGCCGATGTTGAACCCGTGCGCACCGGACACCGCGCGGATCACCTTCATCGCGTGCTGGGTGAACTCCGCGACCTCGCGCGTCTCTTCGACGGTCAGCTCGGTGTAGTCCGCGACGTGCCGGTACGGCACCACCATCAGGTGCCCGGGGTTGTACGGGTACAGGTTCAGCACCGCGTACACCGTCTCGCCGCGCGCGACGATCAGCCCCGTTTTGTCGTCCAGGGACGGGATCCGGCAGAACGGGCAGCCGGTGTCCTCGTCGTCGTCCGGCTTGTCCTGGCCCTTGATGTAGGCCATCCGGTGCGGGGTCCAGAGGCGGTGGAACGCGTCCTGGACCCCGGCGCCCTGCTGCTCGACGAGCTCGGGACCTTCACTCACCGAACGACCGTCTCCAGCGCTTCGGCCGACGGCGACGCGTTTTCGCGGCGCTCGATCCAGCCGGCGATGGCGGCGACGGCGTCGGCCACCGGCACGCCGTTGATCTGCCCGCCGTCGCGGAAGCGGAACGACACCGCGCCCGCCTCGACGTCCTTCGCGCCGGCCAGCAGCATGAAGGGCACCTTCTGCGTCGTGTGCGTGCGGATCTTCTTCTGCATCCGGTCGTCGCTGGCGTCGACCTCCGCGCGGATCCCCTGGGCGCGCAACGCCTTCTCGACGTCCTGCAGGAATCCGACCTGGTCGGCGGTGATCGGGATGCCGACCACCTGCACCGGCGCGAGCCACGCCGGGAACGCGCCCGCGTAGTGCTCGGTCAGCACGCCGAAGAACCGCTCGATCGAGCCGAACAGCGCGCGGTGGATCATCACCGGCGTCTGGCGCGTGCCGTCCGGCGCGGTGTATTCGAGCTCGAACCGCTTGTTCTGGTTGAAGTCCAGCTGGATGGTCGACATCTGCCAGGTGCGGCCGATGGCGTCCTTGGCCTGGACCGAGATCTTGGGGCCGTAGAAGGCCGCGCCGCCCGGGTCCGGGACCAGCTCGAGGCCGGAGTCGACGGCGGCCTGCCGCAGCGTCTCGGTGGCCTCCTCCCACTCCCAGTCCTCGCCGATGAACTTGTCGGAGTCGCCGCGGGTGGACAGCTCGAGGTAGAAGTCGGAAAGGCCGTAGTCGGCCAGCAGGTCCAGCACGAACTTCAGCAGCGACCGGAGCTCGCCCGGCATCTGCTCCTTGGTGCAGTAGATGTGCGAGTCGTCCATCGTCAGGCCGCGCACGCGGGTGAGGCCGTGCACGACACCCGACTTCTCGTAGCGGTAGACGGTGCCGAACTCGAACAGCCGCAGCGGCAGCTCCCGGTAGGACCGCCCGCGCGAGCGGAAGATCAGGTTGTGCATCGGGCAGTTCATGGCCTTGAGGTAGTAGTTCTCCTCGTCGAACTGCACCGGCGGGAACATCGTGTCCGCGTAGTAGGGCAGGTGGCCGGAGGTGTGGAACAGCTCGCCCTTGCTGATGTGCGGGGTGTTCACGAACTCGTAGCCGGCCTCCTCGTGGCGGCGGCGCGAGTAGTTCTCCAGCTCCCGGCGGATGATGCCGCCCTTGGGGTGGAACACGGGCAGGCCGGAGCCGATCTCCTCGGGGAAGGAGAACAGGTCCAGCTCGGCGCCGAGCTTGCGGTGGTCGCGGCGCTCGGCCTCGGCGATGCGCTCGAGGTAGGCGTCCTGCGCCTCGGCCGACTCCCAGGCGGTGCCGTAGATCCGCTGCAGCTGCGGGTTCTTCTCGCTCCCCCGCCAGTACGCGGCGGCGACGCGGGTCAGCTTGAACGCGGGGATGAACTTCGTGGTCGGCACGTGCGGACCGCGGCAGAGGTCACTCCAGACACGTTCCTTGGTGCGCGGGTCGAGATTGTCGTAGATGGTCAGCTCGCCCTCGCCGACCTCCATCACCTCGGAGGTGTCCACTTCGGACTTGAGGTCGACCAGTTCGAGCTTGAACGGCTCGTCAGCCAGTTCCTTCTTCGCCTCGTCGACGGAGTCGAAAACGCGCCGCGAGAACTGCTGGGCGCCCTTCACGATCTGCTTCATGCGCTTTTCGAGCGCCTGCAGGTCCTCCGGGGTGAACGGAGTGTCGACGGCGAAGTCGTAGTAGAAACCGTCTTTCACCGGCGGGCCGATGCCCAGCTTGGCGTCCGGGAACTGCTGCTGCACGGCCTGGGCGAGCACGTGGGCCGCCGAATGGCGGATGACGCTGCGGCCGTCCTCGGTGTTCGCGGCGACCGGCTCGACCTCGGCGTCGGTTTCCGGCGCCCAGGCGAGGTCGCGCAGCTTGCCCTCGGCGTCGCGCACGACGACGACCGTGTCCGGCCCCTTGGTCGGCAGGCCGGCCTCGCGGACCGCCGCGCCCGCCGTAGTGCCCGCCGGTACCACCACGCGGGAGGTGGCCACGGGGGAAACGGGGGGCGACTGCGACACGATGGCTCCTCGGACTGGGGTGACGGAGATGACTCCGACGATGCTAGTCGTCGGCTCGCGCGGGCCTCACGCGCGTCCGCGAACGCCGGACAGGCCACCTCCGGGTCCGGAAGCGGCCTGCCCGATCGGGGACCAGGGCGTCAGAGGGTTTCGACGACCTGCTCGAAGTCCAGCCGCGGCAGGCGGTCGAACCAGGGGTTCTCGCCCGGCTTGCCGACGTTGACGACGACCAGCGAGCGCCACTTCTTGTCCGCGAAGAACTCGTCGTCGACACCCTGGGCGTCGAAGCCGGTCATCGGCCCGGCGGCCAGGCCGGCGGCGCGGACGCCGATGATGAAGTAGCCGACCTGCAGCAGCGAGTTGAGCTTGCTGAACTCGACGCGGCCCTGCTCGTCGGAGAAGTTGTCCTTCACCTGCGGGGCGTGCGGGAACACCTGGGGGATGTTCTCGTGGAAGTCGACGTCGGCGGCGAGCACGACGGTCAGTGGCGCGGCCTCGGTCTTGTCCCGGTTGCCCGGGGCCATGTGCGGCAGCAGGCGGGCCTTCGCCTCGGCGGTCCGGAGCACCAGCGCGCGCAGCGGCTGGGTGTTCATCGACGTGGGGGCCCACTTGACGAGGTCGTAGATCGCGCGGACCTGCTCCTCGGTCACCGGCTCGGAGCTGAAACTGTTGGCCGTGCGCGCCTCGCGGAACAGGAGGTTCTGGACGTCCGCGGGAACCTGGAGGGCCTCGGTCTGCTCGGCAAAGGTGGTCATCGGGCTGGGTTCCTTCCGTTGGTCAGGTACCCGGTCCAACCCAGTTGAGCGTTGAACTATTTCGCGTTCAACCAGTTGTGTGGATCACAGCGGGAACGCGCCCCGCGACGAGCCGTCACCCGACCGGGTACCCCGGGCACGAACACGGCCGCCGACCCCCTCGACGGGGATCGGCGGCCGTGGTGCGCGTGCGCGGCTCGTCGGACGGGTCAGTAGGCGCCCTGACCGCCCATCACCGCGCGGAAGGTCTTCCAGAGGATCACCAGGTCGAGCGCCAGCGACCAGTCCTCCACGTACCGCAGGTCGAGCCGGATGCTCTCCGCCCACGTGAGGTCGCTGCGCCCGCTCACCTGCCAGAGCCCGGTCAGGCCCGGCTTCACCAGGAGCCGGCGGCGGGCGTCCGGCGCGTACTGCGCGGTCTCCTCCGGCAGCGGCGGACGCGGGCCGACGAGCGACATCTTCCCGGACACGACGTTGAACAGCTGGGGCACCTCGTCGAGCGAATATCGACGGAGGAAACCACCCACGCGGGTGATCCGCGGATCGCGCTTCATCTTGAAGAGCGGACCCGCTCCCTCGTTGTCCTGGGCGAGGGTCTTCCGGATTTCGTCGGCGTTGGTGACCATCGTGCGGAACTTCAGCATGGTGAACGTCGCGCCGTCGCGGCCCACGCGCTGCTGGCGGTAGATCACCGGGCCGCGGTCGTTGAGCTTGATCGCCAGCGCGATCACGAGCAGCAGCGGGGAGAGCATGGTCAGCAGGAACGCCGAGCCCGCGCGGTCCACGATCTCCTTCACCACGCGGCGGCCGCCGGTGAACATCGGGGCCGTGACCCGCAGCAGCGGCATCCCCAGCACGCCGGTGACGTTGAGCCGGGGCCCCGCGACCTCCATCAGCACGGGCGCCACGACCATCTCCGCGCCGGTGCCCTCCATGTCCCAGGCCAGGCGCTGCAACCGCTTCGGCGTCCAATACTGGTCCGCGGTGATCGCCACGACCCGGTACCCGCCGCGCCGCACGTACCGCGAGAGTTCTTCCAGCCTCCCGACCACCGGGACGCCGTCGATCTCCCCGCTGTCGCGGTCGGCGCCGTGGCCGGTGAACGTGCAGGCCGCCTCGACGCGCCAGCCGACGTGGACCTCGGACTTGGTGCGCGCGATCAGGTCGGCGACGGTCTCCGGGCTGCCGGCCGCCATCACCGGCAGCAGGCAGAGTCCCTTGGCGCGCTTGCGGTGCAGCACCTGGCGCAGCAGGTACCGCTGTGGGAACGCGACGAGCGCGATCGCGGGGACGACGACGAACACCCAGACCTGGACCTCGAGCGCGCCGAACAGCAAGCCGCCCAGCGCGACCAGGACGGCCGCGGTGATGAAGCCGCGGCCCAGCGTGCGGTACTCCTCAGCGCCTTCGCCGAGCACTCGCGAGCTCCACGCCCGGCTGACCGGCAGCGAGACGAAGACGGCGAGGATCGTGCCGAAGGCGTGCATGTCGTGCGGGGCAACGCGATCGATGACGAACGCGCTGATCGCGATCACCAGCAGCGTGATGAACACATCGCTGCCGATGACCCAGGCTCTGTATCTCGCTTCCCAGGCCGCCGGCAGTGCCTTGGGGGCCGGCGTTCCGGCCACCTCGGCCGGCTTGCCGTCCCGCGGGGCGGGGCGGGGAATGGCCTGGAGGTCGATGCGCGGCGGTGGCTGGCTCACCGTGTAGGACGGCCGCACCGACTCTTCCATCTGTCCTCCCGGGACAAGGATCGAATGACGTCCGCAAGCACGCTGTGTCACCGGCAGTGATTTCGTACAGTCACCACGGCTGAAAGCTCGCGCTGTGCCCGCGGAGGGCTTCACACGGCAAGGTATCGGCGACCCTCTCAGCATCGTTACAAGGATTTCCAGCCACATGCAGCGGGTCTTTCCCGCCAGAAAATGGCCGCAAGATAACAAGAAGATGACGATGCGTGATAGGGCGTATCCCGGCAAAAACTACGGAATGTAGCCAATGGAGCAGTACCCGCACCCGGGTGGACCCACGCTCTTCCGAACGGCCGAACCGGGCTCGCGGCTCTACTGTGGACACTCCAGGCGGCCCCTGGTCCACTGTGGACCGGCACGGGCCGCGGACGCCGGCACGCGGACGCCCGGTGATCAGCCCGTGACGTTCATCGCCGGATAGTCACACGCGCAAGTTTCCGTCACAAGTCGCCGCGCCGCGGCGAACCGTCTCATCCCGAGATCACACGCGAGCCTCCCGCAGGGTCCGTTCGACAGAAGATCGCCGCAACGGCAAGCCTCAGAGGCAGATCCCACAGGTCTCGGCGACACAGGCGGAAGGAGCCTTGCCAGCAGATACGGAAGATCCGAACGGATCGTTCACTCCGCTTAAGCCGTGACCAACACCACAACCCGACCCACGCGGGGGTCCGGGGGCGAGCCCCCGGCGGGGGCGTGGGGGCTCGGCCCCCACAGGACACAAAAGCGAGAGCCCTGTCTGCGCATTCCGCAGACAGGGCTCTTCCAGCTCTCGCGTGGGCGATACTGGGATCGAACCAGTGACCTCTTCGGTGTGAACGAAGCGCTCTCCCCCTGAGCTAATCGCCCGCTCGCGGTGGTGGGAGAACTGTACCGCACGACTTCCGGGCGCCTGCAAATGGGTGGTCTCCGGCGACCACACTCCGCTTACCGGCGAGTACGGAACGAACAACCCCGAGCTAGCCGGGGTTGTGGCAGGTGGGGGCCGCCCGACGCCACGTTCGACATCCGTGCGACGGTGCTATCGCCCGGCGGCTAAACCGCGCAGTATGGAGGAGTGGGCCCACACGGGGCGCGCCGGTCGATCGCGCGCCGTGGGGTGATCACGGGCGCGAGCGGGAGCCAATGGGCCCGTACGGGTGATATGCGGCTCACCTGCGACGGAATCGGCCTCCCGATGCGTCCCAGTGGTGACGCCCTCGGCCGGCCGGGCCGGGAAGGGAGACGAAGGGTAGGACGATGCGCAACGATCACGTGACGCTCCGCTCGACGGCGGTCTTCGACCTGCTGGCGCCGCGGACGCCCGCGGTTCCGGTCAAGGTGGAGCTGCGCTACGACACACGCGACCCGTATGCGGTCGTCGCCGCGTTCCGCACCGGCCGCGCCGGCTGGGTCGAATGGGTGTACGCACGCGACCTCCTCGCGGACGGCCTGCTGGCCGACGCGGGTGACGGGGACGTCCGCATCCGCCCCTCGGTCGAGGACCCCGAGTCCGTACTGATCGAGCTGAACTCGCCGTCCGGGCACGCCATGTTCGAGGCGTCCGCCCAGGAGCTGGCCGACTTCCTCGACCGCACCTACGACGTGGTGCTCCCGGGCAACGAGCACCTGTGGGTCGACGTCGACGACGCGCTCACCCACCTGATCCCCCACGATCTGGCCTGATGACGAGCCCGCAACGGCGAAGTGACACCCCGGTGTCGGCGCCGTTTTCGGGGTCCGATATGGTTTTTCCACACCACGGCGACGGGGGTTCAAGCTCCTGGAGCTGCGGAGTGCGGATGTAGCGCAGCTGGTAGCGCATCACCTTGCCAAGGTGAGGGTCGCGGGTTCGAATCCCGTCATCCGCTCGGTAGGCTCTCGCAGCCTGGCACGGTGGAGTGGCCGAGAGGCGAGGCAACGGCCTGCAAAGCCGTGTACACGGGTTCGAATCCCGTCTCCACCTCGCGCGATTAGCTCAGCGGGAGAGCGCTTCCCTGACACGGAAGAGGTCACTGGTTCAATCCCAGTATCGCGCACTCGATCGCGGGAGAGCCCTGCTTGCGGAACACGCAGGCAGGGCTCTCTTCGTCGTGTCCTGTGGGGGCCGAGCCCCCACGCCCCCGGACCCCGCGCAATCCTCGATCCCGTCCCAGGCCGGCCGCCGGAACCGGATCCGGAGAGTTCGACCGCCGCCACGGTTGCCCCTCCGGGGTGCACAGCACGAACGGCTGCCGGTGGCTGTCCATCAGCTCTTCGTAGATCACCGCGATCCCCGTCGGGAGCGCCACGAACCGAGTGCCCGCAGGGGTTTTGGTCCTTCCCTTCTTCGGCCGGGAGGTGCCCCGCCGTATCGGCGGCCGCTGACGGCCGTCCGAGTGGTGATCATCACTCTTCCGGCCTCCTTTGTAGACCTTCCCGACAACCGCTTTCAGCGGTGCCCGGATCTCGATCCCGCGCCGTTCCGAGTCGTAGTCATGCCGTTGCTGCCCGACAAGTTCACCCATCGGGCGCCGGTACAGAAATCCATCAGGCCTCGCGTCGAGATGGAAAGACGCCGCACAGTGCGAAAAGCTGCGAGCAACGCCTCCAACGACCGTACGTCGCAGGACGCTTCGTAGCTTTCCCCGTCCGCCGACGTCCAGAGCCACCGGCCCGGCCCGAGATCCTCTTCGGACCTCGGCATCCTCTGGCTCTCCACATCGGTGCCCACGGGGTCGATGCGCAGCCGCCAACCCGCGTTGTCCAGCGTCTCGAGCCGGACGCCGAACTCGTGCTCCCGGTCGCCGTCGCATTGACTCGAGTACCAGTCGCTGAGAAGGTACGGCGCGAACGAGGGCTTCACCCAACCACCGGGACTGGCGGCTCGCCGCGCACCCGGTACCCACAGCACAGCAGGAGGTACTTCCCCGACTCCGCGTCAGCCAGGGCGTTTCCCGTAGTACGGCCGGACCACCTTCCCCAGCTTCCGCTGGACGCCCCGCAGGACACCGATCGTCGCCCCGTCGTCGAACCCGGTCGTCGTCGGCCACTCGAAGCCGGTGCCCGCCAGATCGCTGACGAAGACGATCTCCGTCGCGATCAGCATCCGCGCCCAGTCCGCCGGGGCCAGCGGGGTCACCGGTGTCACTTCAATCCCTCCCCTACTCGTCCAGGCCGGCCGGGTCGCGGTGTAAGACCGTCCTTGCCGAGGAACGCCGCCCAGCTCCTTCACGCGTGACGGATTCTGCACGACGTCTCGCGTCAGGTCCCGGGGAACTCGGACCCGCGCTTGCCGTTCACGGGCCCCGTGGCGATGTCGGACGCGTCGTCCACGCACTCCTGGCATCCTTGTCAGGATGACCGACTTCGCGTTCCGTGCCGCTGCCGGCAGTGTCGTCGGCCGACGGTATTCCGACAATTTCGACGTCGTCCACCTGGGACAGGAACCTTTGCTCGCGGTCGTGGCCGACGGCATGGGCGACGGGGAAGGAAGCCGCACTGCCGGCCGCACCACCGTCGACGTCGTCATCGACCGGATCCGCACAGCCGGCAACACCCTCGACGCCGCGACACTCCGGGCCGCTGTCGCCGAAGCCCAAGTACAGGTCGCCGCAGCCGGCCGACGGATCGGCCAGCTGACCGGCTGCACCCTGACCGCTCTGGCAGCATCCCCGGCCGGACTGTGGCTCGTGCAGATCGGCGACTCCCGCGGCTACCGCCTTCGAAACGGATTGCTGGAGCAACTGACCGTCGACCACACCATGGCCTGGCTCGGCGCCGTCAACGGCTGGTACCCGTTCGACTCACCCGAAGCCCACTCCGCCCGCTACCAGCTGACTCGGTACGTCGGACACAACGCACACCCCGAACCGGACGTGCTCAACATCGCCCCGCGCCCCGGTGACATCCTCCTGCTGGGCAGCGACGGCCTCACCGACCAGGTCCCCTACTCCCGGATCAGCGAAGTCCTCCAGTGGACGGCTACCCCGGGCCGACAGGTACGCGAGCTGCTCGCCGACACCGAAAAGGCAGGCGGCGACGACAACGCCACCGCCGTGATCGTCCACGTGGCCCCGGCATAAGCGCATGACAGAAGACGTCCTACAACCGCGAGGATCATCGAATCGACGAGATCCACATTCGGCTCCGCCATCAAGGAGCTGATCCTGGGCCCGTGCGGGGCTACGCCGGGTTCTCCGCGACGGCGAGGTAGTCCGTGTAGATCTGCGGCGAGCCGGAAAACGACGCCAGCTGCTTCCACTCCTCGTACATCTGCTTGGTGTCGCGGTGGGCGGCCGCGAACTCCGCGGCCTCGCCGGTGGCGATGTCGGGCTCGGGGTAGAACACGTCCAGCGCGTCCAGGCTCGCGATCTCCATCATCATCACGTACTGGTCGAGGCGGTTCCCCCGCTCGCCCTTGAGCACGTGGAACCGCCAGTCCGGGTAGTCGTCGATCCGGTGGTGGTTCTCGGCGATGAAACGGTCGAACATCTCCTCGGTCACCCCGGCGCGCAACGCCAGGTTGTGGATCCCGACGACCCGGGCGACGGGCTCCTCCCCCGGGCGGTCGCGGTAGCGGGGGCCGGGCGTGACCGTGCTCCGCGGATTGTCGGCCAGCAGCCGGTAGTCGGTGAACAACGTCGGCAGCTCACCGAACGTGCCCAGCCGCCGCCATCGCACCAGCACCGCGTCCGCCTCGGGGTGCCGCGCCCAGAACTCCCGGGCCAGTTCGGTCTGCTCACCCCGGGCCGTGACGTAGCGGTCGCGTTGCTCGGCGCTCTCGATCTCGTACAACATCAGGTACTGCCCGGTCCGCTCCCCGCGCAACCCGCGCAGGAGAGTCCACCGCCACCCCGGGTACAAGGGCAGGTGAACGCCTTCACCACGCACGAAGGTCTCGAACTCCTCCGGCGTGACACCAGCCTCCGTGTCGATGGCGATGTACTGGAAAGTGAACACCGACGAGCGTCCCAATTGCGTCCAATCCTCGGGCCGGGAACGGGATCGCGCGTCCGACGAGCACGACTCCCCGCACCACATCCTGCCCGCTCCGGAGCAACGGGGCCCTGCGAGCCCTCCCCGCTGGACGCGATCCGACGGGCCCCACCGTCTGTGAAGATCAACCAGCGTCAGCGGACCTTGAACCGATCCCGGTCAACACGCCGCCGCCGGGTTCCGGATCCTGGACCTCAGCCGGACACGATGTGCCAGAAGGTGTCCCGTTCCCGCTTTGACAACGGCACCCGCGGCACGTCCGTCACCGGTCGCGGGATCGGCACCGCCAAGCCGGGTTCGAACGGCGGGGCCGGCGGCACCAGCACCCAGCCGGTACCGGTGAACGCCCGTCCGAGAGCAGCGAGCAGCCGTTTCATCGCGCACCCCTTCCGCCAGGGACATCCTCCGTGCCCGGTCGCCGCGGGCCCAGCGCGTCCACATCCTGAAAACAGGTGCGGCCAGGCACCGGCGTCCGGCGATGAGGCGACTTCACGCACCGGGTGACACGGCGCGACCGCGGGCTTCACTACACGTCGGATGTGCGGGATGACCATGGCGCATCAGCGGTGCGATGACCGCGAATGCGCAAGGTCAGCCGCCGCGGCCGTGCTCGATCGCGCCCATTTCGTGCCCGTCGAACCCATCCGCGCCGAAACCGTGGACCGCGCCCACGACGATCGCCGCGGCGATCAGGAGTCCGATGAGGACGGTGACGATGATCAGCAGCCGGCGACGACCGGGTGCGGGTTCGGCCGCCCGACCGCGCAGCACCGCGACATCTGCGGCGAGCGCGGCGCGAGCGGCCGCCATGATCTGGCGCCATCCCACGGGGGCATCGCCCTCCGATGGGGGCAGATCGGCGGTCATCGACGCCAGTTCGTGCCGGTAGCGGATCGCCTCCAGGCGACCGAGGCGCTCTTCGACTTCGTCCATCGTCAGCCGGCCTTCGCCCGCCGCGGCGTAGAGGGCGGCCCGGACCTGCTCACGTTCCGCATCCGAGCAGCGGATCCCCTCGGGCACCGTGGTGCCCGGCGCGTTCTCGCTCATCATTTCCTCTTCCGGTCCGAAATCACTTCATCCGAGGCTAACCGCGGAAATCGGAACGGGACGCCCGCGAACGTTAATCTTCAATGAGAGTTCGGCGCCCGGGCGAAAACCTCGACTACAGTTACCGTGTGTCATCAGTAGCGGGACGAAGGGACGCCGGGTGCACTTGGTGATCGTCGACGACGAGACGGCTGTGCAGGACTCGCTGTCGCGAACGCTGCGGTTCGAGGGTTACACGGTCTCGATCGCGGGTGACGGCGCGGCCGGGCTCACCCTGATCCGCGACGAGAACCCCGACGGCGTACTGCTCGACGTCACCATGCCGGTGCTCGGCGGCATCGAGGTCTGCCGGGTGCTGCGGGCCGAAGGCAACACCGTGCCGGTGCTGATGCTGACCGCGCGCACCGCCGTGAGCGACCGGGTGGCCGGCCTCGACGCGGGCGCCGACGACTACCTGGTGAAGCCGTTCGCGCTGCAGGAGCTGCTGGCGCGGGTCCGTGCGCTGCTGCGACGGACCGAGTACACCGTGCCGGCCGCGCCGCCTGCTCCCGCCGCGCTGCGTTTCGCGGACGTGGCACTCGACCCGGCAACACGAGAGGTGTTCCGCGGCGACCGCGCCCTGCACCTGACCCGCACCGAATTCGCGATGCTGGAGACGTTCCTGCGCCACCCCCGGATCGTGCTCACCCGGTCCGTGATGTTCGAGCACGTGTGGGGCTACGACTTCGGGGCCGCGTCCAACGGGCTCGACGTCTACGTCAGCTACCTGCGCCGCAAGCTGGAAGCCGACGGCCACCCGCGGCTGCTGCACACCGTGCGCGGCGTCGGGTATGTCCTGCGCGAGGAGCCGTTGTGAAACGGCCTCGCTGGAAGAAACTGTCCTTGCGGGCCCGGCTCGGCGTCCTCGTCGCCACCGCGGTCGCGCTCGCCGTCATGACGGTCTCGGCGATCTCCTGGGGCATCACCCGGGCCGACCTCTACGACCAGTTCGACGCCCGGCTGCAGTCCTACGCGCAGCTCGCCGCGAAAGCATCCTCGCCGGAAGAAGCGCTCTCGACCCTGCGTTCCACCACCACGAAGCCCGGGCCCGACCGGAGCAACAACGGCCTGACCGTCCAGTTCCGCTCGGCCGCCGGCGCCGTCACCGGAACCGCGGGCGCGATCCCGGAGCTCCCGCCACCGCCGCCGGAAGCGCCGTTCTCGAACAGCCGGGCGGCCAACGTCCACCGCGGCGAAGGCGACCGATTCCGCATGTGGACGGTCTCGCGCTCCGACGGGGGGACGGTCCAGGTCGCCCAGGACTCCGAAGACGTCGAGGACAGCTTGGGTCGGCTGGGCTTCTGGCTGCTCGTGGTGTCCGCCGCCGGGGTGCTCGGCGCCACGGTGGTCGGCCGGGCGATCGCCCGCTCGGCGCTCCAGCCGGTCGACGACCTCTCCGCGGCCGCCGAGAACGTGGCTCGCACGCAGGAACTCTCGGCCGCGATCGACGTCACCGCGTCCGGGGAGATCGGACGGTTGGCCACGTCGTTCAACGCCATGCTCTCCGCGCTGAGCCGCTCCCGGGACGAGCAGCAGCGGCTGGTCGAGGACGCCGGCCACGAGCTGCGGACACCGTTGACGAGCCTGCGCACCAACATCGAGCTGCTGATCCACGCCGACGCGAACCCGCAGCGGCAGCTTTCGGCCGAAGACCGGTCCCGGTTGCTGGCCGACCTCGACACCCAGGCCGTCGAGCTGACGGCCCTGATCGGCGAGCTGGTCGACCTGTCCACCGGGGAACGGCCGAGCGAGGCCGAGGAGCACCTCGCGCTGGCCGACGTCGTCACCGCGGCCGTCGAACGCACCCGGTCGCGATGGCCGAACATCACCTTCGGCGCCGAGCTGACCGATGCCGACGTGCTCGCGCGCCCGGCCGCCCTCGAGCGGGCGGTGCTGAACGTGCTCGACAACGCCGCGAAGTGGTCCCCCGCGGGCGGGCGGGTGCGGGTGACCATGTCGATCGAGCGTGAGACCGTCCGCGTCCGCGTCGACGACGAAGGCCCCGGTATCCCCGAGGCGGATCTGCCGCACGTGTTCGAGCGGTTCTACCGGGCCGACGCCGCCCGCGCGCTCCCGGGATCCGGGCTGGGGCTGGCCATCGTCGAACAGGTCGTCACCCAGCACGGCGGGCGGGCCTCGGCCTCCCGCGCCGACGGCGGCGGCGCCCGGTTCGACCTCGTCTTCCCGCTGGCCGCTTCTTAAGGAAACTCAGCGCGATCTTCATCGAACTCTCATGGACGGGCGACAACGTCTGAGGGGTGACCCCACGGACCGCGCTTTCGCCCACGCCACTGGCGACGCTGACGCTGGTCATGGCCGCCGTCGCGCAGGCGATCATCGCCGGGCTGACCTTCGGGCTGGCCGGCAACGTCAGCCCCTGGCGCGACCCGGTCAGCGACTACGCCTGGCACCGCGGCGGCCGGCTGCTCTTCACCGTCGCCATCCTGCTGCTGCTCGCCTGCGCGGCCGCGCTCGCGGTCGCGGCGCAGCTGGCCGCCCTGCCCCGCGGCCCGCTGGTGAGCACCCTCTTCCTGCTCTGGGCGGCCGGGCTCCTGGTGGTCCTGTTCTTCCGGAGCAGCCTCAGCGCCGCCGACCCCACCGTCTCGGGCGAGATCCACCGCGCCGGCGGGGCCGTGCTGTTCGCCAGCCTGCCGCTCGCGGCCTGGACGTTGAGCACCCGGTTGCGAGCCGAGCCCCGCTGGCACCCCGCGGCACCGGCGCTCCGGCGCGGCGCGATCGCCGGCATCGTGACCGCGGCCGCGTTCGGCACGGCGCAGCTGATCAGCTGGCTCCCGGCCGGGCTGCTCGAACGCGCCGCGCTGCTGGCCGAGTTCCTGATCGTAGCCACGATGGCGATCGCCCTGCGGCGCGCGGCCCGTGGTCCGCAGCACCCCTCGGTCGCGACGCCGGAGGCCGTTCGATGATAGCCCTCGCCATCGTCTGTGCCCTGGTCGCTGCCGTGTTGTTCGCGGTGGCCGCGACCCGGCAGCACGCCGAGGTCACCGACCTGGCCGCCGGGGGCACGCCCGGGCTGCGCACCCTCGCCCGGCTGCTGCGTTCTCCCGGCTGGTGGGCGGGTACCGGCCTGGCGACCGGAGGCAGCCTGCTCCACGTCGTCGCGCTGGCGCTGGCTCCGCTTCCGGTGGTCCAGCCACTCGGGGTGTTCAGCCTGGTCCTGACCGTGGTGTTCGGACGGCGTGCCCGCGACCGCCGGGTGGTGACCGCCGTCGTGCTCGTGGTGGCGGGTGTGGCCGGGTTCGTGGCCCTCGCCGCCTCGGCTGCCCCCGCCGTGGCGATCAGCGCGGGGACGGCCGAAACCGTGGCTGTCACCGGGTTCGTGATCGCGACGCTCGCGTGGTTCGCCCGGGCCGGGTGCGCCGCGCTGGCCGCCGCGTCGGCCGTCCTCTTCGGACTCGGCTCGTCGGTCGTGCACGCCGCCGCGTCCCAGCCCTTGGCCACCGCGGTGCTGCTCGGCGGGCAGGCTCTGCTACTGCTCGGCGCCGGCGGCGTGGTCCTGCACCGCGCGTACGCCGCCGGGCCCACCGCCGTCGTCGTCGGCACGACGACGGTGCTCGATCCCTTGACCGCTGTCGCCGTCGCCGCTCTGGCCTACGGCGAGGTCCCCCAGCCCGCGGCGGCGATCGCCGCGGTCGTCGCTCTCGCCGGTGTGCGCGTGCTCGCCGGTGCCGTTCCGCAAGCCCATCCGAAGATCGAGGAGAAAACCGTGCCCGAGCACCCGACCGGCCTTCGCGTCCTGATCGGCGCCGACACGTTCCCGCCCAACATCAACGGCGCGGCGTTCTTCGCCGAGCGCCTGGCCCGCGGGCTCGCCGGCCGCGGCCACGACGTCCACGTCGTCTGCCCGTCCGACGACGGCCCCGCCCGCGACGAGCAGCGCGACGGTTACACGATCCACCGCGTCCGTTCCCGCGCGATCCCGTTCCACCGCGACTACCGGTTCTGCACCCCCGGTGGCATCCGCGCCGCCGTCGGCGAGATCGTGGACCAGGTCCACCCGGACGTCGTCCACGTCCAAGCGCACTTCGGCGTCGGGCGTGCGTTGCTCGAAGTGGCGGCCGACCGCGACGTTCCGGGCATGGCGACCAACCACTTCATGCCGGACAACCTCCTCGGCTACACCCCGTTCCCCCGCCGGGTGAAGGACACGATCGCCCGCTGGGCCTGGAAGGACCTCGTGCGCGTCTACCGCGACGCGCGCATCATCACGACGCCGACACCCCGGGCGGCCGAAGTCCTCGCCGGAATCGGCCTCGACCGGCCGGCCCAGGTCGTGTCCTGCGGCATCGACCTCGCCCACTACGCCGCGCCGGCCCGCTCGGGCGACCGGCCGATGTCGGTCTTGTTCGTCGGGCGCCTCGACGCGGAGAAGAACATCGACCAGCTGCTGCGCGCGCTCGCCCCGCTGCCCCACGTCCGCGCGGACCTCGTCGGCGACGGCACGCGTCGCCAGGAACTCGAAACCCTCGCCGCGGACCTGGACATCGCCGACCGCGTGACCTTCCACGGCTTCGTTTCCGACGCCGAGCTCGTGCACCGCTACGCCGAGGCCGCCGTGTTCTGCATGCCCGGCACGGCCGAGCTGCAGAGCCTCGCGACCATGGAAGCGATGGCCGCGGGCCTCCCGGTCATCGCCGCCGACGCGCTCGCCCTGCCCCACCTGGTCCACCACGGCGAAAACGGCTACCTGTTCGAGCCGGGCGCGATCACCACGATCTCCCGCTGGATCGCCGAGCTGGCCGCCGGCTCCGAGGCACGCGCCCGGATGGGCGAAGCTTCCCGGGCCATCGTCGCCCGGCACGACATCGACGACGCGCTGGCGACTTTCGAGGCGCAGTACCGGATCCTGCTGGGCATTCCTGCGTCGTCCACCGTCGGTCAGGCGGCGTAATCGATCACCGATCCCGGGTAAGCGCTCGGCCAACTCAGATTGGTCGGGCGCTTGCCCGTTCCCTGTGACAGTGCGGCATGCCCGAACGCAGGTTGGTCGAAGCGGCGAAGCCGGCCGATCTGACCGACCGGCCGGCCGCTCGCGGAGGTCGTGGCCGTGTAACGCAACTTCTACAGTCGGGTAGTATTTCTACATCATCGTAGAGATCCCCTGGAAGGCACCGTGCTGGACTACTTCGAAGCGATCGTCGTCGGCGCCTTCCAGGGCGTCACCGAGCTGTTCCCGGTCTCCAGCCTCGGACACTCCGTCCTCCTCCCGGCGGTGATCGGCGGGAAGTGGGCGCAGGACCTGAGCGTGTCGACGCCCGAGTCGCCCTATCTGGCGTTCATCGTGGGCCTGCACGTCGCCACCGCTGCCGCGCTCCTGCTGTTCTTCCGGCGGGACTGGGTCCGGATCATCGGCGGGTTCTTCAGCTCGATCCGGCACCGCCGGGTGCAGACGTCCGGCGAGCGGCTCGCCTGGCTGATCGTCCTCGCGACCATCCCGGTCGGGGTGAGCGGTCTACTGCTGGAACACCTGTTCCGCACCGCACTCGGCAAGCCGATCCCGGCCGCGGCGTTCCTGATCGCCAACGGCGTCGTCCTGTACGGCGGCGAGCTCCTCCGGCGCCGGGCCAACGCCGCGACCCCGGTGCCGGCCGACTCACCCGGCGCCGCCACCGACACCGAGGTCGCCGCCGACGAACGGCTGTCGCGCATGTCCTTCGGCC
The DNA here is from genome assembly GCF_902497555.1 of Amycolatopsis camponoti. Lineage (NCBI taxonomy): Bacteria > Bacillati > Actinomycetota > Actinomycetes > Pseudonocardiales > Pseudonocardiaceae > Amycolatopsis > Amycolatopsis camponoti. The sequence goes on along the minus strand of NZ_CABVGP010000004.1, from coordinate 60,179 downwards.
GTGGCGTCCTCATCGGCAGCGCGCAGGTGCTCGCGTTGCTGCCCGGCATCAGCCGCTCCGGCGTGACTATGGTCGCCGGGTTGCTGCGCGGGCTGTCGCACGAAGACGCCGCCCGCTTCTCGTTCCTGCTCGCGACCCCGGTGATCCTGGCGGCCGGCGTGCTCAAGATCCCCGACCTGTTCGGCCCGCTCGGCGCCGGCATCCACGGCCAGGTGCTGGTCGGCAGCCTCGCGTCGTTCGTCAGCGCCTATCTTGCCGTGCGGTTCCTCACCCGCTACTTCCACACCCGGACACTGACGCCCTTCGCGATCTACTCCGTGCTCGCCGGGGCCGGAGCGCTGGCCGTGCTCACCCTTCGCTGATACGACAGCCGTGTAGATTCGGAGGATGCGGAACCGGCGGAAGGACACGGCGCGACGCGCGCCCGGCGCACTCGAGGCCGAGGTGCTGAGCGTGTTGTGGGGCTCGGACGAACCCCTGTCCCCCACCGACGTCCAGGCACAGCTCGAGGACGACCTCGCGTACACGACCGTGGTGACGATCCTCAGCCGGCTGCACGACAAGGGCGTCGCGACCAGAGAGAAGCACGGGCGCTCGTTCCGCTACCACGCTGTCGACGACGAGGCCGGGCTCGCGGCCCGGAAGATGACGAAGGTCCTCGACGGCGAGCCCGACCGCGACAGCGTCCTGGCCCGGTTCGTGACGCAGCTGTCGGACTCGGACGAAGCCCTGCTGCGAGATCTGCTGCGCGGCAAAAAGTGACCACCGACCTGCTGATCCCGCTGCTGCTGCCGTCGCTGGCGTGGCCCGCGGCCCGGCTGGTCGAACCTCGACTTCCACCGCGTGCGGCGAGCTGGCTGCTCACCGGCGCCTGCCTGGTCCTCGCCGCGGGCAGCACCGCGGCATTGGCGCTCCTCGCCTTTTCCGGACTCTCGCTGATCCCCGCGGTCGCCAGCCTCGGCAGCTGGTCGCCACAAGCGTTCCGGGCGGAGAGCGGCGTGGACGTGCCGGTGTCGATCGCGAGTGGCGCGGTGCTGGCCGCGGTGGTGATCCTGCTGGCGCGCACGATCGTCCGGTACGTGCGGTGGGCCCGCCGCGTCTCGCGCGAGCTGGACGAACACGGCCGCGACGGGGTCGTGCTGCTGTCGGGCGCCGAAGCGGTGGCGTTCGCCGTACCCGGCCGCGGCGGCCGCATCGCCGTGTCCAGCGGCATGCTGGCCGCACTGGACCCGCCTGAGCGGTCCGCTCTGCTGGCGCACGAGCGTGCCCACCTCGCGTCCCGGCACCACCTGTTCCTGCTGGCGCTGAAGGTGTCCTCGGCCGTGAACCCACTGCTGCGCCCGCTGTGCGCGGCGGCCGGGTTCGCCCTCGAACGCTGGGCCGACGAAGCCGCGGCGCACCGGGTCGGCGACCGGGCGGTCGTCGCGCACGCCGTGGCCAAGGCCGCCCTCGCCGGCCGCCCGCACCACGGGTTCGCGCTCGCCGCGACCGGCGGACCGGTCCCCCGCCGCGTATCGGCGCTGCTGACTCCCACGACCGGGGCACACGGTCTGCTGCCCGTGGTGCTGCTGAGCGCGTTGGTCATCGGAATCGCGGGTCTCTCGGCTCAGACCGCCCTCGACAGCGCGGCCGACCTCCACGACGGCATCGAGATCGCCCAGGCCGACAGCGACGGCCACTAACCGCCGCTCCCCCGCCTCGCCCGGCGTTTCGCAACGCCGAAGCTGACGACCGCGATGATCGGCGACAACATCGCCACCGCCCGCAGCACGATGACGGGTAGGCCCGGCTTCGGCTCGGGTATGCCCGGCGGGATGTCCCGCACCTGGAACCGCAAGGTCTTCGTCATGTGGTGCCAGCGGAAGATCTCGTGCCACACGATGATCCAGCTGCCCACCCACAGACCAACCGAGACGGCGCTCAGCCAACTCGCTTCGACCGCACCACGCCGACTCATCGCTTCAGCATGGCACGTCCGGCAAACTAGTACACGGCGCGCACTACGCGGGCCGCGCCCGCGCCGTCCACCCCGGGTGCGTGGGCGGGTCTGCACCTCGGTGGTGCGCTCGCGTGGAGCGAGACCGGCTTCGACAAGATCCGGGCCCACTCCGTCGCCGACGCGCCGGTCGCGGCCGGGCGGTTCCCCGTCGTGGTTCTGCTGCCCGGCTTGGGGTTCGCCGCGCCGCAGTACACGACGATCGCGGAAGACCTGGCGTCCCAAGGATATCTGGTCACGGGCGTCACCCCGACCTACAGCGCGAACCTGACCCTCGTCGGCGGCGCGCCTGTCCCGGCCGACGAGGCGGGCAACCCCGCCGCGTTCGACGGCGTCGGCGGGCGTTCCGAGCCGCTGCTCACCGCGCCTTCGTTGCGGTCAGGCAAAAGTCTGCTTTGTCGACGCTGACCTCGCGATAACCTCGCGTTCGATTCAGCAACTCTTTTCCGACATCGAGCAATCGCCTGCGAAAGAGCCGCCCTCACCGCATTGCTGATGGCGATCGGCTGAGCTCACCGCTTCCCGACGGCCGCACCGGCTTTCGCCCAAGCGGCGCGCAGGTCCACCAGGTAGGTCTGGGCCTGCGCGCCGGGCTTGGTGCCGCGGGCGAACGCCTTCATGTTCCCGGGCCCGGCGTTGTAACCCAGGGCCAGCAGCTCGTCGGTCGTGTACTGGCCGCTGTGTTTCGCGGGCAGCTGGGCGGTCAGGTCGTGCAGGTACCAGGCTTCGGCTTCGATGGCGAGATCCGGGTCGTCGGGCAGCTCCGTCCACTGCCGGGAGGCGAACGGCCGTCCGCGGCGGGTCTCGTCGAACGTCGCACGGTGCATGTTCGCCACCCCGAACGCCGCGTCCGGCTTGAGGTTCTGCCAGGCCCGCTCGAGCTGCGGGTCGTGCGGTTTGTAGTCCTCGTTGTAGAGGATCGCCAGCACCAGCTGCGGATCGACGCCCGCCTCCCGGGCCCGCGCGACGACCTGCGGGGCGAACTTCGCCGGGTCCGGGTTCCCTGTCGAGGCGGACGCCGTGTCCGACGGGCTCGGCGGTGGTGCGGCCGACGTCGTGGGGGCGCCGCTCCCCGGGGTCGCCGCCGAGCACCCCGCCAAGGCGAGTGCGCACGCGGCCGCGAACACGAGATACGGCCGCATGGCACCCGCCTTTCCCGGTTCACCACCACCATAGCGGGAAGGGCTCAGCCGCCGTTGTTGTTGGTCTGCGCCCGGATCGACCGCGGGATGGAGGGTCAGCTCGGCGGATTCGGCCGGGTCAAGCCGAGGTCGTAAGCGAAGATCACCGCCTGGACGCGGTCCCGGGCACCCACCTTCGCCAGCACCCGGCCGACGTGGGTCTTGACCGTGGATTCCGACAGCACCAGACGTTCGGCGATCTCGCCGTTGGTCCACCCACTGCCGATGGCGACCAGGATCTCCTGCTCGCGTTCGGTCAAGCTCAGCCAGCGAGGATCGGTCCGGGACGGCGGATCGGCGCTGCCGTCCGGGAGCCGCTCGGCATAGGTGTCGAGCAGCCGCCGGGTCAATGCCGGGGCGATGACGGCGTCGCCACCCGCGACCGCCCTGATACCGGCGAGCAGTTCTTCGGGATGGGCGTCCTTGAGGAGGAACCCGCTCGCTCCGGCGCGCAACGCGGCGTAGGCGTACTCGTCCAGGTCGAACGTGGTCAGGACGAGGACGCGGGACCGGCCGCCGGTGGCGAGGATCTGCCGGGTGGCTTCGATGCCGTCCATGCCGGGCATGCGGATGTCCATGAGGACGACATCGGGCCGCAGCTCCGCGGTCCGGCGCACCGCTTCGGCCCCGTGCGCGGCTTCCCCGACGACTTCGGTGTCCGGCGTCGCGTCGAGCAGCATCCGGAAGCCGAACCGTTGCAGGGGCTGGTCGTCGACGATGAGCACGGTCGTCACAGCGCACCGCCGGGCGGGACGGAGATCGGGGTGAGATCCAGGACCGCCTGCACGACCCACCCGCCGCCGGCGGTGGGTCCGACGGTGACCGTGCCGCCGTACAGGGCCGCGCGTTCCCGCATCCCGGCGATCCCGTGCCCTTCCTCGGCGGGTGGATCGAGCGGCGCAGCGGCGTCGGGCGGTCCGGTGTCCTGGACGCGGATGCGCAGCGCCGGCCCCTCGACGGCGATCAGGACGTCGACCCGGGTCCGCGGGCCGGCGTGCTTGAGCGTGTTGGTGAGCGCCTCCTGGACGATCCGGTAGGTCATCAGCTGCACCCCGCGATCGAGGGTGTCCAGCTCACCGCCGGACCGGAGGAAGATCTCCGGTCCGGCGGCGCGGATCCTCGTGCACAACGCGTCGAGGTCGCCGATGCCCGGTTGCGGGTTCAGCTCCGGCGCGTCCGCTTTCTCCCGCAGGACACCCAGCATGCGCCGCAGCTCCCCCAGCGCCTGCCGCCCGGCGTCGCCGACCAGCTCGAGCGCTTGCTTGCTGCGTTCGGGGGTGACGTCGGCCGCGTAGGCGCCGCCGTCGGCCAGGGTGATGATGACCGACAGGTTGTGGCCGATGATGTCGTGCATCTCGCGGGCCATCCGGGTGCGTTCGGTGACGGCGGCCAGCTTGCTGCGCTGGTCCCGCTCGATCTCCAGCTGCCGCGCGCGATCGCGCAGGCTCGCCAGCTGGGCCCGGCGGATCCGGACGGCCAGCCCGAGCGCGACGGCCGCGGTGACCGCGGTGAGCAGGAAGAACAGCGCCTCCCAGAACGACACCGCGGACACCGCGCGGGAGACCCGGGCCGCCACGGGGAGCAGGAGCGCGACCACCCCGGCGCCCGCCCACGGCAGGTGCCGCAGCCGGGCGTGCAGGGTGACGCTGTAGAGCGCGACGAGCAGGGCGACGTCGGCGCGCAGGAAGACCCCGAGTGACCACTGGACGACGAACACCGCCGCGGTCATGGCCAGCGCCACCGAGGGGGCCCGGCGCCGCCACAACAGCGGCAGCAGCAAGCCGGCCTGCAGCGCGAGGGTGCCGGCGACCGGCAGGTGGGTGAACGCGAGCCGCAGCTCGTCGGGGCCGTCCCCGTCGTCGTGCTGGACCAGGTCCGGCACGCAGAACAGCAGGAACAGCGCGGCGACCACCGCCAGGGCCAGGACCCACGGGTGGCGCCGGTCGGCCTGCCGCAGCCGCTGACCGTACGCCGTGAGGCGCACGACCAGCGGGGATCCGGTCCACGACGGCACCGCGGCTGGGTCGTCGGGCACGGGCGTCACCTGCTCATCGTTGCGGACTGTGCCGATCGTGACCAATCCGACCACAGTCACGGCCGCATGGCTTCGTAGCAACGGTTACGTGTCGCGTGGGGGTCGGCCTACTTTTGGCCGGATTGGTAACCCGCCGGCACGGCACCCAGAGGGCCGCGCCGGCGGTGGGCGTCGTCAAGCGTCGGACCGCGCGAGCCGGTAGGCGGCGCCGCCCAGCAGGAGGACCGTCCAGCCGGCGAAGACCAGCATCCCGGCCGTCGGCGCCAGCGTGGTCGCGTCGTGGGTCAGGGCGAACATCGCCTGTCCCGCGTTGCTGGGCAGGTACGGGCTGATGTCGCTCTGCCACGACTTCGGCAGCAGCGAGACCAGGCCCGGGATCAGCATCAGCGCGCCGACGAGGACCGAGATGCCCCCGGCGACCGAGCGCAGGAGCGCACCGAGCGCGACCCCGATCACCCCGACCAGGCCCAGGTAGAGGCCGGTGCCCAGCAGGCTGCGCAGCACGCCCGGGTCCGAAAGGGACATCGCCGCGGGCGTCCCGGCCACGATGGCGTTGCCGAAGATGAAGGCGAGGAACGCGCCGACCGTGCCGACGAGCAGGGCGACGACGCCGAACACGGCCGACTTGGACCACAGCACCGGCAGCCGGCGCGGGACCCCGGTCAGCGTCGAGCGGATCATGCCGGTGGAGTATTCGCCGGCGACCACGAGCACGCCGAGCACACCCAGCGTCAGCTGCGCGAAGTTCGTGCCGAACAGCGACAGGCTCAGCGCGGTGGCGTCGGCGAAGTCCGGGTCGAGCGGCTGACCGGAGCCGATGTTCGACTTGTACCGGGCAGCGGAGATCAGCCCGAAGGCGACCAGGAACACCAGGCCGAGACCCAGGGTGATCCAGGTGGAGCGCAGGGACCAGAGCTTGGTCCACTCGGAACGCAGGACGTGGCGCCCGGTCACCCGGTAGACCGGGCGGACGGTGCGGGCGGGGGCTTCCGGGGTCAAGGTGGTCATGCCGCCCTCCCGAGCGCGTCGATGCCGGTGGTGACGCCGTGGTACTCGACGGCGTCGCGGGTCAGGTCCATGAAGGCTTCTTCGAGGGAGACGGTCCGGGCGGACAGCTCGAACAGGGCGATGCCGTGTTCGGCGGCCTTGGTGCCGATGGCGCGGGCCGAGAGGCCCTTCACCTGCAGCTCCTCGGAACCGGTGCGGCCGGCGATCTCGACGCCGGGACCGGCCAGGACCTCGCGCAGGCGCGCGGGATCCGCGGTGGCCACCTGGACGGTGTCGCCGCCGGCGTCCCGGACGAGGTCGTGCACGGTGGTGTCGGCGAGCAGGCGGCCCCGGCCGACGACGATGAGGTGCTCCGCCACCAGCGCCACCTCGCTCATCAGGTGCGACGAGACGAACACGGTGCGGCCGTCGGCCGCGAGCCCGCTGAGCAGATTGCGGATCCAGAGGACGCCCTCGGGGTCCAGGCCGTTGACCGGCTCGTCGAGCATGATGGTGGCCGGGTCGCCGAGCAGGGCCGCGGCGATCCCGAGCCGCTGGCCCATGCCGAGGGAGAAGCTCCCCGCGCGCTTCTTAGCCACCGACTGCAGCCCGGTCAGCTCGATCACCTCGTCGACCCGCCGCCGCGGGATGCCGTGGGTCTGGGCCTGGGCGAGCAGGTGGTCGAACGCCGACCGTCCGCTGTGGACGGACTTCGCTTCGAGCAGGACCCCGACCTCCTGCAGCGGCGAGGTGTGCTCGGCGTAGCGGCGGCCGTTGACCTTGACCGAGCCACTGGTCGGCGCGTCCAGCCCGACGATCATCCGCATCGTGGTGGACTTGCCCGCGCCGTTGGGCCCCAGGAACCCGGTGACGGCGCCCGGCCGGACGGTGAAGTCCAGGTGGTCGACCGCTGTCTTTTCCCCGTACCGCTTGGTCAGCTGGTGTGCCTCGATCATCGTTCATCCCCTGGATCCGCGGACCGGTCGCCCCGGCCCGTTCTTCCCCGACGGTAGGAGGGGACTCGGGCCGTTTCGTGGTACCGCGGGAGGCAATCCGGCGCGGCGAGTAGTACCGCGGTACGACAGCTCACCGCCGGCGTGATCAGGCCGACGTGGCCCGGCAGTTCGGTGCCGCGGAGCTGTCCGCCCTTCAGGCCGCGGTTTCCGGGGTTCGCAGGACCAGGGGTGTCGTGAGCAGGCACAGTCCGAGCGCTGCCGACGCGGGCGCCGCGTTGACGACCGCGGCGACCAGTTGCGTCGCGCCGATGGCCGCGGCCGCCGTGGCCAGCACCCGGACCCCGAGCCGGAAGCGCCGCGGGGACACGGCCGGCACGAAGCCGATCCCGGCGACCGCTCTGGCGACCTGGATCACGGCCAAGCCCCACAACGAAGACCAAGCCGGTGGCCACCGCCGCCGCACAAGCGTCGAGCACTCGCGGAAGTCCGCGAGCGTCCTCGACGGTCAGGTGGACGGCGAACCAGCCGAGACCGGTCACGATCACCGCCATCGCGGTGACCGGGCTTGACGCTGGGACGCCGAGCGCGCGGGCCAGACCGCGGGGTGCAGCCACACGTCGGCCACGCCCACGAGCAGGTCCGGCCACGACCGGGCGCCGCTCGCGCCGAGGTCAGCCGCGAGGTCGGCGCCCCACCGGTCCCGGAACGCCCGCGGCTAGCCGGACCAGCCCCTGCGCGACGGTCATGCCGGCCGCTCGCCGAGCCGCCGCAAACCCGCGTCGGCCACCCGAGCCATGGCCCGCAGCTCACTTTCCAGCACGGCGCGGCCCTGCTCGGTGATCCGCATCGGGCGCTGGCGACCTTCGCCGCCGAGTGCTTCGATCAGCCCCTTCGCCTCCAAGCGCGCGAGCGCGCCGTAGAGACTGCCCGGCCCCAGCCGTTCGCCGGTCAGTTCGTCGATCGCGGTGTTGATCGCGTAGCCGTGCAGCGGGCCATCGGTCAGTGCGTAGAGCACCAAGATCTGAGCGTCGTTCGGCATGCTCGGCCCCTTCGGTCGGCCGCACGTTACTACGTGTCACGTAGTACGCGCAACGTACCGCGCAGGCGCCTGAGGGCGATCACGGGTCGAAGCGTTCCTCGTGCAGCTGGGCGTCGGGAAACCCGTTCTGCGCCAGGGCTTTCCGGGCAGCGACCCCGCCGCCGGCGCCGTCGCGTCAACCGAGCATCTGCATGCCGCCGAAGATCACCACGAGAAGCACGCCTATTCCTACGCCCACGAGCAGCGCGCCGCCGACGGCGGGGCGGATCCGGACGCCCGCGTAGGCCAGGCCGAGGCACAACATCACCCACGCGCCGACAGAAGCGATGTTCATCATCATGGTGCTGTTGCTGATCTCGAAAGCGCCCTTCGCGCCGGCCGCGACGATGAGGGCGGAGACGACCGAGATTCCCGCTTTCGCCAATCGGTTGTGAGTGTGGCCGCCGATCGACGTTGGGCGCGGGTGACTGCTGGCCATGGTGACCTCCTCGTCGGGATCACCTCAGTCTCACACGGTTCCCGGGTGGTGATCCTTACCGCACGGTTACGTGCGGCCGAGAAGAGAGCCGGGCCCGCCTCACTCCGGTTTCGGGCGCCGCCGGGCGATTTCGCGGAGCCGGTTCTGCCTCGCCACCGCCAAAGCGTGCTGGTGCCGCAGGCGCTGTTCCTCAACCGCGGCCTCTTGTTCTTCACTGGTCAGAGGCGGCTCAGGCACGGTAGGCGGCGGCTGAGGCAAATCGGGGCCCGAATCCGCCGCGCGCCGAGGCTGCGGCCCGCCACCGGGACTCACCCGCGTCAGCGCCCCCATCAGCACGCCGAGACCGGCACCCCCGAGCACGAGGTAGATGATCTGGTCGGTCGTCATCGCGGATCCGTTTCCGTGGCCGCGGTCAGCCGGACGCTCACGCTCATCCTCGCGGCGAACACAAGCAGGCCGACCGCGCCGAGCAGGCAGCACAGCACCGCCAAGCCCGGCACGCGGTCGTTGATCTCGTGCTTGAGCAGCGCCACGATCACCGCGCTCAGGAACCCGAGCGCGCTGGTCGCCGTGCCCTTGGCCAGGGCGAGCACCCGGTCGCGTTCCCACACGACGTGATCCAGTGCCGTACTCTGCGGCCACTGGGGCAGCCCGACCTTCTTGAACGCCCACGCCGAGACCGGCGCCACCACCACGGCCGTCCCCGCGAACGTGAAGCTCGCGGCGGCACCCACCGGCCAGAAGCTCATCGGACCACCTCCCGCCGTCAACGCGTGCCCTTATATCGCTCGCGGCGGCCGAAGCGTTGCCGACGAGTGCACCACAAGGTGCGTGTCCTCTTCGGACGTGGGCTTGGGCATCGAGAGCTTCGGACATCGCCGAACTCCTCGTGTAACGCCTGGCCCCCATCGAGGCACTGAGTCTGCCGTCACCACTCTTTCGACGGCACAGTGTCCCCGAGTCTGGAAGGCGTCACATGACCGAAAACGGCTGGCACCGGGTCGACCCGGCGGACGTGCCGGATGACGGCCGGGTTCGCAGCGTCACGATCGACGGACGCAGCGTCGCGCTGTCCCGGTGCGGCGCGCGGCTGGGCGCGCTCGAGAACCGCTGCCCGCACCAGGGCGGCCCACTCGGCGAAGGCTCGATCGAGAAAGGCCTGCTGCGCTGCCCGTGGCACGGCTACGACTACGACCCGATCTCCGGGCTGCCCCCGGAGGGGTTTTCCGACGGCGTCGCGACCTACCCGGTCGAGCAGCGCGAGGACGGCGTGTTCGTCCGGCTGCCGGACCCGCCGACGGCCGTGCGCACGGTCGCGGACGTGCTGGTCGAGACGCTCGTCGCCTGGGGCGTGACCCACGTGTTCGGCATGGTCGGGCACTCCAACCTGGGGTTCGCCGAGGCACTGCGCCGCGCGGAGGACCGCGGCGAGCTCACCTACGTCGGCATCCGGCACGAGGGCGCCGCGGCCTTCGCCGCGAGCGCGTACGGCAAGCTGACCGGCCGCCCGGCGGCCTGCTTCGCGATCGCCGGCCCCGGCTCGACGAACCTGCTCACCGGGCTCTACGACGCGAAGCTGGACGGCGCGCCGGCACTCGCGATCTCCGGGCAGGTGCCGTCCAAGGTGCTCGGCCGCGGCGCGTTCCAGGACGTCGACCTGTCCGCGGTGTTCCGGGACGTCGCCGTGTCGACCACGACCGTCCACAGTGGCAGCGACCACGCCGAGCTCGCGGCGCTCGCGGTCAAGCACGCCCTCGACCACCGCGGGGTCGCCCACCTCGTGCTGCCCGACGAGGTCCAGGTCCAGCCCAGCGACGCGCCCGCGTCCACTCCGGACGGACGAGCGGCCGACCGCCGGATCCGGCCGGAAGGTTCCGCCGTCGAAGCCGCCGCCGCAGTGGTCCGGGACGCTCGCCGGCCGGTCGTGATCGCCGGTCACGGCGCGCGGGGCGCCGAAACCGAGGTCCGGCTGCTCGCCGAGACGCTCACCGCGCCCGTTCTCACGACGTTCAAGGCGAAAGGCCTGGTCCCGGACACCCACCCGCTCGGCGCCGGGGTGCTCGGCCGCAGCGGCACACCGGTCGCGAGCTGGCTGATGAACGAGGCCGACCTGCTGATCGTCGTCGGCGCGTCGTTCTCGAGCCACACCGGGATCGCCGCCTACAAGCCGATCCTGCAGATCGACGACGAGCCCGCCGCGATCGGCCGGTTCGACGCGGTGACGAGGTCCCTGCTCGGCGACGCCCGGCTCACGGTCGCCGCGCTGACCGCCGCGCTCGGCGAGACGAAAGCCGAGGACCAGCGCCGGGACGTCGCGGCACGGTGGGAGATCTGGCGAGCCGAAAAGGCCCGCCGGGTACGGGACGACCGGGGGCGCGGGGTGGCCGCCGCGGCGGTGTTCGACGCGCTGTCCCGGCACCTGCCCGCCGACGCCGTGGTGACCGTCGACGTCGGCAACCACGCCTACTCGCTCGGCCGCTACCTCGAGTCGCGGGGCCAGCCGGTGCTGATGTCGGGCTACCTCGGCTCGATCGGGTTCGGCTACCCGGCGGCGCTCGGCGCGTGGGCGGCCGCACCCGGCCGGCCGATCGTCGCGGTCACCGGCGACGGCGGGTTCGGGCAGTACGCCACCGAGCTCACCACCGCCGTCAAGTACGGCATCCCGGTCAAGCACGTGCTGCTGAACAACAACGCCCTCGGCAAGATCAGCAAGGAGCAGCTCGCCGGGGACTACCCGGTCTGGCAGACCTCGCTGCGCAACCCCGACTGGGCCGCCTACGCCGGCTTGTGCGGTGCCACCGGCATCCGCGTCACTTCCCGGGACCAGCTCGACGACGCCATGAGAAGCCTGTTCGCCACCGACGGACCCGTCCTGCTCTGCGTCGAGCAGGACGCCGAACTCCTCTGACCGGAAGGAAAACCATGCCGACCTACGGCGACCTGCGCGCACTGTTCGTCAACTGCACGCTCAAGCGCTCCCCCGAGCGCAGCAACACCGAAGGGCTGATCGACGTCAGCCGCGGCATCATGGAGAAGAACGGCGTCACCGTCGAGGTGCTGCGGGCGATCGACCACGACATCGCGATCGGCGTCTGGCCCGACATGACCGAGCACGGCTGGGAAACCGACGCCTGGCCGGGCATCTACGAAAAAGTCATGGCCGCCGACATCCTCGTCATCGCGGGCCCGATCTGGCTGGGCGACAACAGCTCCGTCACCAAGCAGGTCATCGAGCGGCTCTACGCCTGCTCGCACCTGCTCAACGACGCCGGGCAATACGCCTATTACGGCCGGGTCGGCGGCTGCCTGATCACCGGCAACGAAGACGGGGTCAAGCATTGCGCCATGAACGTCCTCTACAGCCTCCAGCACCTCGGCTACACCGTCCCGCCGCAGGCGGACGCGGGCTGGATCGGCGAGGCCGGCCCCGGACCGTCCTACCTGGACCCCGGCTCCGGCGGACCGGAGAACGACTTCACCAACCGCAACACCACGTTCATGACCTGGAACCTGCTCCACCTGGCCCGCATGCTCAAGGACGCGGGCGGCATCCCGGCGCACGGCAACCAGCGCAGCGAATGGGACGCCGGCTGCCGCTTCGACTTCGCCAACCCCGAATACCGCTGAGCTCGCGATGCCCGGCGTCGAGTTCGTGAACCTGTTCGCGGTGGCCGCGATCGCGCTCGTCGCGCCCCTGGTGACGGCGCTCGTCCCGAAACTGCGCGTCCCGGCGGTCGTGCTGGAGATCGTGCTCGGGATCGTCGCCGGGCCGTCCGTGCTGGGCTGGGTCGAAGCCGACGTGCCGGTGGAGATCGCCGCCCTGCTCGGCTTGGCGTTCCTGCTGTTCCTCGCCGGGCTGGAGATCGACGTGCACCGGCTGCGCGGGCGGGCACTGCGGCTGGCGCTGCTCGGCTACGGCGTCACGCTCGCGCTCGGCCTGGCCGCCGGAGCCGGGTTCGGCGCGGCGGGCTGGGTGAAGAGCCCGCTCCTGATCGCCGTGGCACTCTCGGCGACGTCACTCGGCCTGGTCGTGCCGGTGCTCAAGGACGCCGGGCAGGCCGAAACGGCGCTCGGGCAGGCGATCATCGCCGCCTGCTCGGTCGCCGACTTCGCCGCCGTCGTACTGTTGTCGCTGCTGTTCTCGGCGTCCGGGGGCAGCACCGGCGGGCGGCTGGTGCTGCTGGTGGCGTTCGCGCTGCTGGTCGCGGCGACGGCGGTCGTCGTGTCGCTGGCCGGGAGGTCGCGGCGGCTCGGCGCGACCCTGACCAGGCTGCAGGACACCACCGCCGAGATCCGGGTCCGCGCGGCGGTGGTGCTGCTGGTCGCGTTCGTCGCGCTCGCGGAGGCGTTCGGGCTGGAGAGCATCCTCGGCGCGTTCCTCGCCGGCGCCGTGGTCGGGCTGCTCGACCGGGACGCCGCGTCGCACCCGCGGTTCCGGGTCAAGCTGGACGCCATCGGCTACGGCTTCCTCATCCCGGTGTTCTTCGTCGCCGGCGGGCTGCGGCTCGACCTCGGTGGGTTGCTGGCCGACCCGGCGGCGCCGGTGCGAATTCCCCTCTTCCTGGTGGCCCTGCTGATCGCCCGCGGCGTCCCGGCGCTGCTGTACACCCGGGAGTTCGGCCGGCGCCCGGCGGCCGCGGCGGCGCTGCTGCAGGCGACGTCGTTGCCGTTCCTGGTCACCGTTTCCCAGATCGGCGTGCTGACCGGGTCGATGTCCCCGGCGACCGCGGCGGGGCTCGTGTGCGCGGGCCTGCTGTCGGTGCTCGCCTTCCCCGCGGGCGCCCTTTCGCTGCTGCGCGGCCGGAAGGCGGCCGTAAGGTGACGGTCATCCTTTTGCCCGCCTGCCGCCGTTATATTCGCCTGGTGACCAAGCTGCCGCCGGAGGACGAGCTGATCGCCGCCGTCCGCCGGGGCGACGACGCGACGTTCGCCGCGGTGCTCGACGCGTGGTCGGCGCCGATGCTCCGGCTGGCCCGCTCGTTCGTGTCCACCCGCGCCTCCGCCGAGGAAGTCGTCCAGGAGACCTGGCTCGCCGTGCTCAAGGGCGTCGATGCCTTCGAGGGCAGGTCGGCGTTCAAGACCTGGGTCTTCCGGATCCTGGTCAACACCGCCAAGAAACGCGGCGTGGCCGAGCGCCGGAGCGTGCCGTGGACCAGCATCCTGCCCCAGGACGAGGACCACGGCCCGACCGTCGACCCGGCCCGGTTCCAGGGCACCGGCGGCGGCTACCCCGGCCACTGGCGCGAAGCCCCGGCCGCGTGGGCGTCGCCGGAGGACACCGCGCTCGTCCTCGAGATCCGCGAGGTGATCACCACCGTTCTCGACGAGCTCCCCGCGCGGCAGCGCGCGGTGCTGAGCCTGCGCGACGTCGGGGACTACACCGCCGAAGAGGTCTGTGCGATGCTGCGGATCTCGGCGGCCAACCAGCGCGTCCTGCTGCACCGGGCCCGCGCCGCCGTCCGGGAGCGGCTGGCGGTGTACTTGGCGACGGGGGCGAGGACGTGAACTGCGACGAATTCGTCGAACTGGTCACCGCGTTCCTCGACGACGCCCTCGACCCCGGCACCGAAGCACGCTTCATCGACCACCTCGCGCTTTGCGAAGGCTGCGAACGCTACCTCGACCAGTTCCGCACGACCATCGGCGAACTCGGGCGGCTGCCACCGGAAACCCTCTCGCCCGAGACCCGTGACGCCGTCCTCACCGCCTTCCGCGACTGGCACCGCGGGTGACGCGGACAGCGCGATGTCGTAGTAGAACTGGCGCAGTACCGAAAGCTGCTTGGGTAGGCTTCCTCAAGCGCGCCGTGGCCGCGGCCGCGAGCAGGAACACGACGGCCTCGTAACCCATCGCCGCGTCCAGTGCCCCGGCGGCGTAGGCGATCCCCGCCAGGGCCACGCCGAGTGTGCCGCCGAGTTGCTGCGCGGTGGGCAGCAACCCCGACACGGAACTGGCCACGGGCACCGGAACCCGTTTCAAGACAAGGGAAAACGCCGATGCCGTGAAGACGCCGAACGCGAAGCCGCCGCCCCCGAGCACCGCCCACAGGAGCGGCGCCGGCCCGGCCAGCACCGGAATGAGCAGCAGCGACACCGCGGCCAAGCCGGCGGACGCGGCGGCGAGCGCCGCGGCGCCGAACCGGCGTGCCGCGGCTTCGGCGACCGCGCTGCCCAGCAGAGCGCCGATCGCGTACGGCGCGACGGTCAACGCCGTCACCAGCGGGCCGCGGTGCAGCGCGCCCTGCAGGTGCAAGGAAAGCAGCAGGCTGAACGACGGGATGCCGGCGTTGAAGAGGAACACCGCACCGATGCCCCATCGGGTCGTCGACGCGGTCAGCGCTTCCGGCCGCACCAAGGGGAAGCGCACTCGGCGTTGTGCCGCGGCGAAGGCGGCGAGCAGGCCCAGCCCCAGGGCCAGGCTCGCCCACGTCCAGGCCGGCCAGCCCGCGTCCTGGCCGAGGGTCAGCGGCAGCACGAGCAGGATCAGCCCGGTCAGCGACAACGCTGCGCCGACGGGATCCACCCGGCTCGCGTCCGCCGGGCCGCGCCCGCCGGGGAGTATCCGGACCAGGGCCAGCGACACGACGCCCACCGGCACCGGCAGGGCCAGTGCCAGCCGCCAGCCCAGCCCGAACGGGTCGAAGTGCAGCAGGACGCCGCAGCACAGCGGGCCGGCCAGCGAGGCCACGGCCATCGTCGCCCCGTATCGGCCCAGGACCCCGGCCCGCCGGTCCGCGGGCACCGCGGTCTGGATCAGCGACAGGATCTGCGGCGCGACCAGGCCGCTGCCGACGCCCTGCACCAGCCGGGCGACCACGAGGGTCCCGGCGGCCGGCGCGGCGGCCGCGGCCAGCGACGCCAGCGTGAACACGGCCGTGCCGATGACGAACACCCGCCGGTAGCCGAACCGGTCGCCGAGCCGGGCCGCGGTGATCAGCGCGCACGCGTAGGTCAGCGTGTAGCCGACCAGCGCGAGCTGGCCCGCGCCCGAGCCGGCGGCGAGGTCGTGGCGGATGCGCGGGACGGCGAGCTGCATCACGGTGACGCTCATCAGCTGGACGAACGTCCCCGACAGCAGCACGGCTTGCGCGGCGGGCCTCATGCCTGCTTCGCGATCCGGCCGAGGAGCTCGGCGAGCTCGGCCGGGCGGGTCAGGAACGGCGAGTGCCCGCCGGGCAGGGAGTGCACCGCGAACGGGCGCTCCGGGGTCAGGCGGTCGGCTTCGGCGATCATCAGGTCCTGGGTGGCCGGCGGCAGCGCCAGGTCGTCGGTCAGCCGGATGTAGCTGCGCGGCACCCGGCCCCACCGTCCGGCGGTCACCGGGTACGCCCCGGCGAGCGACGCCATCGGTTCGTCGGGGTGCAGCGTCAGGCGCCAGCCCGGCCGGTCCGCGGGCCAGTCGGTCAGGAACGCCCGCCGGATCGCCTCGACCTCGGCGGGGTCGGGCGAGAGCGGGTTGATCCGGAAGGCGCCGAGAACTTCGGGGTCGCCGGTCCGGGGTGCGTGGGCGGCACCGGCGTTGACCGGGTCCGTCACGTATTCGCCGAAGCGCGGCCGTCCGGCGGGCACGAACGCCGACAGGTAGACGACGTGGTCGACCAGGTCGGGGTGCCGCTCGACCACGGCCGACGCCGGGCCGCCGCCCGCGCTGTGCGCGACGAGGACCACGCTGGTGAACCGGCGGCGCACCTCGGCGAGGTCGGCGATCAGGGCGTCGACGAGCACCTCGGTGGTCAGCCCGGCGAGCGCGGAGGGCTCGGTCGCCAGCCCGGGCTGGCCGGGCCGGAGGTACCCGGACGGCAGCGGCGCGGTCACGCCGTGCCCGGGGAGGTCGACGGCGACGCCGGTGATGCCTTGCGCGGCCAGTGCGCGCTGGGTGGCGGCCCAGTGCAGTGAGGAGTGCCAGGCACCGTGAACGAGCACGCAAGCGGTGGTTCCAGTCATGAGGTCCACCCCACCGCGTGACGAGTGCGCTATCCACTTTCATAGCTGAATCCGCCTCGCGCGATATCCTGAAAATATGGAGTCCCGTCACCTCCGCTACGCGCTCGCGCTGGCCGAGCACCAGCACTTCGGCCGTGCGGCCGCGTCCCTCGGCATCGCCCAGCCGCCGCTGTCCACCCAGATCGCGGCCGTCGAACGCGAGGTCGGCGAGCGGCTGTTCGACCGCACGCCCCGCGGGGTGTTCCCGACCGCGGCCGGCACCGCGTTCCTGGCCCGGGCCCGGCGGGCGCTGGGCGAGATGACGGCCGCCGCGGTCGAAGCCGGCCGCGCGGCCCGCGGCGAGACGGGACAGCTGCGCATGGGCTTCATCGGCTCGGCCCTGCTCGACCCGTTGCCCGGCGTTCTGGGCCGGTTCCGCAGGGCCCGGCCGGACGTCCGGCTCGACCTGCGGGAAGTGAACAGCCCGGACGGGACGGCCGCACTGGTCGCGGGCGAACTCGACGTCGCGGTCGGCCGCGGCACCCCGCGCGGCGCGCGGGTGGACGGCCTGGTGACCGTCCCCATCGGCGCCGACCACCTGGTCGCCGTCGTCGGCACCGCCCACCCCTTCGCCGGCCGCGCGGAGATCCGGCTCGAGCAGCTCGCGGCCGAGCGTCTGATCATGTCGGCGCCGACGCAGGAACCCGCCGTGGCCGCGCGCCTGCACGACCTGTTCGGCGCCGGCGCGGCCGCGCTGGACGCCGCCACGGTGTCCCGGGACATCCACACGATCATCGGCCTGGCGGCGTGCGACGTCGGCGTCGGCCTCGGCCCGGCCCGGATGCGGCTGGTCACCCGCAAGGACGTCTGGTTCTGCGACATCGCCCCGCGCGTCCGCCTCCCGGACTTGCAGCTGTCGTTCCGCGCGGCCGACGACTCCCCGGTGCTCGCGGCGTTCCTGGACATCGTCCGCGCCAACTGCGCCGAAGTCGGCTCCCGCCTCGACGACGTCCTCGCCCGCCGCGAAGCCCGGTCGGTCAAGCCGTAGTCACCTGGTGCGGACGCTCCCCCGGCTCGGGCAGCGCGTGGGTCAGCAGACCCGGAACTGCGCGGTCAGCCCGTGCAGGGCGAGCGGCCTGCCGTCGGGGCCCGGTTCGAAGCTGATCAGGGTGTAGGTGCCGGGCCGCAGCGCCACCAGGGACATGACGTCGGAGCCGTTGTCCTGGCCGACGGTGGTGACCTGGCCCGGCGTCAGCTTGCCGTTGAACAGGTCGGCGGCGGTGGCGCCGTCGGGAAGGCGGAACAGGATCGCCTCGTGGCGCTGCGCGCCGGACTGGTGGAAGCGCAGCACCACCTTGCCGCCGGGCGCGCGCACGACCGGGGTGTCGGGCCGGTAGTAGTAGTCGCCGACCTCGATGCCGAGGGTGGCCGCGTCCGGCGGCACGGGCGGGGCCAGCGGTTCGAGCTTGTTGACCTTCAGGTGGCCGTCGGGGTCGGGCCACCAGTTCCAGCGTTCGTGGGCGAGCTTGTGGCCGTAGGCGAGGTAGGTGCCTTCGGTGCTGACGCTGCCGTCCGGGTAGGCGGTCACGTCGAGGGTGCGCATCCGATCGATGCGCAGGCCGCCGAGCACCCTGGGCACGGCCGCGTAGCTGTCCTGGTGCATGAACGTGGTGATGAAGTGCACGGTGAACAACGTCGCCGCCGGGTTGGCGGCGAGGTCGTCCGGCTTGGCGGGGTCACCGGCGTCGACGCAGGCGACGAAGTTGCGGATGCCGGCGCGCACCCGTGCGGCGGTGGCCGGGTCCGCCGGGCGGCCCGCCCCGGCCGGCGC
This sequence comes from Amycolatopsis camponoti, assembly GCF_902497555.1. Taxonomy (NCBI): domain Bacteria; kingdom Bacillati; phylum Actinomycetota; class Actinomycetes; order Pseudonocardiales; family Pseudonocardiaceae; genus Amycolatopsis; species Amycolatopsis camponoti. The sequence goes on along the minus strand of NZ_CABVGP010000004.1, from coordinate 41,754 downwards.
CGCGGCGCTCGCGGGGTCCACGGTCCACGGGCCCGGTGCCGGAGCCGTGCACGTCGTCGTCGCGTCGGCCGCGACCGGCGTCGCCACCACGGTCGAGATCCCCAGTGCCGTGGCCGCGAACAGGTGGGACAAACGCATGGCCGTGCTCCTTCCCCTCGAGTACCGCCAGGCTAGGAACAGCGGACCCGTTGTCGCTTCGGGGATCCCCCTGAACCGGCCCCTTCCGGGTAGCGCGGTCCCGGCTCGGGGGTCACCACTGAGCCGAGCCTCCGCCTGCCGGCGGTGGAGATGGCAGCCCCAGGTGGCCGGTCCGTCGTTATCGGTTACCCCACAAGACGTAGTCCACCACCACTTCGCCCGACGAGCGCGAATCGGAGAACGTGAACACCGCGAGGTTCCCGCTCGTCGTCAGAGCGCAGACCGATCGACCGGACGCGGTACCGCTGCGCGGCACTCGGCTGAGCCTCAGTTCCGAGGGACATCCGTCCGGCCGGGTGTCCGTTCGGCCGGAAAGCGCGAGCGCGGTATCGGAAACCGCACTGATACCGGTGCTGTCGACGACTATGTCGGCACCCTCGCCCGCGAAACCGGTCTTGCCCGTGTCGAAGTCGTATCCGGTCGACGTTCCCAAGGAAACACGATCGGCGGCCAGTTCCGTGAGCCCGGGCGACGGCGGCGTTCCCGTCGACCGAGTGGGCGCGGTCGAACCCGGCGTCTCCGCGGAAGAAGGTGAGGTGGCCTGCGGAACCGAGCTCGAGAGTGGCGGCGTCGCGGTCGGCTGCGGTGGCGAGTCGTGCCCGCCCCACAAGGCGACCCCTCCGGCCACGGCCAAGCACAGAACACCGAGGGCGGCGGTCACCTTGATCCCGGCCGGGGTCAGCGGGCCGTGCACGTTGAGCGGCGGGAGCCTGAGGGCACCACTCGTGCCGGCGGCGAGGAGCAGCGCGACGGCGATCACGAACACGGCCAGAGCCGACGGGTCGGACCACCCGCTCATCCAGCGGGCTCCCCGCTCTTCGCGCTCCCGGCGTCGGCACGAGCACGCGCGGGGCCCCGGCCGAGCCCTGAGTTCCTGACGCAGCTCAGGGCCAGTACCACCAGGACCATCGCCGCCCAGCCCGGCCACCTGGCCGCGGTCGACAAGAGCAAGTAGAGGTGCACGCCGGCCGTGCCGGCGAAGACGAAGGCGAGAAGCAGCCACCCGAACCGACTCGGTGTGACCCGTGTTGCACGCTGTGACATGGGGCGTCTCCTCAATCAGGAGCTAGGTCGTCCCCCGGCTCGCCGGAGTTACAACCGGCGCGAAACTGGGCTGCTACCAGCGGAAACGAGGTCACCCCACGCTCTCTGCCATTCGGGACACCGGCCTGAGCGGGCATTGCGGGGCGACGCGCCGGCGTCGCCCCGCAAGCGACCGCTTGCTACTGGATCAGGAACGGCGCCGACACGTCCACCGTGTACGGCGTCGTGCTGTTCTTGTCCAGCTGCAGCACATAACTGCCCGGCACCACGGCCGGCGGGCCGGACGCGTTGATGTCCGGTGCGCTTTCGGCCAATGCGGACGCCGGGAAGGACACGCGCACGACCTGGGACCGGCCCGGTTCGAGCGTCACCCGCGCGAAGCCGACCAGCCGTTGTGGCGGGACGACCACCGGGCTCACCGGCTGGGCCACGTACACCGGCACGATGTCGGTGCCGGCGCGGGTTCCGGTGTTGGTGACGGTGAACGTCGCGGTGGCCGTGCCGCCGCGCGCGACCTTCGGCGTCACCGCCAGGTTCGTGTGGGTGAACGTCGTGTACGACAGGCCGTAGCCGAACGGGAATTGCGGGTTGTACGCGTTGCCCGGACCGGACGCGGTGCTGGGCAGCTGGTCGAAGAACTTCGGCTGGTCCCCCAGCGGGGACGGGGCCGTGCCGGCGAAGTCGGCGCCGACGGCCGGCGCGTCGGACGGCCAGCTGATCGGCAGCTTGCCCGCGGGGTTCGTCTTGCCGAACAGCACATCCGCCACCGCCGTGCCGGTTTCCGTGCTGCCCTGGTAGGCCATCAGCACCGCGTTCGCCTTCTCCGCGGGGCCCAGCCCGACCGGCCGGCCCGCGACGACCACGACGATCACCGGCTTGCCGGTCGCCTCCAGTGCCGAGATGAGGGCCTGCTGGTCGGGCGCCAGGGCCGGCGCCGGGTTGTCGCCCAGCCCTTCCGCGTAGGCCTTCTCCCCCACCACCGCCACATAGGCACTGGTGCCGGCCGCCGCCGCGACGGCGCTGGCTTGATCCGGCGCGTAGACCGCGCCCGGGTTCGCGGCCCGGATGCCGCCCAGCACGGTGGTGCCCGGCGGAATCTGGTTCTCGGGGCCCATGCAGCACACGTGGCCGGCACCCGCCACGCCCTGCCAGCTCACGCTCCAGCCGCCGAGCTGGTTGGTCATCGAGTCCGCGCTCGGGCCGGTCACCACGACCTTCGCGCCCGCCGGCAACGGCAACGCGTTGTTCTCGTTGCGCAGCAAGGTGATCGACTCCCGCGCGGCCTTCAGCGTCTGATCGCGGCCCGCCGTGACGGCCGCGTTGGCGGCGTTCGCGTCGACGCACGGTTTCGCCGGGTCGGCCACGCACGGCTGGTCGAACAGGCCGAGCTGGAACTTCAGCGTGAGGATGCGGCGCACGGCCTGGTCGATCCGCGCGCGCGAGATCTTGCCCGTGTCGACGGCCTGCAGGATCGCGGCCTGCCAGCCGGCCGGGTCGGAGACCTGCATGCTCATGTCGACGCCCGCGTTCACGGCGGCGGCGATGGCACCCGGGAGATCCGCCGCGATGTGATAGGCGGTCTGCAACGCGGTGACGTCCTGGTAGTCGCTGATCACGACACCCTGGAAGTGCATCTGGTCGCGCAGGACGTCGGTCAGCAGGTAGTGCGACGAGGTGGCGGGAACCCCGTTGATCGAACCGGAGTTGACCATCACCGTGCCGGCGCCCGCGTCGATCCCCGCCGCGTACGGCGGCAGGATGGTCGTCTGGAGGTAGTTCATCGGGAGCAGCGCCTCGGCCCGGTCGTGGCCGTTGACCGACTGCGAGTAGCCGGCGAAGTGCTTGACCGTCGCGCTGACGTTCAGCTCACCGCGCTTGCCGGGCGTCTGCATGCCCTTGATGTTCGCGGCGCCCATCGCGGCCGACAGGGCCGGCTGCTCGGCCCACGTCTCGTAGGTGCGGCCCCACCGGTTGTCGCGCGCGATGTCCTGGACCGGGGCGAAGTTCCAGGTCCAGCCGGTGGCGCGCAGGGCGTCCGCGGTCGCCTTGCCACCCGCCTGGGCGAGCGCGGGGTCCCAGGTGGCGCCCATGCCGATGGACTGCGGGAACAGCGGCGCCTGCCACGGGTGACCGAAGCCGTGCACCGCGTCGACGCCGAACACCACCGGCAGGTGCAGGCGCGAGTTCTTGATCGCGAACTGCTGGATGATGTTGTACTCGGTGGCCCAGTCGTAGCCGGTGTTGCCCACGCCGCCCTTGCCCGTGGTGTCGACCGGATTCTCGGTGCCGCCCGCGAGAATCGAACCGACGTTGGCGTCGACCAGTATTTTTCGCATGCATTCGGGATTGGGTAGATTGAATCCGTTGTTCCCGCACGTCGCGCTGTTCGCATCGGTCAGCGTGGTGACCAGCTGCTGGTCCATCTGGCCGACCTTCTCGGGCAGCGTCATCGCGTGAAGCAGCGTCTCCACCCGCGCCGGCACCGGGCGGTGGGTGTCCAGCCAGGGCGCGGCGCCCAGGTCGATGGCGGCACTGCTACTGGCGGTGAACGCGGGAACCGCCAGCAGGACCGTCGCTGCGAGCACCGTGACGGTGGCGCGGGTACTGGGTCTGTGGTTGCGGAACACCTGACCTCCTTCAGCCGTGGTCGGCACGGACCGGCCGGATGGATGCGAGCGCACGGTAGGCGCCTTCCGCCCGGGCTGTAAAGCGCCGAACGGCGGCCGGACGTCCGTGGTTCACGCCTTGAAGTAAGCGGTATCCCGGTCGAGGGACGCGGGTGGCCTGTCGGCGAGGCCGTCCCGCGCGACGTGCCACGTGATCGCGCGGTCGCGAAGGGCCCGGTCCGGAGCCGATCGGGGAAGTACACTGTGGACTTACCGGCGCCGGATGCCCGCGATCAGGTTTTCCCAGTTCTCGTGGGCGATCCGCGCCCGGTCGGCGTCGCTGATCGGTGCGGTCGCCACGAATCTCCGGGCGGAACCGCCGTGCTCGCGGTTGAACGGGTGGTCCGAGGCGTACATGATCCGGTCCGCGCCCACCGTCTCGAGGCTCCACCGCAGGTACCGGTGGCTGGCGATGCCGCCCGGGGTGATGAAGACGTTCGTGCGGAAGTACTCCGCGATCGGGCGCTCCAGCCCGGTCACCGCGTCGAGGGCCGCCACGCGGTCGAGGTAGAACAGCACGACCTCGCCCCAGTGCCCCAGGATCAGCCGCAGCCCCGGGAACCGGTCGAAGACCCCGGCGACGATCAGCCGGAGCGCGGTCAGCCCGGCGTCGTAGTGCCAGCCGAACGTCCCGGTGGCCAGCAGCTCGTCCACCGGGCCGCCGAACCGCCGGTAGCAGGCCTCGGTGACCGCCGGGACCGGCACGCTCGGGTGCAGGTACACCGGGGCACGCAGGTCCTCGGCGGCCTCGAAGATGTCCCAGAAGCGGAACTCGTCGAGGGCCTGGCCGCGGGAGTTCGCGTTCACCAGCGCCCCGTCGAACCCGAGGTCCACCACGGCCCGCCGCAGCTCGTCGGCCGCCGCCGAGGGCGTGGACGTCGCCAGGGCCGCGAACCCCCGGAACCGCCCGGGAAACCGGCCGACGGCGTCGGCGAGGACGTCGTTGGTGGGACGTTGCAGCGCGAGGGCTTCGGCGGGGTCGAGGTCCTGCAAGCCGGGCGTCGTGAGCGACAGCACGGCGGTGTCGATCCCGGCGTCGTCCATCGCGGCGACGCGGCCTTCGCCGAGGTCGAGCAACGCGGCACTGCCGACGGCCCGGCTCATCATCGGCGCGGCGAGCGCCGGGTCGTGCCGCCGCCACGCCGCGACCACGTCGGCCGTGGCGAAGTGCTCCTCGAGCCCGTAGAGCCTCACCGGATGGTCTTGAGCGCGCCGGCCCAGGATTCGAGCTGGTCGAACAGCACCGACGCGGCGGCGTCGTGCATCGGGGACGGGCTGAACTCGGCGAAGTTCTCGAAGTCGGTGAAGAGCGAGAACGACAGCTGCTGGCGCACGTGGGCCAGCTGCAGCTCACTGGAGATCGCCCGCAGGTGCTCGATGGCGCGGGCGCCGCCGAGCGCGCCGTAGGAGACGAAGGCGGCGGCCTTGTTGTTCCACTCGGCGTAGAGGTAGTCGATGGCGTTCTTCAGGACGCCCGAGGTGGAGTGGTTGTACTCGGGGGTGACGAAGACGAACCCGTCGAACGCCGCGATCGTGGCGGACCAGGCCTTGGTGTGGTCGTTGGCGTAGACGCCCCGGCTGGCGGACACGGCTTCGTCCAGGTGCGGCAGCGGGTGGTCGAGCAGGTCGATGAGCTCGTAGTCGACGTCCGGCCGTTCCTTGGCCTTGGCCAGCACCCACCTCGCCACGGCTTCGCCCTTCCGGCCGGGACGGGTGCTGCCGAGGATGATCGCGATCTTCACAGGAAGTCCTCTCACTTGAATGTTCAAGTGAGACGCTAGCACGATGACATGAATTTTCAAGTCAGCTAGACTGCGGCGATGACGGAACCCGGGCAGCGCTGGCTCACGAGCGACGAGCTGTCGGCGTGGCGCGCCTTCATGCGGCTCACCCAGCGGCTGCCGGCGTCCCTGGAGGCGCAGCTGCAGCGCGACGCGCGGCTGAGCTTCCTCGAGTACTACGTGCTCGCGCACCTGTCGGAGCAGCCGGACCGCCGGGCGCGGATGAGCGACCTGGCGGCCTTGGCGAACACGGAGCTGTCTCGGCTGTCCCACCTGATCGGCCGCCTGGAGAAGCGCGGCTTCGCCTGCCGGGAACCGGATCCGGGCAACGGCCGGTACACGCGAGCGATCCTGACGGACGCGGGCTTCGCGCACCTGGAGTCGGTCGCGCCCGGGCACGTCGAACGGGTACGGGAGCTGTTCGCCGACGCCCTGACCCCGGCGGAGCTGCGTACGCTGCGCCGGATCGCGGACAAGGTGCTCGCCCGCGTCGACGACCAAGCCGAATAGCGCCGGAGACTCGCCGGTCCGCCGGCGAGTCTCCGGCGTGGTGGCCGGCAGTTCGTCCGCTACCAGGTCACCGGGAGCCGGTAGAGGCCGTAGATGTGCGCGTCGTCCTTGAACGGCAGCTCGTCGACGTCCATCGCCAGTTCGAGAGTGGGGACGCGGCGGAACAGCGTGTCGAAGACGATCCGCAGTTCCATCCGGGCCAGGTTCTGGCCCAGGCACTGGTGCGGCCCGAAGCCGAACGCGACGTGGTGGCGCGCGCCGCGCTCGATGTCGAGCTCGTCCGGGTTCTCGAACGCCCGGGGGTCCCGGTTGGCCGAATACCCGAGCGCCAGCACTCCTTCGCCGGCACGGATCAGCCGGCCGCCGACCTCGATGTCCCCGACGCACAGCCGGGCGGTCGCCACGTCGATGATCGTGAAGTACCGCAGCATCTCCTCGACCGCGTCGAGCGTCTTGCCCGGGTCGGCCTTGATCATCGCGAGCTGGTCCGGGGCGCGCAGAAATGCCAGGGTCGACAGCGAGATCATGTTCGCCGTCGTCTCGTGGCCGGCCACGAGCAGCAGGAGACCCATGCCGGCCAACGCTTTCCGCCGGTAGGTGCCGTCCGCGCGCAGCTTGACGATCTGCCGCCCGAGCAGGTCGTCCGGCGGGTTCCGTTCCTTCTCCGCGACGAGGTCGGCCAGGTAGCCCTGGAGGACCGCCATGGCCGCCCACGCCTCCTCGGGCGACGTCGACTGCTTGAACACCTTCACCGTCTGTTCCTGGAAGAACTCGTGGTCGGCGTAAGGCACACCCAGCATCTCGCAGATCACCAGTGACGGAACCGGCAGCGACAGCGACTCCACCAGGTCACCGGGCCGCGGCCCGGCCAGCAGCGCGTCGATCCGCTCGTCGACGATCTCCTGGATCCGCGGCCGCAGCGCCGCCAACCGGCGCACCGTGAACTCGCCGAGGACGGCCTTGCGCGCCGGCCCGTGCTCGGGCGCGTCCATCGCGATCAGCATGCGCTCCTCGTCCGGCCGCCGGGTCGCGGCCTCGCCCTTGACCAGCGCCGGGAAATCCGGATGCTGCCGGTCGGCGCTGAACCGCCGGTCGTTCAACACGGTTCGCACGTCTTCGTGACGGCTGATCACCCAGGCCCACCCGCCGTCGGGCAGGCGAACCCGTGAGACCGGCTCTCGTTCGCGGATCTCTTCGTACGCCGGCGGCGGCACGAACGGGCACGTACGGGCCAGGGGGAACTCGTGCTTCCCGGTGGTGGTCATGACTTTCCTTCCACGACGTCACGGACGGGCGACAGAGGCCGGCCGGCACGGGCGAAGAGCGGTTCCGCCGCTTCCAGTCGTGGTGCCGAGATGCCCAGCCGCCGCGCTTCGGCCAGGACGTCCCGGCAGACCGCACGCGGCTCCTCGGCGTCGGGGTCGTCGTGCGCCGCGAGGCTCACGCGCGCGGGCGGGACATGAGTGGTCAGCCAGGCGAGCGCGGGGGCCGTCAGCCAGGTGGGCGCCCGGAACGGCAGCAGACCGCCCCGGTGCCGTCGCAGGTCGACGCCGCGCGCCTGGAGGAGCGGCAGCAACTCACGGCCGGCCAGCAGCGCCTCGCGCAGGTCGCCCCGTGCCCCGACCAGTTCGGACAGGGAACCCCGCCGCAGGCCCTGCGAGAACATGCCGGCATCCGAGACGAAATGGACCCACAGCCAGCCGCGGAAGTCGGGCCGCTCCTTGATCCGGAGCCCGGCTTCGCGAAACGCCTGGCGCACGGCCTGTTCCCGATCGGTCGGGGGCCGCCCGAGGGTGCCGAAGACGACCGACGGCAACAGTCCCCCGTGGAGCACGCCGTCCGCGTCGAAACCGCCGCCGGCCTGGGGAAAGCCCCAGGCGATGCGGTCGGGTGGGAGCGCGCCGACCGCGGCGAGCGGCTCGGTCCAGAGGTTGCCGAAGACCAGCACCGTGGCCCGGCCGACCCGCGGGGACAGGAAGGCCGTCGCCTCCGGGAGGCGGTGGTGCGGCACGCTGAGCACGATCAGGTCGAAGTCGTGGTCCGGCTCCAGCGCCTCGCGGTAGCGCACCGGCCACTTCTCGGCGACGCGTCGCCCCCACACCCGGCGCCGCATGTCGAACAGGTCGAGGTCCACCGCGTCCCCGTACGTCGCGGCGCGGCCCGGCCGGACGTAGAACTCGACGTCGTGCCCGGCCCGTTGCAGGGTCCAGCCGTAGATGGTGGCGATCACGCCTCGGCCGAACATCAGGATCTTCACATGGCACCTCGTGGGGTACGATTGATTTGGAGATCATCTCCACTTTCCAAAATATGGAGGTCATCTCCATTTGTCAACGCGAGGGAGCGCATGACCGCCGACAAGCCGCTGCGGGCCGACGCCCAGCGCAAGCGTGCAGCCCTGCTCGCCACGGCCCGGGAGGTCTTCGACGCCGGAGGCTTCTTCGACCTGCGCTTCGATGACTTCGCCCGCCTGGCCGGGGTGGGCACCGGCACGCTGTACCGCCACTTCCCCACCCGGGAGGCACTGGCCGAGGCCGTCTACCACGGAGAAGTCGCCACGCTGTGCGACCGCGCCCGCCGGCTACAGGCCACGCTGCCCGCGGCGGAGGCGCTGGCGACCTTCCTCCGCGGCATGGTCGACCACATAGCCGCCCACGAGGGCCTCGCCCGGACGCTGGCCACGCTCTGGGCCGATCGCTCGGGTGCCCTCGCCGAAGGCAGCCGGGCGCTGGAACAGGCGGTCACCGACCTGGTGGCCGCCGGCGTGCGGGACGGCGCCATCCGCGACGACGTGGACGCCGGCGCCGTCATGATGGCGCTGCACGGCATCGGCGCGGCCCACGACCGCCCCGAGTGGCGGGCCGAGGCCGACGACGTCATCACCCTCGTGCTGGACGGGCTGCGCCGACCGCGCTCGGACGGATAGCTCGCGCGGTTCGCCGGCTCGTTCTCAGTGCTGGAGCGACTGGGTGCCGAGGACGGCGGCGAGAGCCAGGCGGTCGGCGTCCTCGGTGCCGGGCTCGGCGGTGTACACGCTGATGCGCAGGTCGTCCAAGGCGACGAGCAGCGTGTCGCAGTCGAGGGTGATCGGGCCGACCGCCGGGTGGTCGATGATCTTGCGCCGGGACGGGTCGGCCACCGACGGCGGGGCTTCGGCATCCCACAGTTCGGCGAACCGCGGGCTGCCGGCGGCCAGGTCCGCGAGCAGGCGCCGCAGCGCGCGGTCGGCGGGGTAGCGCGACGCGGTCAGGCGCAGGTCGGCGACGAGCCGGGCTTCGTGTTCGGCCTGTTCCCGCGGGCTGTGCACGACCCGCGAGGGCAGCCGGGCGACGTTGCGCCACACGGCGTTGCGTTCCAGCCCGCGCCAGGTGGTCGTGTCGCCCATGAGCGCGTCGTACGGCGCGTTGGCCAGCACGAGCGTCCAGGTGGCGTCGTAGACCACCACCGGCGTGTGCGACAGCCGGTCGAGCAGCCGCTGCACGCTCGGGGTGACCCGCGACGGCACGACGTCCGGGCCCGGCGCGGCGTGCCCGGCCAGCCGGTAGAGCAGGTCACGTTCGGTGTCGGCCAGGCGCAGCGCGCGGGCCAGCGACTCCACGACCTGCGTCGACGGCGCGGTCGCGCGTCCCTGCTCGAGGCGGGTCAGGTAGTCGGCCGAGATGCCGGCGAGCGCGGCCAGTTCTTCCCGGCGCAACCCGCTGGCCCGCCGCCGCCGGCCCGCCGGGACACCGACGGCCTCGGGGACCACCCGGTCGCGCCAGCGGCGCACCGTCCGGCCGAACTCCCACGCTTCCACGCAGTCCATTCTGGACGAGCGGGCACCGGTTGTCCTGGCCCTGGCAGTCCTACGAAAACCGGACGACTGGCTGCGCCCCGGCCGTGCTCGCAGCCTGGAGCCATGACCGAACCCGGAACCGTCCTCATCACCGGCCCCACGCGCAACCTGGGCCGTCACGCCGTGCTGGCCATGGCCGGCCGCCCGGACGGGCAGCGACCCGACCTGCTGCTCGTCGGCCGCGCCGGGCGCGACCTGACCGCGGTCACCGACGAGGCCCGTGCCCTCGGGGCGCACGCCATCGAAATCGGCTGCGACCTGGCGAGCCTGGCCGACGTCCGGGCCGCCGCGGCGACCGCCCGCGGCCTGCTCGCCGACGGCGCTGTCCGTCCGCTACGCGCGCTGGTCGCCAACGCGGGCACCATGTCGGCCGACACCCGGCGGGCCTCGGCCGACGGCTACGAGCTCACCTTCGCCGTCAACCACCTCGCCCACGCGCAGCTCATCGGCGACCTGATCGGCTCGTTCACCGCCCCGGCGCGGGTCGTGCTGGTCGGCTCGAACACCTACCACGCCAACTTCTGGCGCAAGCTGCTGCACGTGGCCGAGGCCGAGTGGGCCGACCCCGTCGAGCTCGCCCGCCCGGCCGGTGGCGAAGAGAACCCGGGCATGGCGGCCTCCGGCGTCGCCTACTCCAACGCCAAGCTCGCAGTTCTCTATTACGCCCACGAACTGCAGCGTCAGGCCGGCCCGGGGATCAGCGTGTCGGTGTTCGAGCCAGGCTGGATGCCCGGCACCGCGCTGGGCCGCGGCGCCCCCGCGGCGTTCCAGGCGATGAGCCGCGCCCTCGGCCGGATTCCCGGCGTCTCGACACCGCAGCGCTCGGGGCCCCTGCTGGCCGCGATGGCGGTCGATGACGAGTGGGCGCACCTGCGTGACGGCGCGTTCGTGGTGAAGACCAAGCTGACCGAGGTCCAGCCGGTCGCCCACGACCGCGGCCGCGAGCGCCGCCTGTGGGAGGCGACCGCCGAACTGGCGCACCACGCGGACGCATCGCGTACGCCGGACGCCGAGGTCTGACGGGACGAGCCCGGCACGGGGTGTCCGGAATGGACGGCCCGCAGGTGCGGTAGCAGGGTCGCCGATCTGCTGAGTGCCGGCCGGGCCGGAATCGGCGTGGTGTATCGTCAGTGGTGTCCGAGAGCATTTCGTGCGCGAGTGGTCAAACCTGCGCCGTCCTCGGCCCCAATCCGGTCGATGTCCGCAGCCGGGGACGGGAGCACCGACATGCCGTCGGGCTCGAGCTCCACCCACTCCACACCACCGGACGCGCGACCGCGCCTGCGGCTGAAGCCATCGCTGCCTGCCTCGGGACCCGCCGACGACAGTGCGCCCTCGCTCGCCTTGGGCAGCACCGCCGGCCGCTTACCACTGTCCGCCTGACGTACGCCACTTCCGGTGGCGTCCACGAGAGGAACCCCCATCACTGCTTCCACAATGGACAGTTCGCTGTCCAGCCACCCCGTCGCCGAGGAACCCCGCCCCGGCGCACTCACCGCGCCCCAGGACGACCGGTACGGCAAGCTGTTCCGCCAGCCGGTCTTCACCCCGCCCGCCGGACTCGTTCCGCGCCGGCGCGGCGCGGCGGACCCAGGGGCACCCGACCCGTCCGGCCGCCGGTGACGGCGGCTCTCGGGATGGCGTGCGCCGCGTGCCCGCACGCCGCGGACTCCCACGATGTGATCGCACGCCGTTTCTGCACGGCCACCGTGGCGGGTGGGTTCCACCGCGGATGCGTCTGCGTCGGCGGGCACGACGAACCAGTGAAGGACAGAACATGACCACGGACACGGCCTTCGTCTCCCGGTACGACTTGCGCGTCAAGCTGGTGCAGGATGTGTTGAAGGAGAACACGAAGCTCTCCGACGACCGCTGCCAGGAACTCGCGGTGCGCCTGCTGCACACCATCGACAACACGCCGGAACGCGTGCGGTAACCGTCGCGAACAGCGCTCACCGGGTGAGCACCTCGGGACACGAGCGCCCTCGCTCTGCTCGAGCAGTTGGACCACGGGTACCGCGGAGCCGACCGATCGCCTCGGGCATCCGGTCCACCTCGACCACCCGAGCTCCTGCTTCCCGCCATCGAGGGCATCGAGGCGGTCGGCCGCGCGCTCGCCCCGCGTGACTGCCAGGTCGTTGCCGACCACCTCGACGCGGTCCTGCAGGCGATGTCCGCCTCCGGCATGATCAGCCGGCGGGTGCGGGAGGTGAGCCCGTCGGCGATCATGCCGGAGGCGGACATCCGCCTCGCCGAGTTTTCGAACGTCACCTCGACGTGATCACCGGTGTCGTCGAGCCCGGTGATCCGGTGACCGAAGCAATATTCGGTCCAGTCTCGGTTGTTCTCGTAGAGGATCCGGGACAGCTCGCCGCGCAGGATCTCCAGCTCCGCTGTCGCGCCGTCGACGCCGGTCGCCGATCGGGGAAATCGGCGATCGACCGGCCACGGCGGTCGAGGATCTCGGTGCCCTTCTTCATCGGTGTGGGAGGCGAGCATCGTCTGCTCGAGCCCCATCCGGCGCACGACTTCACGCCCCGCGCCGCGGACATCGATGTTGTGCCCGGTGTCGTGACGGTGGCTGTCCTTAAGTCGGGGAAGGCGAACCAGCGCGAACCTCGTCGAACGAGGACGTATCAGCAGCGAGAATCGCGCCCCTTACCCGTCACAGGGACCGAAGGGGCAGACTCGATGAGAACCCGGAACAAGGCCGAAGACGCCGGTGAGAGCAGCGGCGATCACGGATTTGGCGGCATCGGCGATCCGTCACTGCAGACGACGTTGCAGTGGCTGAAGCAGATGTTCGACAGCATCAAGATCAATCCGCGTCTCCGGGTCGAGAAGATCGTCGACTTCGAGGACGTCATCCGGTACTTCGTCGAGGGCCACCCGGGCGACCCCAAGATCACCGCGGGCGCGCTGCTCAGGATGCCGCACCCGAACGGCGACCTGCTCTTCCAGGTGTTCCTCGACGAAGCCGACCACATCTGCCTGGACGAAGGAGGTCATCCGTATGGCCGAAGAATGGTGGCGAAGTCCCTCGATCGCGAACTCGGTCAGCGATTATCGGATGCCGACCTGGTCATCTTCAGATAGGACCGGAATGTCAACAAACACGATAGTGCTGTCCGTGACCGTCGGAGCCGGTGCGGCACTGGCCCTCCTGGGATTTCTGCTGGCGGCCAGGCGAAGGCGGATCGCCAAGGGGGTCAGCATGGCCGACCTCAAGCAATGGTTTCGGAGAAAGGGATAGTCGATGGTGGAACCCATCTCACTCACCTTGGCGATCGCGGCATTCGTCGGGCCGATCGTCGTGGCTCTCGTAGTCCTGACCATCGGCAAGATCATCGACTGGTTCACCGCACGCCGGCGGATCCCCCAGACCAACCGGGACGTGATCGGCGTCGTTCTGGCGAAGCGGCTGAACGACAAGGACTACGTGGAGGTGCCCGGCGTCTTCTCCCGCAACCGCTCCAGCACTCAGCTCGTGCAGGCGTTCTACGACCAGCGCAGCGGCACGGTACTGGACGCGCGGGCGATCTCTTCATCGCGCACCTCCGATCGAGAGTTGATCAGGAAGACGGCCGAAGGCGACGGAATGATCGTGTTCACCTAGGAAGCCGGTATTCATGGAACCGATAACGCTCATCCTGCTCGCTTTGCTCGCCGGCGCCGGAACTGCGGCAATCGTTGTCGACGTCCTGTCCTGGCGGACGGTCGACAGCTTCATCATGGCCCAGCCGACGACCAGCGGATCGGCCGAGATCATCAAGAACCGGCTGGCATCGGGTAGATACCAGGTCGTCGCCGGCGTCTTTTCGCCTCTCGGCACCAAGGTCGCCACGCGGTCCTGGGAGGCGAGCACCCTGGAACCACTCTTGCAAAACCGATTCGGAAACCGAGATGCCATCAAGATCACGTTCTGATCATCGTCCCCGAGAAGGAGAGCCACGGTGGAATCGAAGACATCTGACTTCTTCCTCGAGGGCACCATTCCGAATGTCGACCCCACCGACCTGGCGATGTTCCGAGTGAGACTGCTCGAGCTGATTTCGACCATGGTCCGCCGGAACCGGACGGGCCCCTTCGCGATCACGGCCGGCTACGGATCCCCCCAACCGGCGCCGAGAGCACCGGAGCCGGTCCAGGCCGCCGGCGTCCACCCGGCGCCCAACCGCCAGGGGAGCTTGACGCCGGCCGAACCCCAGTGGCGGTTCGACCAGTTGGTGCTGCCCGGGGAAACGACGGAGATGCTGCTCGACTGCCTTGCCTTCGTCCAGGTCGCCCCGACGGTCTTCGACAGGTGGAATCTCCGGTCGATCGAGCCCCACCCGTCGGTGGCGATCAACTTCCGCGGGCCGCCCGGCACCGGGAAGACGATGGCGGCCCACGCGGTCGCCCATCGGCTGAACCGCGGCATCATCATGAGCAGATTGTCCGACCTGGAGAGCAAGTACCACGGAGACGGCCCGAAGAACGTGGTGAACTTGTTCGAGTCCGCCGCCGCGCAAAACGCCGTTCTGTTCGTCGACGAGGCCGAGTCCCTGTTGTCCCGGCGGTTTTCGCAACCGGACCAGGCCGCCGAAAGTGCGATCAACTCCATGCGGACCGAGCTGCTGATGGCCCTCGACGCCTTCGACGGTCTGGTCATCTTCGCCACGAACCTCCAGGGCAGCTACGACACGGCGATCTCCTCCCGGCTGACCCACGTCGACTTCCACCTGCCCGGTCGGCAAGCCCGCAAGGAGATCTGGAGCAAGCACCTCCCGGCGGAGCTTCCGCTGGCCGCCGACGTCGATGTGGATGCGCTCGCCGCTATCGACGGCGTGACCGGCCGGGACATCAAGGAAGCAGTTCTCCGCGCGGCCGTCTCGGCCGCACGACGGGGAATGCAGGAGCTGTCGATGGAGTTGCTGACCTGTCAGATCCGGCGAATCCGGTCGACCGGCGCCGACGATGTCCAGCCGGCGACCGGTGCCCCCGACCTCGTGGCGACGAAGGCGGAAATCGACGCCAGGCTGACCAGCCGGGAGCCGACGAACACCAGCGTGGTGACACCGAAGGCGAGCCGGGTCTAGCCACACCTCGCGGACGGCATGCGGCGGGCCAGCCAGAAATCGGCCGACGGGAACCTGGTTTCCCAGCCGTAGCTCTCCGAGTATTGCCGGGCGTAGTCCACGGCCAGGCCTTCGACCAGCTGTGCATAAGGCGATCGGCGACCGGTGAGCAGAGCGTCGTCCGCCGCTTTCGCCATCCGCAGTGCCGATGTGACGCCACCGGAAGAAAGCGGGTCCATGGCCAGCGCCGCGTCGCCGGCCGCCAGCCAGCCCGGTCCGGCGCAGGGGTGCAGCCGATGAGCCGCCGCGCTGACGACCCGGACGGGACCTGTCGCGCGACCGGCAGTGACCGGCCCGATGTGCTCCGCGGCCGCCGCCGCGGCCGCCCACCCTTCCGGGGTACCCAGTTCCATCCGCGCCGCTATCGGCGCGTCGGTGAAGCAGGCGACGATCCGCTGGCCGTCCGGCAGCGGAGCCGTGTACCACCAGCCGTGCTCCACCGCCTCGACGAAGGTGTCTCGAAGCAGCTCATCGGCCCGCTGCGGGAACATCCGCGCCGCGCAGACCAGCTTGTCCGACCGGATGTGCCTGGCGCCGAGCCCGCGTGAGATCCGGGCCGCCCGGCCGGTGGCGTCCACGATCGCGGCCGCCCGGGCCGGGATCTCCGCGTCGATGTCGAACCCGCCCACCGCCCGGCGCACCCGGCGCACCCTGGCCGGGAGCAGCGTCGCACCACTCTTTTCCGCGGCTTTCGAGATCATCCGGTCGAAGCGGGCCCGTTCGACGTGCCAGCCGTTGCCGTAGGGGCAGAAGAGAAACGACCGGGCCGTCACCTCGTCGCCGCCCCAGGCAGCAGCGGTTCCGTGAGACACCAGCGCGCCGAGCGCCACGAAATCGAGCCAGATCCGCAGCTCCCGCAGCAACGGGTTGATCGAAGGTGGCAAGGTTTCGCCCATCCGCACCTGGTCGTAAGCCGAAGGTTCGTACAACGCGACATCGACGCCCCGGCGCGCGAGCCGGAGAGCGATCGCCGCGCCGGCCGGCCCGCCGCCGATCACCGCGACGTCCAGGGACCTCATCGGTTTTCCGGATCGCTTTCCGTTTCGACCAGGCCTTCCTCCTGCTGCCGGGTGACGAATCCCATCTTGGCCCAGCCACCCGCGACGAACATGGGCCGGTTGAACGCGCGGTTCCAGGGTTCACGCGGGGCCGTGGCCGGGGAGCCCGTCACCCGGACCTGGTTGGGCCGGGCTCCAGGCCACCAGAAGCTGTCGCAGGCTTCGACATCCGCCTGCCACGGCAGTGCCATGCTCGCGGTGACCTCACCGGGCTCGACCGCGCCGTGGCTGAGCCGGAAGGACGGCTGCCCGCCGGCGAGGCGGATCGGCTCGTAGCGCTCGGGCCGCAGCAGGAGTTCTCCGGCCTCGAACCCGGGACACAGCGGGCCGCCGACGCAGTTCTCCAACGCCGCTTTGTCCATCCCGTCGGGGGTGACGCGGTCGGACACCCGTGGCCCGTCGAACCAATCGGCGTTCCACTCGGGTTCGATCCCGGCGTCCCCGCGCGCCCATTTGGCGATCATGCCCTTCTGGGTCGGCGTCAGCGGAAGGTCGAGGTCGGCCTTTTCGGCGTCCGATCGCAGCTTGGGCATGTGCCCCGCCCCGCCGCGCTGGGCGACGAGCCTGGCGATGACCGCCTGGGCCGGTCCGACGACCGGGTGCTGGAAGACGTGGTGCGGCCGGGTCTTGCCGTCCCTTTCGGTGGCGTGCGCCTGCGCGTTGACCCCGCCCGCGTCCATGGCCGCCTGGACGATGGGATAGATGTCTTCGACGTACGAATGCGGAGCGGATGCCGGCGGCGGAGCCAGCGCTTCGAGCATCTTGTCCCAGAGCCGGACCGCGTGGATGACCGGCGGGGCGAACTTCGGTGGTGCGACGATCACCCAAGCGCCCGCCGCCGTGTGTTCCTGGCCCGCGATCTTGACCTTGGCGGTGACCGGGCCGTCGGAGATGTCGTCGTACCAGCCATCGCTGTCGCCGGTGGGCGCGAGAGGCATTCCGGATGGAGATCTGGCGGCACCGAGCCCGCCGAAGACCAGCAGCCTGCCGGACTCGTCCGTGCGAATCTCGCCGAGCCGGACCTTTTCCGGCCGATGTCCCCGGAGCGTGAATTCCCCGTCGTCGAAGAACTCCTCCTCGCCGGTACCGCCGACGGACCGCGGTCCGGGGTCGATCACCAGGTCATCGAGCTCGGCATCCGAATAGCCGCTGTTGCGCGTCGAGGCGGGATCGAACTTCCGCGCCGCAGCCTTCGCGTTGACGAGGTGCACGGTCCATTCGATCTCGACGCCGGGCCCGGCCACCACCTCGGTCGGCACCTCGTGCTGGTCGTAGGCGAACAACCGGAATCGGGCGACCTGGCGCTTGATCCGGCCGTCGGTCTTGTATTTTCCGTCCTCCGGCGCGCTCCGATCCCACTTCCGTTCGGGACCGACGAAGAATTCTTTCGCACTGTTGCCGACCCGAGCGACGCCGATCGCGGGATGGATCCGAATCTCGGCAATGTCCATCGCGTACACCTCGAAAGAAAATCATCGGGCCGCACCGTGCGGCTTCGCGAACATGAGTCGTGACGCGGACATGAACGTTACAGTTGTTTCAATGCCCGGCGCCGAAGCAGCCGAACCCCGCGGCGGCGACGAGCGCCTCCAGACCGCTGCCACGCAATGATTTCTGGGCGTCGGCCAGTGCGGCCGCCGGTGAATTCCCGGCCGCCAGCGCACGGTGGAATTCGACCATCAACGGCAACGTCTCCGCATCGGGCACCGGCACGACGGATGCGATGAGCTGCACCGTTCCCGACGCCATGAACGCCGCGCTGAGGCCGAGGAGCTCGTCACCCGTGCACACCACGGACCGCCCGCTGTCGCAGGACGCCAGTACGACGGTCCGCGGCACCCGCTCGAGACGTTCCAGGTCGTGGACGACGAGCGGACCGTCGTGCAGCCGCAAGTCGGAAAACAGTGGCTGGTCGACCGCGAGCCGGCCGTGCGCGGCCAGGTGCACCACGTCGGCGGTGGCCACCGCATCCAGCACCGCCTCGACGGTGGCCGCGTCGTCCACAAGCGGTGTGACGCCGTGCAAGGCGGCCACCGCCCGGGCTTCGTCGCGCGCACCCGCGAGACCCGGCCCCGCGGCGACCGCGACCCGGCCGAGCGCACCGTCGCGTCGCGCGGCGGCGGAATGCCACAGTGTGGCCGAGGGCGAAACCGTGACCGGGCGGCCCGCGCAGGACGGCAACACCGACCACGGCACGCTGTGCAGCGAGCCCGTCGGGACCAGCACGAGGGGGCGCTCGCCGATCTCCGGTATCCCGGAGAACAAGAACCGGTCCAGTGCCTCGGCGGCCTGCTCCAGCAGCATCAGCGCCGCTTCGCGGGACCGTGTGACGCCGGTGCGCTGAGCGAGGCGGCGCAGCGCGAACGCCAAGCGCTCGACCAGTCCGGCGACGCTCTCGGCCGCTCCCAGCGCGCGGAGCCGCAACCGCCCGTCGACCAGGCTCAGCGCGTGCAGAGCCCCGTTCAGCTGGACGAATTCGA
Source organism: Amycolatopsis camponoti (assembly GCF_902497555.1). Lineage (NCBI taxonomy): Bacteria > Bacillati > Actinomycetota > Actinomycetes > Pseudonocardiales > Pseudonocardiaceae > Amycolatopsis > Amycolatopsis camponoti. The sequence continues at coordinate 23,065 of NZ_CABVGP010000004.1, read as the reverse complement.
CCAGCGCGCGATCGCCGAGCTCGAGTTCGGCCAGCTTGACCGGCGTCACCGGGCGGTGGGCGCCGTCGCCGGGGTAGAGCCGCGTCCGGTCCCGGATCCGGCGTTCCAGCGCGGACTGCCGGCTCCGCAGCTTCGGCGCACTGTGCCCGGCTCGGTCGATTTCGGCCACGGTGGCGCGCAGTTCGGCGAGCAGGACCGCGAGCTCGGGGTCGTCGGGTGGGCGCACCGGGCGGTGCGCGAGCCTGCTGGCCCTGCCCCGTTCGGCCCACTCGAAGACCTGCGCGGGCTTGCCGGACCGCAGCGCGAGCTTCAGCCCGAGCTCGCTGAGCTCGCTGCGGTGCGCCGCCGAACGCGCGCGCAGATCGGTCGCGCCGAGTGCGGCGGCGTGTTCGTCGAGAATCCGCAGTCCGGCCCGCACGGCACGGCTGCTGGCCTGCAGATTTCCGGTGTCCCATGCCAGCGTCGCCCTCGCGAACCAGCCGCGGGCCCGTAAGGCGGCCGGACCATGCCTGGACGCCGCACCGGCCTGCCGCAGGTGTGCCCGGCCCCGCTCCCGCTCCCCTCGGGCGAGCGCCAACCGCGCGGCGGCCAGGTGCGCCTCGAGCGCCGCGGCGGGCCAGCTGGCCGAAGTCAGCGTGGCGACCATGCTCTCGACCTGCTCGCTCGAGATCCGCGTACGCCGCGACGACGCGAGCTGGGCCTTCAGCACGACCAGTTGCGCGAGCGCGGCCCACTCTTCGCGTTGCTGGGCGACGAACTCCCGATGTGCTCGCTGCGCGTGTCCGAGAGCGTTCGTCCAATCGCCGCCGAGAGCCGCGGCTTGGGCGAGCAACAGCCGTGCGCCGGGAACGAGCAGCCGGCGCCGTTCACGCTTGAACGCGGCGACCGCCCGCTGCGCCGCTTCGGCCGCCTCGCTCCGCGCCCCCACGGACAGCAGCAGTTCGGCCTGGTCGGAAAAGACCGGGCCGAGCTGGCCTCCGAGTGCGCCGATCGCGTCTTCGGCCCGGCTGAGGTGCGCCAGCGCCGCGGGCACGTCGCCACGCATCGTTTCGAGGAAGCCTAGGTTCTCGGCGATGATCCCGACGGCCAGCCGCCGGCCGAGCCGCCGGGCCAGCTCGCCGGCCTCGGTCAGGTCGGCCTCGGCGGCCGCGAAGACGTGCCGCTCGGTGTGCAGGATGCCTCGGTTGACCAGCGTGCGTTGCAGGTTGAGCAGGTCGGCCGCACGACGCAGGAGCGGAACCGCCGAGTCGTACTCGGCCTGGGCGAGGTCGAGCCGGCCGATCTGGTGGAGCAAGTCGGCCCGCTGGGCTCGCGCCCTCGCCTTGCCGGCGCCGTCGAGTATCCGCACGGCGTCGTCGATGTTCCGCAGCGCATCGTCGGGCTTGCCGCGCTGGAGCAAGGCCGCCGCAAGCGGGATGCGCGTTTCCCCGGCGAGTTCCGATGAGCCGGTGGTCTCGGCGAGTTCCACAGAATGGCGAAGATGGCGAATGGCGTTGTCGACGTCGCCGGTTTGCAGCAGCGCGCGTCCCCACGCCCGTTCGGCGACCGAGGCCGCGACATCGTCCTTCTCGGCCAGTGCCCGGCGCACAGCTCGCTGCGCCTCCGGCGCGGCGCGGCCGGCGTCGACGTCAGCGCGCCGCAACGCCTCGTGCGCCTGCGCCAGCACCGGTGTCGGTTTCATGCCTGAAAGCATGAACCGCCTTGGCGGTACCCGGAACCTTTTTTCCGATGTTGGAATCAAACGAATGAAGACGGCCTCCGCCTGGCGACAGCCGAACCCAACCGGAAGGCAGATCATGACCGCACCGAACGAGCTGATCGTCGATTCCCGCCATCTCGACGTCGTCAAAAACAAACTCAAGCAGCTCAAAGTTTGGGCGGGAACCACCCAACCCGAGATCGACACCGTATTGGATCTCGCTCTGATCAAGGATCTTGGCGGGCTCACGGAATTCGCGGTGACGACCCGGAAGCGGTATTGGAGCGAGATTTCGGCGCTCGAGCGGCGCAGGCGTCGCGAATTCACGGAGCTCGACGTGCTGCTCTACGAAGTCCGCAACCAGCTCGCGGCCGAAAACGGAGTCGTTCCCCTGCTCGGCAAGAACCGCGACACGCTGATCGGATATCCGCAGCACAAGGGCGTCGGCGACCCGGGCATCGGAGTACCGATCAAGAGGCCGACCAGCGCGCACCCGGTGGAACCCGAAGACCGGGTTCTCGTGGGTGTCGTGGACACTCCCCTGTACCGGCACCCGGATTTCCCCGAGGACCGCATCGACAGCGATCAGTACGCCACGCCCGATCGCAAGGGCGTCTATTCGCTCTGGAGCGGACACGCCACCGCGGTGGCCGGGCGGATCTGGCAATGCGCACCCGACGCCCGGATCACCGTCAAGGCCGGGCTGAGCGACCGGACCGGTGAAGGCACGTCCTGGGAAACCGCGCGGAAGATGGCGGCATTCGCCGGTTCCGGCATCAGGGTGCTCAACTTGTCGTTCGGCACACCGACCGAAGACGGCGAACCGCCGCTCGCCATGCGTCGTGCCATTGACGTGCTGAGGGCGGCCGACCCGGATCTCCTGATCGTCGCCGCCGCCGGCAACCTGGGCCACATCGCACGACCACCGCGGCAGATCTGGCCCGCCGCGATGACCGGCGTCATTGCGGTCGGCGCCACGGGCGCGAAGTTCAGCATGAAAGAGCCGTGGGTCGACGTGAACACCGTAGGGCTGGAGGTGGACACCTACTACCTCGACCAGCCGGTCCGGCTGTCCGATTCCGAAGTGGTGAACCGCCGGGGTTTCGCTACGTGGAGCGGCACCTCCTTCGCCGCCGCCGGCGTGACCGGCAAGATCGCGCAGCGCCTGCAGACCGATCCCAAGGCGACCGCGGCGGCGAAGCTGAAAGAACTGCTCGAGGATCGCGAGGAGCCCCTGACCGTCACCTACGACTCACCTTTCTGAGCAGTGGTCATGCGGGATGATCCGTTGGTGATCGCGTTGGTGAAGCAGGCGCGGGACGGCGACCGGCAGGCTTGGAACCAGCTCGTCGAGCGGTACGCGCCGCTGGTGTGGTCGATCTGCCGTCGCTACCGGCTCTCTCCCGCCGACATCGACGACGCCGGGGCCGCCGTCTGGCTCCGGCTCGTCGAGGGTTTGCGAAACCTCCGCGAGCCTGCCGCGCTGCCCGGCTGGCTGGCGACCGTGACCCGGCGAGAATGCCTGCGGGTTCTGCGAGAGCGGCACTCGCACACCCCGATCGACGACGACCGGTTCGTCGACGAGTCCGCCGCGGAAGCGGACGCCGAGCTGCTCAGGCAGGAGCGGTTCGCCGCGCTGCGCCGGGCGTTCGCCGAGCTGCCGGAACGGTGCCGTCGGCTCCTCGCGCTGCTGTTCACCGATCCACCGCCGCCCTACGCCGAAATCTCGGAGAAGCTCGAACTGCCGGTCGGCGGGATCGGCCCCACCCGCATGCGGTGCATCGCCGCGCTCCGGCACAGCCAGGCGATGGCGCCGTTCGTCGATCCCGGGAATGGGTGATGACTGTGGCGGACTTCTGGAGCAGCGACGAGGAACTGCTCGCCGAACTGGGCGAGGCGTTGCGGACCGCCGAAGAAGTGCCACGGCGGTTCGTCGACGCCGGAAAGTCGGCGTTCCTGTGGCGCGACATCGACGCCGAGATCGCCACCCTCTCCTACGACTCGGCCACCGCCGCCGAAGCGGCGGGCGTCCGCGCCGAAGCCACGCCGCTTCGCGCACTGACCTTTTCCAGCCGCGAGTTCACGATCGAGCTCGAGGTCGGCCCGGACGCGTTGAACGGGCAGGTCGTGCCTCCGCAGCCGGCCGAGCTCGACATCGAGGCCCGTCCGCCCGGCAGGACGCCCGCCACGGTGCCGGTCGACGCCGTCGGCTGGTTCGTGATCAGACCCAAGCCCGCCAAGAGGTTCCGGCTCCGCCTGCGCACCAAGTCGGGGCGCACGGTCGTCACGGACTGGGCGAAGCTGTAGCCGCCGGGTGAGGTCGTCGTCGCCGGCGCATCCGGTGGAGCCGGTCTCACGGCCGCGCAGCGGCACCGGACGTGAGTCAAGCGCGGCCCGGCCGGTACCCGCGGCTGGTGGTCAGCTGCCCGGGCCCGGGAGCGGGCTGACAGACTCAGACCGTGATCCTCGGATACGTCCTCGCCGTACTCGCCGCCATCGCCTCGGGTGGTGGCTCCATCCTGGAGTCCGCCGGGGTGCGGCGGGCCGGTGCCTTCGGTGGCTCGCCGCAGGATCTGGTCGCGCTGCGTCGGCAGCCGTTGTACTTCCTCGGGGTCGGGGTGGACCTGCTCGGGTTCGTCTTCGCCGCCGCCGCGCTGCACCGGCTGCCGCTGTTCCTGGTCCAGTCGGTGCTCGCGTTCAGCGTCGGGGTGACCGCGACCATCTCCGCGATCCTCGGCGTCCGGCTGGCCGGGGCCGGGTGGGCCGCGCTGGGCGTCGGCGCCACCGGGCTCGTCCTGCTCGGGCTGTCCGCCGATCCGGGTCCGGCGCAGCCGCTGTCCTACGGCTGGAAGCTGCTGCTGGTGGGCGTCGCGGTCGTGATCGCGGCGATCGCGTTCACCGCCCAGCGCAGTACCGGCCGCTGGTCGCCGATCGTGCTCGGGTTCTGCGCCGGGCTGGGGTTCAGCGCCGTCGGGGTCTCGGCGCGGACGCTCGACGCCTCCGGGCCGGTTTGGCGCCTGGCCCTGGAGCCGGCGATCTGGGCGATGATCGCCAACGGGCTCGCCGCCGCGGTGGTGTTCGCGATGGCCCTGCAACGCGGCCGGGCGACCGCGGTCACCGCCATCATGTTCACCACCAACACGGCGGTGTCCTCGCTCATCGGGGTGGTGGTGCTGGACGACCGCGTCCGCGCCGGCTTCACCACCGCGGCCGTCGCGGGATTCGTCCTGGCGGTCGCCGGGGCGATCGGCACCGCGCACTACGCGGCCGCCCACCGGACGACCGCCACCTGAGCGGGCAGGCAGCGGTCGTACCGCGACACACCTACGGCTTGGCCGGTGAAGTGATCGGCGCCCCCGAGTCAGGCACCCCCTCGTATTCGGGCAGCTCGACGCCGTTGATCGCGCGCCCGATCAGCTCGGTGAACCATTCGCCGGTGAAATCGGGGCCCGGCTCGGCGTCCGGGCCGGGGATTTCGCGGCTGCGAGCGTTCAACCGGCCGATCTCCTGGTTGGCCTCGACGAACGAGCGCATCCGTGCCTCGTAGCGGGCGAACCCGGCGTCGGGATCCCACCCGGCGGCGGCCAGCTCGCCGGCCAGCACGTAGGCGCCGACCAGGGCCAGCCCGGTGCCCTGCCCGGACATCGGCGACGAGCTGAACGCCGCGTCGCCGAGCAGCCCCACCCGTCCGCTCGACCAGCGGTCCATCACCACCTGCGCGACCTGGTCGAGGTAGAAGTCCGGGGTGTCGTCCAGGTGCGCGAGGATCTCCGGGGTCAGCCAGCCCAGGCCCGCCGTCCGCGCCCGCAGCAGAGCCTTCTGGGCCGCGACGTCACGGGGGTCGACGTCGAAGTCGGCCGAGGCGAAGTAGAACATCGCCATCGCCCGGGTGGCGTCCTGGATGGGGCGCAGGAGGGCCGAGCGCCCGGACTCCTGGTCCTGGTACTCGAGCAGCCAGCGGTCCAGCCCGAACTCGTTGGGCACGCTGTAGAAGGCCAGCACCTGCCCGAGGTGGCGGAGGAACCGCTCATGCGGCCCGAAGACCATCGCCCGCAGCTGCGAGTGCAGCCCGTCGGCCCCGATCACCAGGTCGAAGCGCCGCCGGTCGCCGCCCGCGAAGGCCACGTCGACCCCGTCCGCGTCCTGGGTCAGTTCGGCGATCCGGTCGCCGAAGACGTACTCGACGCCGTCGCGGGTGTCGTCGTAGAGCACCCGGGACAGGTCCCCGCGCAGGATCTCGATGTCCGCGATGAACCCGTCGCCGCCGTCGTCGTCGGCGCGGAAGGTCTCCAGCACCCGCCCGTCCGCGTCCACGGTGTGCGCGCCGGCGGTGTCGGTGCAGGCCGCGCGCACCGCCTCGGCCAGCCCCATGCGCCCGATGACGTCCTTGGCCACCCCGCGCGCGTCCACCGCCTGACCGCCGGGACGCAGCTCGGGGGCCCGCTCCACCACGGTCACCTCGGCTCCCCGCCGGCGCAGCCAGTGGGCCAGCGCGGGCCCCGCGATGCTCGCCCCCGCCACCAGCACCCGGGGACCACGCACCCGCGTGTCGACGCTCATCACTGCCTCCCTGTGTTCCCTCCCCCGCCGGACCGTTCCCGGCACGGGCCCACCACTGTCGAGCGCGGCCAAGATAGCGCCTCCGGGTCCCGGCCCACGGGCTACATCGGGAATACGGCCCGGAACGCGGCCGAGATCGGCTCGAGGTCGGCGACGAGCCGGTCGAGGTCCCCCGGGCTCAGCACGGTGTACGGCGCCTCCGCGAGCCGGTCGGTCAGCGCTTCCACCCGGTCCTTCGTGGCCCGGCCGTCGGCGGTGAGCCAGCCGTCGGTCCCGACGAGACCGCGGGCGCGCATGCCGTCGATGACCGCGTTCAGCTGCGCCTCCGGGAGGTGCCAGACCCGGCCGAAGTCCTTCGCGGGCATGTCGGCCGACAGCGCGTGCAGCACGTGGGCTTCCGTCCCGCCGACACCCTCGGTCAGCAAGGCGGCGGTGTGGCCGTCGCCGCGGTGCTCGCGCAGCAGCGTGGCCGCGTGCCACAACCGGGCCACCGGCTCCTGCGGCACCGGGAGCGCGCGCAGGGCGGCGAAGAGGGCGCGGCCCTCCACCGGGGCGCTGATCGCCGCCTTCACCAGGACGTCGCCGGCGCGGGCGACCCGCGGGTCGTCGGCGAGTTCGCCGAGGACCCGCCGCATGCCCGCGACGCAGCCCCGCTCGCGGGCGGCCAGCGCCGCCTCGGGGGTGGTCAGGTCCCACACCCGCGGGAGGTGGCGGGCCACCTCGCCCGGCGCGAAGTTGTAGAAGATCGCGTGGACCACCTCGGCCGGCACCGTGCGGCCGAGCGGCGCGGCCCGTCCGGCGAAGTAGGCGTCCCACGGGTTGCGCAGGCCCAGCGCCATCAGGGCCTCGTCCGACTCGTCGGCGAAGTAGGGCACCAGGCCGATGGGCTCGACCAGGTCGTACATGCGGCGGGCGACGGGCTCCGGGTGCGACATCTGATCTCCTGTGGGCTCCGGCGGCGCCCCTTCGTGGTGGCCGCTCACCGAGTCCACGAACGACTCGCCCCCGATTCGACACCCGGCTTCGCCCGAGTTCACCTTCACCCGAACGGACCAGTGGCCGTCCGCCCGACCTCGCCGGTCGAGCAGCCGGGCCGACCAGGCACTATCTGCGCATGCCGACATCAGCACCTCGGGTACGGGTCCAGCGGACCGAACGCTGGTTCCTCCGCCGCGGGACCCCGACGATGATCGCCGGGTACGGCTTCGCCGAGCACATCCTGCCCCGGATGCTGCCCGGGCTCGCCTTCGTCATGCTCGCCAGCCTCGCCTGGCTCGTCCCGCTCAAGACCGCCGGCTCGGGGCGGTGGGTGCTGCTCGGCATCGTCGTCGCCGTGACCATCGCCGCCTGGGTGACGATCTCGCTGTTCGTCCGGCGCCTCCCCCGCTTCTCCCGCGCCGCGACCATCGCGATCCTCGCCGCCTACGCCGCGATGCCGGTCGCCGTGCCGCTGCTGCAGCTCGCCTTCGACGGCGCCATCACCCTTCCCGGCGCCCGCGCGCTGGGCGTCCTGGCGTTCCTCGTGTTCTTCGCCGCCGCCTTCGCGGCCACGTACCTCGCCACCACCTACGGCTTCGGCACCCTGCTGCGCCAAGCCATCCGGCAGGCGATCACCGACCTCCGCAACAGCGTGCAGGTCCTCGGCCGCGCGCTGCCCGTCCTGCTGTTCGTCACCCTGTTCCTGTTCTTCACCGGCGAGCTGTGGCAGCTGATGAACCAGCTCGCCTGGTGGCGCCTCGCCCTGGTCGTCGCGCTCTTCGGCGCGGTCACCGTCCTCGCCGCGGCCGCCCGCCTCCGCGAGGAGATCGGCCGGGTCGAACAGGACTTCAGCGCGCCCATGCTGACCGCCGCCTGCGCCGCCACCCCGCTGGCCGCCGTCCCCCTCGACGGCCCCGTGCGCGCGGTCAGCCTCAACGGCCGCCAGAAGCGCAACCTGCTGTTGATGCTCGCCACCCGCCAGCTCGTCCAAGCCGCGGTGATCGGCCTCGCGCTGTTCGCCTTCTTCGTCCTCCTCGGCGTGATCATCGTGACGCCCGCCGCGGCCGAGCAGTGGATCGGCGCGAAGCCGGCGATCTCGCCGCTGCTGCCCGGCGTCCCGGTCGCCCTGCTGCGCAACGCCACGCTGCTCGCCGGCTTCGGCAGCATGTACTTCGCGGTCACCTCGATGAGCGACACCGAACACCGCAAGCAGTTCTTCGCCCCCCTCATCGACGAGATCGAACGCACCCTCGCGGTCCGCGCCGTCTACCTCACGCTCCACCCCGACCGGGGCCTATTGCATCAACCTGGATTGATGTAATCTCCGGTCCATGCGTCCCGACGCGATGTCCGGCCCACCGCCGTTCGTGCGGCTGGCCGGTGATCCGCTGCGCTGGCGGATGATGCTCGAGCTCGCGCGCGGCGACCGGCGCGTGCGGGAACTGGTGGACGCCCTCGGCCAGCCGCAGAACCTCGTCTCCTACCACCTGCGCCGGCTGCGCACCGCGGAGCTGGTCACCGCGCGGCGCAGCAGTTTCGACGGCCGCGACACCTACTACCACCTCGACCTACGGCGCTGCGCCGACGCGCTCGCCGGCACCGGCGCCGCGCTGCACCCGGCGCTCGGCCTCGTCCGCCCGGACCACGCCCCGATCCCGTCGCGGGTGCTGTTCCTGTGCACCGGCAACAGCGGCCGGTCGCCGATGGCGGCGGCGTTGCTCCGGCACCGCACCGGCGCCGAGGTGGCCAGCGCGGGCAGCCGGCCGAAACCGCTGAACCCGCACGCGGTGCGCGCGATGGCCGACTACGGCATCACGCTCGACCACGAACCCACGCACCTGGATGCCGTGCGGCAGCGCCGGTTCCAGTGGGTCATCAGCCTGTGCGACCGGGTGCGCGAAGTCCTGCCGCCCTTTCCCGGCGGGCCGCAGCTCGTCCACTGGAGCCTGCCCGACCCCGCGCGTGACCCCGAGGGCTATCCCGCGTTCCGGCGCGTCGCCGCGGAGCTGGACACCCGGATCGGGTTCCTCGCGGCGACCCCCCTTCCCGAAGAGGTGAACGAAGCATGACCACAGAACTGGTGAGCGTCCGTTACCTGGTCGACGACGTCGAGGCCGCCGTCGACTTCTACACCACCCAGCTCGGGTTCACCGTCAACACGAGCTTCGCCCCCGCCTTCGCCGACGTGCTCCGCGGGAACCTGCGCCTGCTGCTCAGCGGCCCGGCCAGCTCGGCCGGGCGCGCGATGCCCGACGGCACGCGGCCCGGCCCGGGCGGCTGGAACCGCCTCCACTTCGTCGTCGACGACATCGACGCCGAAGTCGAGCGGCTGCGCGAAGCCGGCGTGCGGTTCCGCAGCGACATCGTCACCGGCCCCGGCGGGCGCCAGATCGTGTTCGACGACCCCGCCGGCAACCCGGTCGAACTGTTCCAGCCCGCGGCCGCACCTGCGCGGCCGTGACCACGACCGAAGGCGAGCGATGACCCCCTCCCCCGCACCTCAAGCCCAGCTGGACCGCCGGCTGGGCACCGCGGACGCGGTGGTGATCGGCCTCGGCTCGATGATCGGCGCGGGCATCTTCGCCGCGTTCGGGCCGGCCGCGAAAGCCGCGGGGACGGGCCTGCTCATCGGGCTGGCGCTCGCGGCGGTCATCGCCTACTGCAACGCCGTCGCCTCCGCGCAGCTCGCCGCCCAGTACCCGCTGTCCGGCGGCACCTACGTCTACGGGCGTGAACGCCTCGGCCCGTGGTGGGGGTTCACCGCCGGCTGGGGGTTCGTGATCGGCAAGACCGCCTCCTGCGCCGCGATGGCCCTCACCTTCGCCACCTACGCCGTGCCGGGGCCGGTCTGGCTGCAGCGGCTCGTGGCCGTCGCGGGCGTGCTCGGCCTCGCCGCGCTGAACTACCGCGGGATCACCAAGACCGTGGTGCTGACGCGGATCCTGGTCGGCACCAGCCTCACCGCGCTGGCCGTGGTCGTCGTGGCGATCGCCACCGGCGGCGGGGCCACGACCGCGAACCTCGGCGGCTGGGGCGCGCTGACCTCGGGCGGGATCTACGGGACAGCGCAAGCCGCCGGGCTGCTGTTCTTCGCCTTCGCCGGCTACGCGCGCGTCGCCACCATGGGCGAAGAGGTCCGCGATCCCCGGCGGACCATTCCCCGGGCGATCCCGATCGCGCTGTTCCTGACGGTCGGGATCTACCTGGTCGTCGCCTGCGCGGCCCTGCTGGCGGCCGGCCCCCGGGGACTCGCGAACGCCACGGCGCCGTTGATCGCGGCGGTCGACGCGGCCGGCGCCGGAGCCGTCGCCCCGGTCGTCCGCGTCGGGGGTGCGCTCGCCGCGCTCGGTGCCCTGCTCGCGCTGATCGCCGGGATCGGCCGCACCACCCTCGCCATGGCCCGGGAACGCGACCTGCCGACGTGGCTGGCGGCGGTCCACCCGCGCTACCGCGTTCCCCACCACGCCGAAATGGCCCTCGCGGTCGTGGTGTCCGTGCTGGTCCTCACCACCGACCTCCGCGGTGTCATCGGGTTCTCTTCCTTCGGCGTGCTCGTCTACTACGCGATCGCCAACGCCGCGGCCTTGACCCAAGACCGCGCGAACCGCCGTTGGCCTCGCTGGCTCAACGTCCTCGGCCTGCTCGGCTGCGTGACCCTCGTCGCGACGCTGCCGTGGATCTCCGTGCTCACCGGCCTGGCCGTGTTCGCGGCCGGCCTGCTCGGCCGCGCGCTGATCCTGCGCGGCCGGTCCCGGTGACCCCGCTCAGTCCTCCAGCCCGGCGTGCTCGAGGTCGAGCACCCGCTGGATCCGCCGGCGGGTCCCGTCGGTGATCTCGCCCGCCTCGAACAGGCGCGCCAGCTCGGCCGCCTCGACGTCGATGAGCTCCCGGCGCAGGGCCCGGTAGTCGATCCCGCGCATCGGGTCCCCCGTCTCGTCCTCGTCCTGGACGCGGTCCAGCCGGGTCTGCCAGCTCGTCCGCAGCCGGTCCACGGCGAACTCCGGCGCGGACTCGGTTTCGGCCAGGTGGTCCAGGTGGCTCAGCCCGGCCTCGGCGAGCTTGCGGCGGGCCGCGCCGTACTCCGTCCGCAGGTCGGCCGGGTCGAGCGCGATGCCGGCCCGCCGCACCAGCGGCGCCAGCGTGAACCCCTGCACCACGAGCGTCAGCACGATCACCGCCGTGGTCAGCAGCAGCACCAGGTCACGCGCGGGCAGCGCGGAACCGTCCAAAGTGGACACCGGCAGCGACAGCGCCGCCGCCAACGGCACCACCCCGCGGGCGCCCGCCCACGAGATGACGGCGGGCACCTGCCAGGACAGCCGGCCGTCCACGCGCCGCTGGCGCAGGGCGGAGAGCACGAACACGAGCAGCAGCCGCGCCACGACCAGCGTCACCGCGATCGCCAGGGCCTGCAGCAGCCACCAGGCGCCACCGCCGGCGACCCGGCGCACCAGCGCGGGCAGCTGCAGCCCGATCAGGCCGAACACGACGCTCTCCAGCAGGAACACCACGGTCTGGTTCACCGCACCGACCTGCAGCCGGATCCGGGCCGTCGTCAGCCGTTCGGCCTGGGTCCCGAGGAGCACGCTCGCCACGACCACCGCCGTCACCCCCGACCCGCCGATCGACTCGGCGACGACGTACCCCGCGTACGGCGTGACCAGCGAGATCACCGTCTCCAGCACCGGGTCTTCGGTGCGCCGCCGGATCAGGAACGCCCCGATCGCCGTCACCACGCCGATCGCCACCCCGCCGCCGGCGAGCACCGCGAACTCGCTCACGGTCCGTCCCCACGACGCCGCACCCCCGGCGACGGCCAGGAACAACGCCACCCGGAACAGCAGCAGGCTGGTCGCGTCGTTGAACAGGCTCTCCGCCTGGATCAGCGCCTGCACCCGCGGCGGCAGCGCCAGCCGGCGCGCGAGGGCGGTCACCGCGACGGGGTCCGTGCTCGCCAGCACCGCGCCCAGCACGAACGCCATCCCGACCGGCAGCGGCGTCACCAGGACGGCCGTCCCGATCACCGCGGCGGCCGACAGCAGCACCAGGCCGACCGACAACACCGCGACCGGCCGTCCGACGGCGCGCAGATCGCGCCACGGCAGTTCCTCCCCCGCGGCGAACAGCAGCGGCGGGAGCACGATCAGGCTGATCACTTCCGGGGTCACCTGCACGGCGGGGACCCCGGGCACCAGGCCCACGACCACGCCGACGACGACCAGCAGGGAAGGCGCCGGAATCCGCAGCCGCCGCGCGAAGGTGGCCACCACCGTGGCGACGACCACCAGGAAAAGTACGGTTTCGACCCCGCGCATGCCGGTCCTCCACATCCCGATCCGGATGCCGACCAGACTTCCCGGCGCGCCGCGCTCAGGCTACTCGACCCGCCTGCTCGTCCGCCTCTCCCCTTCGCGCCGGCCGGCCGTGACCCCCGCGTCGCCGGGGACCAGCGTCGTTGACGGGACTCTGACGTTCTGCCCGGGGAGGTTTACGCATTCCCTACGCCGGCGCCCGGATCTTGACGTTTTCCCTACGCCGGAGCCCCGCGGCAGAAGGCACGCTGCCGTACGTGCCGGCATCCACCTCATGGCTCAAACGGCTGGTACTCGGACGGCCGTTCCGCAGCGACACCCTCGGCGACACGCTGTTGCCGAAATGGCTCGCACTGCCGATCTTCGCGAGCGACCCGCTCTCCTCGGTCGCCTACGCCACCCAGGAGATCCTGCTCATCCTGTCGATCGGCGGCCTCGCCTACCTCACCCTGGCCCCCTGGGTCGGGCTCGCGGTCGCCGTCCTGCTCACCGTCGTGGTGATCTCCTACCGCCAGGTCGTGCGCGCTTATCCCAGCGGCGGCGGCTCGTACGAAGTCGCGTCCCGCAACCTGGGCCGGCACGCGGGACTCGTCGTCGCGGGCGCGCTGATGGTCGACTACATCATGACCGTGGCCGTGTCGGTCGCCTCCGGCGTGGACAACATCATCTCCGCCGTCCCGCAGCTCAACGACCAGCGGATCCTGCTCGACCTCGGGTTCATCGTGGTGCTCATGGCGATGAACCTGCGCGGCATCCGCGAATCCGGCCGGACGTTCGCCGCCCCCACCTACCTGTTCATCGCCACCGTCGTGCTGATGCTCGTGGTCGGCTTCACCCGCGCGGCCACCGGGCACACCCCGGTCGCCGAAAGCGCGGGCTACGCCATCCGGCCCGAGCAAGCCGGCCTGACCGGGCTCGCGCTGGTGTTCCTGCTGCTGCGGTCCTTCTCCTCCGGGTGCACCGCGCTCACCGGCGTCGAAGCCATCTCGAACGGCGTCCCCGCGTTCCGCAAGCCGAAGGCCCTCAACGCCGCCCGCACCATGACCGCCATGGGCGTCATCGCCGTCGTCATGTTCGGCGGCATCACCGCGCTCTCCCTGATCGCCCGGGTCCACATCGCCGAGAACACCTGCGACCTGGCCGGCTTCCGCGGCGACTGCACCTCCGACCCGCAGCGCACCGTGATCAGCCAGATCGGCGCGGCCGTGTTCGGCGGCGACCACGCGGTGCTGTTCTACGTGCTGCAGGCCAGCACGGCCCTCATCCTGATCCTCGCGGCGAACACCGCGTTCAACGGCTTCCCGCTGCTGGCCTCGATCCTCGCCCAGGACCGCTACCTGCCCCGGCAGCTGCACACCCGCGGCGACCGGCTCGCGTTCTCCAACGGCATCATCGCCCTCTCGGTGGTCGCCGGGATCCTGGTCTTCGCCTTCGACGGGTCCACCACCCGGCTCATCCAGCTCTACATCCTCGGCGTGTTCACCTCCTTCACCCTGTGCCAGGCCGGCATGGTCCGGCACTGGAACCGCGTGCTCGCCGACACCGCCGGCACGCGCGAACGGCGGGCGGCCCGGCGCTCACGGCTGATCAACGCCCTCGGCGCGATCCTGACCGCGATCGTCCTCGTCGTCGTGCTGGTCACCAAGTTCACCCACGGTGCCTACCTGGTCGTCATCGCCATCCCGGTGCTCTACATCCTCATGCGGGCGATCCACCGGCACTACACCCACGTCCGCGAAGAGCTGCTGCCCGACGAGGAGAGCGAGCTGCTGCCCAGCCGCGTCCACGCGATCGTCCTGGTGTCCACATTGCACAAACCCAGCCAGCGCGCGATCGCGTTCGCCCGCGCGACCCGGCCGGACACGCTGACCGCGATCACGGTCGACGTCGACGACGCCGACACCCGCGCACTCCGGCGGCAGTGGGAGGGACGCGCGATGAAGGTCCCGCTCAAGGTGATCGAGTCCCCGTACCGCGAGATCACCCGGCCGGTGGTGCAGTACGTCAAGAACCTCCGGCGCGCCAGCCCCCGCGACGTCGTCTGCGTCTACATCCCCGAATACGTCGTCGGCCGCTGGTGGGAGAACATCCTGCACAACCAGAGCTCACTGCGGCTGAAGGGCCGGCTGCTGTTCGAGCCCGGCGTGATGGTGACCAGCGTGCCCTGGCAGCTGCACTCGACCGCCCGCCGCGACCTCCACCGCGTCCGCCCCCTGCCCGGCGACCTCCGCCGCGGCGTCACGACGCAACGCCGGTCCTGAAGTCTGATATTTCGCGGCCGGGCCGCCTGGTCGGTCACCGGTGCGCCGCCGCCCGGGAGCCGCGCGCTCCCGGGCGGCGGGGGCTCAGCCCACCTGCAGGTCTATGCAGGAGTAGAACGCGTTCGTCGTGTCGGCGATGTTCCACACCGCCAGGACCGTCTGGCGTCCCGGGTGGCCACTCAGGTTCACCTGGTGCGAAAGGGTTTCCGGCGGCTGCTCGTTGTTGCCGCTGATGTCCGCGACCTTGTCGCCGCCGATCCAGTACTCGTAGTTCGTCGTGCGGTGGCGGGCCGTGAAGGTCCAGGTGAACGTCGCCGTCGTGCCGACCGGCGAGGCCCGCCAGCCCTTGCCGTTGTCGTTGAGCTCGGCGTACTTCTCGTTGCCGCCGTCGCAGGACTTCAGGCCCTTCGGGCCCTCGACGCTCTGGGGTTCGTACTTGATGTCGCCGCACGGCACGGTGCCCTGCGCGCACTGCGCCTGGCGGCTCGCCGGGGAGTTGACGTAGCCGTGCGCGCTCGCGATGCCGGCGGGGCTCACCACCACCAGGACCGGGGCCAGGAGGGCTCCCGCCGCGGCCGCGACCAGTTTGCGGTTCATACCAGCTCCTTCGGGGACAGGCTCGCTTCCCGCCGCCGGGTACGGCGAAACCGCGGCGGGGAGAGCCCGCCGCGCCGGGAAGTCGTTCGAGCGAAGGAAAATTGTGGTCTAGACCATAAGACGAAACGGACAGTGAGTCAATAGATCGCGAAGTCTCGACTACTGTTGGTTAGACGCCAACCGTCACTCGATGTTCCGGTCAGCGGGACCCGCCGGGCCGACCAGGGCGCGCCCCGCCGGGCGCCTGCCTCTAGGATTCGCCGGTGACCACCTACGACGACACGTTCGAGCACCTCGACGCCTCGGCCCTGCCGGAGCGGCAGCAGAAGATCCTGGTCGCGATCCGCGACTCGGTGGTCCGCCACGGCTACTCCCCCAGCACCCGCGAGATCGGCGAGGCCGTCGGCCTGCAGTCGACGTCGTCGGTGTCGAAGCACCTGGCGAGCCTGGAGGACAAGGGTTTTCTGCGCCGCGGCACAGGCGTGTCGCGCCCGATGGACGTGCGCGCGTTCCTGCAGGGCGGCGAAGCGCGGGAGGACGCCGACTCGGTCCCGGTGCCGGTCGTCGGCGACATCGCCGCCGGCACGCCGATCTCGGCCGTGGAGCACGTCGACGACGTCCTCAAGCTGCCGCGCGACCTCACCGGCCGCGGCACGGTCTTCGGCCTGCGCGTGCGCGGTGACTCGATGATCGACGCGGCCATCTGCGACGGCGACATCGTCGTGGTCAAGCAGCAGACCGAGGCCCACTCCGGCCAGATCGTCGCGGCGATGATCGACGAGGAGGCGACGGTCAAGGTGTACCGCCGCCGCGACGGCCACGTCTACCTCGAGCCCCGCAACCCCGCCTACGACGTCATCGACGGCGACCGGGCGGCGATCCTGGGCGTGGTCGTGTCGGTGCTGCGGAGCGTCTGACCCGCTTCACCAGGTGACCGGCAGCTCGTACACGCCGTACACGGACCCGTCGTGCTTGAACGGGACCCGCTCGAGGTCGGTGGCCAGCGCCAGCGTCGGGATCCGCCGGTACAGCGTGCTGTAGACGACCTGCAGCTCGAGCCGGGCCAGCGGCTGCCCGAGGCACTGGTGGACGCCGAAGCCGAACGCGACCTGCCGGTGCGCGTCACGGGTGAGGTCGAGCCGGTCACCGTCCGGGAAGACCGCCGGGTCGCGGTTGGCGATATCGCTCGCCATGATCAGGCCCTCGCCCGCGCGGATCGTCTCCCCGGCGATTTCGATGTCCTCCAGCGCGACGCGCCGGCGCCCGTTGTGGGTGATGTTCAAGTAGCGCAACAACTCTTCGACCGCCGACGCGACCAGCGCCGGATCGTCGCCCTCGCGCAGCAGCGCCAACTGGTCCGGGTGCTCCAGCAGGGCCAGCGTGCCGAGCGCGATCATGTTCGCCGTCGTCTCGTGGCCGGCGACGAGCAGCAGGAAGCCCATTTGCGCCGCTTCGACCCGGGTCAGCTCGCCCGCCGCGACCCGGGCGGCGAGCCCGGAAAGCAGGTCGCCGGCCGGATCGTCGAGCTTCGCCCCCACCAGCCGGTCGAGGTAGCCGATCATCGCCTGGAGCCCGGCCGTCCGCTCCTCGGGTTTCGCGTCGCGGCGGACGATGACCTTGCTGTTCTCCTGGAAGAAGCCGTGGTCGGCGTACGGGACGCCGAGCAGCTCGCAGATCACCAGTGACGGCACCGGCAGCGCGAACGCCTCGACGAGGTCCACCGGCTTCGGGCCGGCCAGCAGCTCGTCGATCAGGTCGTCGACGATCCGCTGCACGGCCGGGCGCATCGCGGCGACCCGGCGGATCGTGAACGGCGCCGTCACCATCTTGCGCAGCCGCGCGTGCTCCGGGTTGTCCATGAGGATGAAGCCGAATCCGGTGCCGTTCTTCGGCAACGGCGCGGGGCTCGGGTACCCGGGCCGGGTGATGTCGGCGCTGACCCGGGGATCCGCCAGCAGCGCGCGCTGGTCGGCGTAGCGGGTCACCAGCCACGGCGTGCTGCCGTCCCACAGCCGGACCCGGGCGAGCGGGGTCTCCTCCTGCAGCGCGCGGGCGGCGGGCGGCGGGTCGAACGGGCAGCCCGCGGCCCGGGGCATCGGGAACTCGGGAATCTCGGTGGCCGTCATCGTTCCTCCACGGTGGCCGTCGGTTCGTCGGTAGTCAACCGAAGACTGCTACGCTGAGTCAAGCAACTGATTTAATTCAGATCTCCGGAGGACCGCCCGTGCTCGACCCAGCCACGCCCGCGAGAGAGACGTCGCCCCGCGCGAACCTCGTCGTCGCGGTCCTCGCCCTCGCGGGCATCACCGTCTCGCTGATGCAGACGCTGGTCATCCCGTTGATCCCCGCCCTGCCCGGGCTACTGCACGCCTCCGCGGCCGACGCCACCTGGGCCATCACGGCCACCCTGCTCGCGGGCGCGGTGGCGACGCCGACCATGGGCCGCCTCGGCGACATGTACGGCAAGCGGCGGATGCTGCTCGTCAGCCTCGGTGCCCTGGTCGTCGGCTCGGCGATCGGCGCGCTTTCCGACACCCTCGTGCCGATGGTCGCGGGCCGGACGCTGCAGGGCCTGGCCGCCGGCGTCATCCCGCTCGGGATCAGCATCATGCGCGACGAGCTGCCCGCCGAACGGCTCGGCTCCGCGACCGCGCTGATGAGCGCGTCCCTCGGCGTCGGCGGCGCCCTGGGCCTGCCCGCGGCGGCGCTCCTCGCCGAAAACGCCGACTGGCACGTGCTCTTCTGGACCGCGGCCGGCCTCGGCCTGGTGGTCACCGCGCTGGTCGTCGCGCTCGTGCCGGAGTCGCCGGTGCGCACCGGCGGCCGGTTCGACGTCCTCGGCGCGGCCGGGCTCTCGGTCGCCCTGGTGTGCCTGCTGCTGGCGATCTCGAAGGGCGCCGACTGGGGCTGGGGCAGCGCGGCCACGCTGGGCCTGCTCGCCGCCGCGGTCGTCGTCCTGGCGCTGTGGGGACGCTGGGAGCTGCGCACGCCGCGGCCCCTGGTGGACCTGAGGACGAGCGCGCGGCGCCAGGTGCTGCTGACGAACATCGCGTCGGCGGTCTTCGGTTTCGCGATGTTCGCGATGTCGCTGGTGCTGCCCCAGCTGCTGCAGCTGCCGGCCGCCACCGGGTACGGCCTCGGGAAGTCGATGCTGGCGGTGGGCCTGGTGATGGCGCCGTCGGGGTTGGTGATGATGGCGCTGGCACCGGTGTCCGCGCGCATCACGGCCACGCGCGGCCCGAAGACGACGCTGATGCTCGGCGCGGTCGTCGTCGCGGCCGGGTACGCCCTCGGCATCGTCCTGATGAGCGCGACCTGGCACCTCGTGCTGATTTCGAGCGTCATCGGCGCCGGCATCGGGCTCGCCTACGGCGCGATGCCGTCGCTCGTGATGGGCGCCGTGCCGGTGTCGGAGACCGCCGCCGCGAACAGCCTCAACACGCTGATGCGGTCGATCGGGACGTCGGTGTCGAGTGCCACCGCCGGGCTGATCCTCGCCCGGCTGACCATCCACTTCGGACCGGTGGACCTGCCTTCGCAGAACGGGTTCCGGCTCGTGCTGGGGATGGGCTCGGCCGCGGCGCTCATCGCGCTGGCCGTCGCCGCGTTCCTGCCGCGGCACCCGGCGCCGGCGCCCGCGACTCCGGAACCGGCGGCCGCGGTGGGCCGCTGACCGGCGGCTCCCGCGGCGGTTCGCGAACGGTGCGCGTGCGGTCAGCGCGGCGCGCGAACCTCTGGGTCGTCGCCGGGCCACCACGGCCCGGCACCGACCCGGAGGAGCCGGACATGACGAATAACGCCTTGGTGACCGGAGCTTCGCGAGGGATCGGCCGCGCGATCGCCCGGCGGCTGGCCGCCGACGGTGCCGTGGTCGCCGTGCACCACGGCGGCAACGAGGTCGCGGCCAAGGAGACCGTCGCACTGATCGAAGAAGCCGGCGGGCGCGCGTTCCCCGTGTGCGCCCGGTTCGGCGAAGCCGGCGCCGTCGATCGGCTGGCCGACGCGGTCAGCGAGGTGTTCGACGGTCTGGACGTCCTGGTGAACAACGCGGGCATCGGCTCGCACAGCACCATCGGCCAGGTGACCGAAGACGAGCTGGACCGGATCCTGGCCGTCAACGTCAAGACGCCGATGCTGCTGGTCCAGCGCCTGATGCCGCTGCTGAACGACGGCGGCCGGGTGGTCACCGTCGGCTCGATGGCCTCGCGGATCGCGGTGCAGAGCCAGATCGCCTACACCGTCAGCAAAGCCGCGGTCGAGGCGCTCGCGCCGACGCTGGCCAACGAGCTGGGCCGGCGCGGGATCACGGTCAACACGGTCGCGCCCGGCCCGATCCGGACCGACCTCACCGAGCCGGTGCTGGCCATCCCCGAGGCGGCGGCCGGCCTCACCGCGATGACCGCGCTGGGCCGGATCGGCGAGCCCGAGGACGTCGCCGACGTCGTCGGGTTCCTGGCCGGGCCGGGCGGGCGCTGGATCACCGGGCGCACCCTCGACGTCTCCGGCGGCACGTACCTCGGCCCGATCGCCTGAGCCGCCGTGGCTGCCCGGGTCAGGCCCGGGCGGCCACGCCGTCGAGGTGGAGCACACCGTCGGTGTGGTGCGCGGCGACGAACTCGGGGCCCTTGGTGACGAGCCGCGCGATCGCCGTCGCGTGGCCGTGGCCGAGGCCGTGCTCGGTCTTCAGCCACGTGATGATCTCGCCGTGCTTCGTGAGTTTCTTCTCCGCCGCGAGGCCGAGGAAGGCGCGCGGGGTGATGCCGGTCTGCTTCTCGGCGTTGTCGAGGTAGGCCTGGAAAGACATGGGGACTCCCGGGATCCGGCCGAAGGTTCTTCGGTCTGACTGACTGGTCCCCAAGGTCTCACCGACAACTTTTTTTGTCAAGGCTTCCCGGCGACCACCGCCAGCGTCGTGTACGGCAGCGTGAAGCCCCCGCCGAGCGCGTCGATCGCCGCGCCCACGCCGTCGAGCACGTCGGTGAGCGCTTCGGGCCCGAGCCGGGTCAGTCCGCCGGTCGTCGGCAGGAGATCCAGCCATTCGTCGCGCGTGTAGGCGCGTTCCCAGGTGAACCGCGACCGCTCGGGTTCGCCGAAGCGCCCCGACTCCCGGATGCCGTCGGCGAACTTGGCGAACATGACTTCGTAGAGTTCGGCGGCACTCCTCGGCTCCTTCCCGAAGGGCGAGTCCGGCAGCACCCGGCGAATGCCTTCGGCGAGGGCGTCGGCCACCGCGGCCGGCGGCTGGAACGCGTGCGCGAACAGGGCGAGCAGCCCACCGGGGCGCAGGATGCCCGCCGCCTTGGCCGCGCCGGCGACGGGATCGACCCAGTGCCAGGACTGCCCGGCGACGACCGCGTCGAAGGTCCGGCCCGCGCTGTCCCAGTCTTCGAACTTCGCCACTTCGACGTCGACGCCGCTGGCACGCGCGAAGGCGGCCATCCGCGGATCGGGGTCGACGCCGAGGACCCGGCGGCCCGCGGCCCGGAGCTGCCGCGCCGCGATCCCGGTGCCGCAGCCGACGTCGAGGAAGTCGGGACCAGGACTCGCGGCGACGACACGGTCGACGAGTTCGGCGGGATACTCCGGCCGGGCCCGGTCGTAGCGTTCGGCGTCGATCCCGAAGGATTCGGCGAAGGCACGGGCTTCATGAGGCTGAGTGGGCATGCGCCCACCTTAATGGGCGCTCGCCCACTAGAACAACCGCGTGGGCGTTCGCGGCGGGCATAACGGAGAATGGGCCCATGCCGACCGGGGTCCACCTGCGCGACGTGCGCCAGCAGCTGTTCCAGGCGGCCGAGCGCGTCCTGCTCCGCGACGGCCCGAACGCCCTGACCAGCCGTGCGGTGACAGCGGAAGCCGACGTCGCGAAGGGCGTACTGCACCGCCACTTCACCGACTTCGACGCGTTCCTGGCCGAGCTGGTCAAGGACCGCATCGCCCGCCTGAAAGACCAGGCGGCACTGCTGGAAGCATCAGCGGGAACACGCACAGTGGCGACGAACCTGCTGGACGCTCTGACGGAGCTGTTCGACCCGGTCTCGGTGGCCCTGACGAGCTTGGTGTTCTTCCGCGACGAACTCCGCACCCGCCTACGCCGCCCAGCCGACGGCGACGGCCTGCCGTTCCTGACGGAGGCAAGAGAGATGCTCTCGACCTACCTGGCGGCAGAGCGCGCCCAAGGCCGCTTGGCGGCAGACGCAGAGGTGGATTCCTTGGCCTTGTCCCTGATCGGCGCAAGCCACCTGCATTTCGCCGGCCGCCGGCCCCACACCCTCCCGGACCCGGCAGAGCTGAAGAAGCTGACCAACACGATCATCGCCGACGCAGTCCAGCGAAGGCTGCTGTAAAAGCCCCCAGAAAACAAACCCGCACCCACCACCAGAACGCAACCACGGGGGGGTCCGGGGGCGTGCCCCCGGCGGGGGTGTGGGGGCACGGCCCCCACAGGACACAGAACGAGAGAGCCGGTTCGCGCTTTCCGCGAACACGACTCTCCCGATTCGAGTGGGCGATACTGGGATCGAACCAGTGACCTCTTCGGTGTGAACGAAGCGCTCTCCCCCTGAGCTAATCGCCCGTCGTACGAACTTCCACGAGTTTCCCGGGGGGCGGGCTCGTGGTGCGCGATACTGGGATTGAACCAGTGACCTCTTCCGTGTCAGGGAAGCGCTCTCCCGCTGAGCTAATCGCGCGCTGCGGAACTCCGTACTCGAGAAAGCATATCGGACGGCTGCGGAGGGTCAGCAGGGGGTCCGGTGTGACCGCGCGCACGGCGTAAACCGCCGTGACACGAAGACGTCGAAACGGGCACACTGCAAGAAGACGCATGCTCGTGCCCGGTCTCCGCCGGGTTCGCGTGCCCGGATCAGGAGAGTCTCGCCCCGTGACCGACACCGTGTCCACCCCGCCCGCCGACCTGGATCGCGCTCCGGTGCGTCCGGGGCTCCTCATCGGGGTCCTCGTGCTGTCGGCGTTCGTGATGATCCTCAACGAGACGATCCTGAGTGTCGCGCTGCGCGACCTGACGGTCGACCTGCGGGTGCCGACCACGACCGTGCAGTGGCTGACCAGCGGGTTCCTGCTGACCATGGCGGTCGTCATCCCGACGACCGGGTTCCTGCTCGAGCGGTTCTCGCCGCGGCAGGTCTTCCTCTTCTCGCTGTCGGCGTTCAGCCTGGGCACGCTGCTGTGCGCGTTGGCGCCCGGGTTCGGGATGCTGATGGCCGGGCGCGTGGTGCAGGCGTGCGGCACGGCGGTGATGCTGCCGCTGCTGATGACGACGGTGATGCGCTTGGTGCCGCCGGAGCGGCGTGGCGCGACGATGGGCACGATCACGATCGTCATCGCGGTGGCACCGGCGATCGGGCCGACGATCGGCGGCGCGGTGCTCTCGTCGCTGGGCTGGCGCTGGATGTTCTGGATCGTGCTGCCGCTGTCGATCGCGGCGCTGGTGACCGGTGCGCTGCAGCTGCGCCTGGACAGCGAGACGCGGCGGGTGCCGCTGGACGTGCCGTCGGTGCTGCTGTCGGCGATCGGGTTCGGCGGGGTGCTGTACGGGCTGTCGTCGACCGGCGAGCAGGGCGGCGCGGAGCCACCGGTGCCGGCGTGGGCGCCGATCGTCGCCGGTGTCGTGGCGCTGGTGGTGTTCACGTGGCGCC